>NZ_JBRBCB010000018.1:0-30128 GCF_053479455.1 Corynebacterium sp. 20-84
ACCAACCACCGTGCTGAAACCACCCCCACCAACAACCAGCATCATCCGCACAACGACAGCAACACAGCCACAATCGACCACCATCAACACGAACCCAAAAATGTTCACAACCACTTGACAGTGATCGCGCCTCCAGGAACGCGGCTAAAACCCCAGGTCAGCTTTGGTTACTCCGGCAACTACGTAATCTATATCCACCGGCCCCCGAGCACCACGTGAGCAGGTCCGCGAACGGACCCCGCGGCGAGACCGCGAAAACTAATTTCCCGGAATGTGTTGCACATCACGCTTTAACTTGGCTACTGTCAGAGGCATGCGAAAGCCGATTCTTCTACGAGCGCTAGTACTCAAGGTGGTACTAGAGGCCACCGACCCCAACGCGGAGTAACCGACTCCCCGCGGCGTGGGGTAGTGGTCGTTAACCACCCAGTACAGCGAGTCGGTACACCCCCACACACATCCTCCGCGAAACGTAGAAGGACACCTGACGTGTTTTACACCTCGACTCAGCAGACCCAGCGCTCCCAGAATTCCGATCAGCAGACTCGCCCCACCACTGACACCGGCTTCAACCACACCCGCACTCCCGAGCGCACCCGCACCCAGGAGCGCGACCCGTTCCAGATCCGCTTCGATTCGCCGCGGCGCTTGCCGCGTGAGCTGCGGGAAGAAGCAATGGGCATGAGCTGGGCACTGTTCAGTGCGACGTATGCGCCGACGCCGACGGTCAAGATCTCGGACATCGAGGCCCGCCACGACCACTGGTGCTACATCACGTATTCGGCGAATGTCACGCGCACGTCGAAGACGTTCCCGCCGGAGACGACGCACCACGAGGTCACTACGTCGGGGCCGGCGCACGCGTTCGGGGCGATGCTTGCCGACGAAGGTCGTTACGTCGAGATCCTCGAATTCCACCAGTTCACACTGCACGAGGCGACGTTCACAGCGGTCAAGGTCGCGCACCAGATCAATGAGCGCGACACTGCCTGGGCGGTCGGCTTCGGTGCGACGAGTGAATCGTCAATCGCTGCGGCGATGACATCGGGGGCGCAGCGGATCTACGGCTAAAACCGCGTACACAAGCACAGGAATGCAAACCCTGGGCAGAACACCCCCGAATAGAACTAAATAGGTAGACTGCAAACGTTGGTCGCGCCAGCGATGACGCGCCTTTTTGATTTGGTTTTACGTAGTTTTCCCAAGTTGGCAGGGTGTTTTTTCGCCTGCGCGCTGTTGGCTCACGTGCAGCACTACTGCATGAGCCGACACAACCGAAGACCCCCGCCGGACACGAGACTTGGGAGGGCTGTGACACCGTGATCACCCTGCTTCTGGCGCTTGCTGCCGCCACGGCAGCAGCACCGGTTTTGCTGCGGACGTTCGGGCGGCCGGCGTTCGGTGCGTTGGCGCTCGTGCCGGGAGCGGGATTCGGTTGGTTGGTGTACCAGTTCGCAAACGGGACGTTCAAAAACGGCGGTGAGATCCAGGCGTCATATCCGTGGATGCCGGGAATGCACCTGAATATCGAGTTCAGGTTGGATGCGTACTCGGGGTTGTTCGGGCTGATCATCTTGGGTGTCGGCGCGCTGGTGTTGTTGTACTGCTGGGGGTATTTCGATTCGAACCCGCGGCGGCTGAGCGTCTTCGGCGCAGAGCTGACCATGTTCGCGATGGCGATGTACGGCCTGGTCATCTCCGACAACTTCCTGATGATGTACATCTTCTGGGAGATCACCTCGGTGCTGTCGTTCCTGTTGGTCTCGTATTACGGGGAGAGGGCGTCGTCACGCAGGGCGGCGACGCAGGCATTGCTGGTCACCACGTTCGGCGGGCTGGCGATGCTGGTGGGAATCATTCTCTTCGGCACGCAGACCGGGGTGTGGAAGATCTCGCAGATCGCCGGGATGACGGATCTGGACCAGGTCACGGGCATTACGGCGGCGGTGACCCTGATCCTGCTGGGCGCGTTGACGAAGTCGGCGCAGGCCCCGTTCCACTTCTGGTTGCCGGGCGCGATGGCGGCGCCGACGCCGGTGTCGGCGTATCTGCACTCCGCTGCCATGGTGAAAGCAGGCATCTATGTCGTGGGGCGGTTGGCGCCGGATTTTGCGTCGATAAGCGTCTGGCACATCGTGGTTCTGCCTGCGGGCGTGTTCACGATGCTGCTGGGCGGCTGGATGGCCCTCAAGCAGCGCGATTTGAAGCTGATTCTCGCGTACGGCACGGTCTCGCAGCTGGGGTTCATGACGGCGGTGATGGGCATCGGTTCGCGCGAGGCGACGCTGGCGGGCCTGGCGCTGGTCTTCGCGCATTCGCTGTTCAAGGCGGCGCTGTTCATGATCGTCGGCGCGATCGACCACACGTCGGGCACGCGCGATATCCGCGAACTTTCGGGCCTCGGGCGCAAGGAACCGCTGGTCGCCGTGCTGGCTACCATCGCGGCGGCGTCGATGGCGGGCATCCCGCCGCTGTGGGGCTTCGTCGCGAAGGAAGCAACGCTCGAGGCCACGCTCCACGAGGAGCTGCTGTACGGCATGCCGCGCAACGTGCTGCTCGTCGGCTTCGTGCTCGGCTCCGTGCTGACCATGACGTATTCGCTGTACTTCCTGTGGGGCGCATTCGCGCGGAAGCCAGAAAAAGACATGCGCGCAGAGCTTATCGACGGCACCTCCCCCGCCGTCCGCGACATGCACCGCATCGAATTCCTGCAATGGGCCCCGCCTGCACTCCTTGTGCTGCTCACCGTGATCTTCGGGCTGCTACCGGCGCCGCTATCGAACCTGTTCAACCAGTACCTGAACGTGCGGTTCCCGGAAGCTGAGCATCAGGACTTGGCGCTGTGGCACGGGATCACGATCCCGCTGGGGTTGAGCGCTGTGATCGTCGCCGCCGGCGCGGTGATGTTCTGGCAGCGCGAGGTGGTCAAGAAGGCGCAGTTCGAGCGGCCCGCCCTGGGTGATGCGGATGCGCTGTGGGACAACATGCTGAAGGTGCTGCGGCAGGCGTCGCTACGCTTGACGGCGTCGACGCAGCGCGGTTCGTTGACCATCAACCTCGCGGTGATTTTCAGCGTGCTCATGGTCGTGCCGCTGGCTGCCCTGATTTTCGGCGACAGTGCCGATACGCACATGATCCTGTGGGATAACCCGTGGCAGGGCATGACGGTGATCGTGATTGTCAGTGCGGCTGTGGCCGCGACTGTGATTAGGAACCGTCTGTCGCTGATCATTCTGGTGGGACTGACGGGCTATGGCTCGGCGGTGCTCTTCGCGCTGCACGGTGCTCCTGACCTGGCGCTGACGCAGGTTCTGGTGGAGACCCTGGTGATGGTCGTGTTCATGCTGGTCCTGCGCAAACTGCCCACCGAGGTAGATGTGAAGAAGGACTCGGACGTGCGCCTGCGCGCGTGGTTATCGGTGGGCACGGGACTGTCGGTGGTCGTGGTCGCGATGGCGGCGATGTCCGCGCGCATCCACGAGCCGATTTCAACGCTGATGCCGGACCTCGCCTACGAGATCGGCCACGGCCGCAATACCGTGAATGTCCTGCTCGTGGACCTGCGCGCGGGTGACACCCTGGGCGAGATCTGCGTGCTGGTCATCGCGGCGACCGGCGTGGCCAGCCTGATCTACCGCACCGAATCCTTCACCCGCGATTCGCGTCGCCCGACGCTGTCCACGCGCCGCCCGCGCTGGCTCGCCTCGGGCGTGGAAGGCGAGAAAGCCCAGAACCGCTCGATCATGGTCGATGTGGTCACTCGCCTGCTCTTCCCGGCGATGGTGCTGCTGTCCGCCTACTTCTTCTTCTCCGGCCACAACGCTCCCGGCGGCGGTTTCGCCGGCGGCCTGGTCATGGGGCTCGCGCTGACGCTGCGCTACCTCGCCGGTGGTCGCGACGAGCTGGAGGAGGCGCTTCCGGTCGACCCGTCGAAGCTGCTCGGCACCGGCCTGCTGCTGTCCGGCGCAGCGGCGGTGATCCCGATGTTCCTCGGCTACCCGCCACTGACCAGCGGGTACATCGAGCCGGAGCTTCCGCTCATCGGGCCCGTCACGGTTCCTTCGGCACTGCTTTTCGACGCCGGCGTCTACACCATCGTCGTCGGCCTGGTCATGCACATTCTCACCTCTCTCGGTGGCCAGATCGACCGCGAAGAGGACGAACGTAAGGAACGCGCACGCGACCGCGCCCGTGCTCTCCAGCGCAAGAACGAAGAACGCAAACGCGCCCGGGAAGCGAACGCTCGACAGCGGGCAGCTCAACGGGCTGCCCAGCGCGAGGCCGAGTTGTCGTCTGAGCGGGCTGCGCAGCGTATCGCGCGGCGCGCGAGTCGGAGGGTGGCTTTGGGTTCGGAGGGGAACGTCGATAAGCGTGCTCAAACTGGAAGGGAGGCGTAACTGTGGAAGCGAACCTGTTTTTGATCATCGCCTCCGGCGTGCTGATCGCGGCGGGCGTGTACCTGATGCTCGACCGCGCGATGACGAGGATGCTGCTCGGCGTGATGCTGATCGGCAACGGCGCGAATTTGCTGCTGCTCCAATCGGGCGGACAGGCGGGCGCTCCCCCGATCCTCGACCGCGATTCCGTAGCTGCCGATCAGTCGGCCGACCCGCTCGCGCAAGCGATGATCCTCACCGCGATCGTGATCGCGATGGCGATGGTCTCATTCATTCTGGCGCTGCTGTACAGGCAATACCGCTACCGCACCGACGATGTGATCGAGCATGACGCGGAGGACCAAGCAATCGCCGCGCGTCCGGCGACCCCGTCTGCGGCACCGGACGCCGATGCCTCCGACGACCCGGAGACCGGGCGACTGCGCAGCGGCGGCGACGCATTCGGCCCGCGCTCCTTCGAGGACCCGGTGAAGGAGGGTGACAATGACTAGCCCTGAGCTGACCAACCCGACGCTCTACGAGGAGTACGTCGATTTCCTCCTGCCGGCGATGCCGTACCTGATCCCGCTGCCGGTGCTGTTGCCGGCGCTGGCTGCTGGGCTGATCCTGCTTTCCGGAAAGCACCGCGCGCTGCAGCGCAATATCGCGTTCTTCACGTTCCTGGTGCTGGCGGTGATCGCGGCTTCCATGATTCTGGTGGCGGATATTTCCGGCATCCAGACTCTGCAATTGGGCGGGTGGGACGCACCGATCGGCATCACCTTCGTGGCTGACCGGCTGTCCGGAATCATGCTGTTCGTCTCGGCGATCGTGCTGTTCTGCGTGATGTGGTTCGCGATCAGTCAGGGTATCCGCGACGGCAACGAGAACGACCCGGTCGAAGTCTTCCTGCCCATCTACATGCTGTTGTCGATGGGCGTGAACCTGTCGTTTTTGGCAGGCGACTTGTTCAACCTCTACGTCGGCTTCGAGATCTTCCTCGTCGCGTCGTACATCCTGCTCACGATGGGTGCATCACCGCAGCGCGTGCGCGCGGGCATCAGCTACGTGATGGTGTCCATGGCGTCGTCGATGATCTTCATCTTCGCCCTCGGTCTCGTCTACGCATCCGTCGGCACGGTGAATATGGCGCAGGCGGGCATGCGTTTGGAGGAGATTCCCGACGGCACCCGCGCCGCCATCTTCGCCACCCTGCTCGTGGCCTTCGGCATCAAGGCGGCGGTCTTCCCCCTCGACGCGTGGCTGCCGGACTCCTACCCCACCGCTGCGTCCCTGGTCACCGCTGTCTTTGCCGGCTTGCTGACCAAGGTCGGCGTGTATTCCATCATCCGTGTCCGCATGACCATGTTCCCCGACCAACCGCTCAGCCACCTGCTCATGTGGGTCGCGCTGGCCACGATGGTCGTGGGCGTGATGGGCGCTCTCGCCCAAAACGACATCAAACGTCTGCTCTCATTCACCCTGGTCAGCCACATCGGCTACATGATTTTCGGTGTGGCGCTCGGCACCGCGCACGGCCTGTCCGGCGCGATCTTCTACGCCGTCCACCACATTCTGGTGCAGACATCGCTCTTCCTCGTGGTCAGCCTCATCGAACGCCAAATGGGGTCTTCGCAGCTGCGCCGCCTCGGCTCGCTGATGTACACCGCGCCCGTGATCGCGCTGCTCTACATCGTCCCGGCGCTCAACCTGGGCGGCATTCCGCCGTTCTCCGGCTTCATCGGCAAGGTCCTGCTCATCCAGGCCGGCGCCGAGGAAGGCTCGTGGCGCTCGTGGGTGCTCATCGTTGGTGCCGTGGTCACGTCGCTGCTCACGCTCTACGCGATGATGATCGTCTGGTCCAAGGCCTTCCTCCGCGACCGCTCCGACGCGCCCGAGGGCAACGTCGTCTCCGTGCGCCTCAGCCCGCTCGGCGATGTCTCCGACACCGTCGCTCTCGAGGACAGCAAGGATGCCGGCAGCCTCCCCGCAGGCATGGTCGCCTCCACCGCGACACTCGTCGCCGCATCCGTCGCCATCACCGTCCTCGCCGGCCCCATCGCTGCAATCACCGGCCGCGCCGCCGACTCCGCGCTCGACACCGCGCTCTACCGCAACGCAGTCCTCGGCAGCGACTGGTCGAATCCCTCACGGACGCTGGATAAGAGCACGCTTGACGACGATGACTCCGACTCCCTTCCCAACCGCGTCCACGACATCGACGAACCCAGCGCTGGCGTGACGACGGTGCCTGTGCCCTCCCCCGTTCCCGAATCCGAGGAGCCCACCGAGCCCGCCGCCGACGAGGAGGTCAACCCATGAGTTCCAATCAGCTCCCCTCCCCGCGCCTGACGGTCAGTGAGCATCTCTCCGACCGCTTCCGCCCGTGGTTCATCTTCTGGCTCGCCCTCATGTGGATCCTCCTCATGGGGGAGCTGACCTGGGCGAATGTCTTTGCCGGCGCGGGCTTAGGCTTCCTCATCACGATGCTGCTGCCACTGCCCAAGCTGCCCACCGGCGGCGTGGACGTGAATGTCCCGAAACTGATCGTGTTCCTCATCCGGTGGGTGGGCGAATTGTTCGTCGCCGCCGTTCAAGTGTCGTGGCTGGCGATCCGCCCGGCAGGACCGCCAAAGAGCGCGATCTTCAAGGTCCCGATGCGTCTCAACTCAGAATTGGCGCTGTACTTCGCTACCTGCGCCTACAACCTCCAACCGGGTGGTTGTGTCACCGACATCGATCTGGCGAACCGCACGTGGACCATTCACGTTCTGTCCGCGGGGAGGCAGAAGGATGTGGAGAAGGCGCTGGCGGACGTCGATAAGCTTGAGCGCTCGATGATCGCTATTTTTGAAAAGAGAAAGGCCCACAAACATGGATGACGCGATCTACAACTCCGTGCTGGCGGTGGCGGCTGTGCTGCTCGTCGCCGGGTTTTTCATCACGACGTGGCGGCTGGTGACCGGGCCGAATTCGCTCGACCGCGTCGTGGCGATGGACGGCATTGTCGCTTCGATTCAATGCGCGCTGGCGACGTATATTTGCTGGACGCTGGACACGACCGTGGTCAACGCGATGGTCGTCGTCGCGCTGCTCGGCTTCATCGGTTCGCTGTCCGTCGCCCGCTTCCGCAAGAGGGACGGTGCGCTCTAATGGCCTTCACCTGGGAATATATCTCCGACGTCCTGTCGCTCATCTTCATCGTGCTCGGCGCACTGCAGGTCTTCTTCGCGTCCGTGGGCATCGCGCGCTTCAACACGACGCTCTCGCGCGTCCACGCCGTGACGAAACCGCAGACCGTCGGCCTGATCATGGTGATTCTCGGCGTGATTTTCCGCCTCACCGGCTCCGAGCATTTCGACGTCGGCCAGCGCGGCGACGTGGGCATGCTCTTCCTGCTCGTCCTCTTCGCGCTCATGACCAACCCGGTCACCGCGCAGCGCCTCGGCCGCGTCTCCCGCCGCGAGGGCCTCTACGGCGACGAAGACGACATCGCCATCAACGAGCACCCCGGCGACCTGCAGCGCAGCGCATAGCTGGGTTTAGGCGCTCGGGTGCCCGGCGCGAAGTTCATCCACCGCCTGGTCCACCGCGCCGCACCAATCGCCCATCGCCTCGTACACCGCGCGTTGGCGCTGGTACGCCGCACCATTTTCCACGATCTTCGCGACAAGGTTCAGCTCATCAACGCAGCCAAGACGCTTAGCGACGCCCTGTAGCTCCCCCACCATCTCCAGCAGCTCATCCGTGACCAGGCGCTCATCTGTGTCCCTGCTAGTGATCACCTCGGCGTCGAGACCGTAGCGGGCTCCGCGCCATTTATTCTCTGCCACGTGCCACGGCTGCAGCGTCGGCAGTTCCTCGCCCCGGTCAATCATGTCGTCGTAATGCACGACGAGGCAGTGCGTCAGCGCCACGATGGCTGCGAGCTCCTCCAGGTTCGTCGCCGCATCCGAAATGCGCACCTCGACGGTGCCCCACTTGGCGGCCGGGCGGACGTCGAAATGCATTGAGCCCGTGTGCGACGTCACCCCCGACTTCGTCTGGTCGCGCATGAAATCGACCCACTCCTGCCAGCTACCGAACTGGTACGGCATGCCTGCGGTGGGAAGCTGCTGGTAGAGCATCGTCCTGTTCGACGCATACCCGGTGTCCAGTCCCTCCCACGCCGGACTCGACCCACTGATCGCCAGCAAGTGCGGGTACTTCGTCATCACCGCGTTGATGATCGGCCACACACGGTCCTCGTGCCTGATCCCCACGTGCACGTGTGTGCCCCACAGCAGCATCTGCTGCCCCCAGTACTGCGTGCGGTTGATGATCTCCTTGTACGTCGGCTTATCGCCTACCGGCTGCGCCCGGAAATCCGCGAACGGGTGGCCCCCACCCGCCCACAACTTGAGGTTTTTCTCGTCCGCCACCTGCTGGATCTTGTCCTTCGTCTCCCGCAGGTACTCCATCGCCTCAGCCGTCGTATCACAAATAGGCGTGACCAGCTCAATCGTGTTCTTCAGGAACTCCTTTTCCAGGTGCGTTCCCGGCCACCGCTGCTCCACCGCATCGATAACCTCCGCCGCGAAAGGGACCAAATCGCGCGTCTTAGGATCGACGAGCGCGATCTCCCACTCCACGCCCAGGCTCAGCGCTTCCGACCGGTTGAAATCCCGGAACGGATCCATCGTGGCCTGATTTGTCGGCACAGTCATTCTCTCTGAATACGGGAAGAACCGCCCCCACGCAAATTTCTGCAGGGACGGTCCGGTATTTAATTTCAGCCTGTCAGGGTGTGTATCGGTTTAGAGAGCCACCTCGCGGTTCTCCGCCAGCACCACCGTCACGGAACCGGGCTTCTTGGCCTCGGCGGGGACGCGGTCGTCGTTAGCCAGTGCAATGCCGCCGATCGTGTCCGCCAACTCACGCGCACGGTCCTCCGCACCCGGGGTATTCGGGTCGAACAGCACGGTGTTCTGCTCGAAGATCGCGACCTCGCCCGGGATATTGCCCACTTCGCCGAGGTTCAGACCGTTCTCACGCGCCTGACCAGAGACCCGTTCAGCCAGGTTGCTCACCGCCGAGTTGTTGTAGATATTCACCGTCATATTCTCGCGCGTCATCGGGTTATTCGGACCCGCCGGCGCATCAGCCGCTGCGCCCGGCTGGCGGTTCTGGCTCGCGGCGTTCTGGTCTGCGCCATGCTGGTCTGCGGCGTTCTGGTTCTGGGCGTTCGGGTCGTTCGGGTTCTGACCTGCGCCGTTTTGGTTTGCACCGTTCGGGTTTTGCGCGTTCGGGTCGTTCGGGTTCTGACCTGCGCCGTTTTGGCCCTGTGCGTTCGGGTCATTCTGGTTCTGCACCGACTGGCCCGCCGGATCATTAGCAGCCTGGTTATCAGCACCGCCCTTGGTCAACGCGTACACGGCCCACAACGCCAGCAGCAGCGCCACCGCAATGAGGATCATCGCCAGTCCGCGCTTGGGCACGCCACCTGCGGCAGCCGCGGTGCTCGAGCCGGCGCCGGCTGCCGCGGTGCGGGTGACCGGCGCGGCGACTGCGCGGTCGTCGCGTTCTGCGCGGTCGGCCTCGATGGAGTCCGTGCGCTCGTCGTCGTAGTTGTCGTAATCGGCGCGGTCGTCGTAGGCGGCTTCCTTAGAGGTGTACCCGTAGTTATTGTCGCCGTCGACGTAGTCACCGATTTCGGCCCCCGTTATCGCGGCAGTGCTGCCCGCTGCTTCTTTGTGGCCGTGGCTGTAGCCGTAGCCGTCGGAGTCAGACTTGTAGCCACCGCTGTAGCCATAGCCGTCAGAGTCAACCTCTTCGCGACGGTGGTGCTTGCCGCGGGCCACAGGTTCGCGCGCGGCGGTTTCACGTTCGACGGTCTTGCGCTTGGCAGTCTCGCGAGCGGCAGGCTCTTCGCGCTCGGCGGCCTCGCGAGCGGCGCGCTCCTCACGCGGGTCGTACTGGTCACGGGCGTCGTAGTACTCGTCGAGCGCCTCGTCGAAGGAGCCGTCGCCAGCTGTCTCGTAGTGGTCGGACGCAGGTTCCTGCACCAGGTCGTCCGCGAGGTCGCCACGGTCCTGCAGCAGATCCTCGCTCTTGTCTCGGCTGAAGAACTTGCGGGCGCCGCTGAAGCGGCCTTTACGCGGGTCACGGTTACCAGAGTTCACATTAGTCACAGCCGTCACCCTAATGTGCCCACGTCGCCATTCTTTATCCCAACACGCCGAAACCGTGAACTATGCGCTGCATAGGCCCTGCAGATGCAGCACCCCGGGGCGGAGAGCGCAGTGGGCACTGGCCAGCCGCTGAGGATGTGAATCCCAAATGTTAACCCTAGAACTTAGTTTCCCCTGGTCGGCAAAAATGGCCCAAAATCACCGACCTGGGGAAACTAAGTTTTGGGGTTAACAACTAGGAACAGCCAGGCGGGGTTAACATCTAGGGCTAACTTTTAGGGTTAACAACTAGAGCCCAGGCCCAACCCCTAGACCTCCCCACCGCCCAAAACGCGCTGCTCCCGAATGCGCTGCAGCCGGCGGACGAGCTGCGGGCGCTCGGCGAGGGCGGCGGGGTCGTCGATAAGCGCGTTGAGGCGCTGGTAGTACCGGAACGGTGATATGCCGAGCTCAGCCCGGATGGCGTCTTCGCGGGCGCCGAGGCTGCGGGGGGCGCGGCCGGCGAAGTCGAGAATAGCCAAGTCAGACGGATCCACAGCCGAAACTATAACGGCCCGACCCGCGAAACTATACTGAACCGCATGATCCGACCGATTGTGATTTACGGTGACCCAGTCCTGCATAACCCGACGGAGCCGGTGACGGAGCCGGTGGAGGAGCTGCAGGAGCTCATTGCGGACATGCACGAGACGATGGATGCCGCGTATGGGGTGGGGCTGGCGGCGAACCAGATCGGCGTCAATAAGCGGTTGTTCGTGTACCACTGCCCGGATGGGGACACGATGCGCCGGGGCACGGTGATCAACCCAGTGTTGGAGACCAGTGAGATCCCGAAGACGATGCCGAGCGAGGAGGACGACGAGGGCTGCTTGTCCGTCCCGGGCGAGTCGTTCCCCACCGGCCGCGCCGACTGGGCGAAGGTGACGGGCTTGGACGAGAACGGCAATCAGATCGAGGTCGAGGGTACGGGCTTCTTCGCGCGTTGTCTGCAGCACGAGGTCGGCCACCTGGACGGCTACGTCTACCTGGACGTTCTCACCGGACGCTACAAGCGCGAGGCGAAGCGCGCGGTGAAGCGCAACGGCTGGGACCACGCGGGCAACACGTGGATGCCGGGCGAAGACCCCGACCCGTTCGGCCACTAGTGTTCCGCACCACCCCCGTCGAACCGGGCGACCGCGTGGTCGTGCGTCGCCGCCACGGCAACCACGCCACGGATGTCATCGGGCACGTGGTCACGCTCGATCCGCTGGTCGTCCGCCCGCAGAAAGTCGGCGGTCTCCCGTCGGACGCGGAGGCGATCCGCATCGACGAACCGATCGTCGTCCGCCGCCTCAGCCCGCGCCGCATCCGCAACAGCGACATCCGCGCCGTCGAAACCGCCACGGCCCGCGCGTTCCCCGGCCAAGAGCATTCGCTTATCGACGCCTGGCTCGCCCGCTCCGGCTCCTCCATCACCGAACGCTCCAATAGCGCCACCCCCATCGGCCACTCGGCAAGTCTGCAGCCGGTCCCGATCGACAAGATCGTCGAGTTCTACCGCGCCCGAAAGATGCCGGTGCAGTTGTTGATCCCGGAGCGCATCGGCAAACCCGCGCTCCACCTCGTCGAGCGCAACCCGGAGGCGTGGGAGCTCGGCCCGGAGATCATCACGATGACCCGCTCCCTTGAGGATCTCCCCGACACCCCTGACAACAGCACCGCGTGCTTCCGCATCGACACCGAACCCGACGATGCCTGGCTGGACATGTATCACTTCCGCGGCCAACCCCTGCCGCCGAAAGCACTGGCGGAGCTGGCCGAGGAGATCGACGGCGAGCTGGGTTTTGGCCGGCTACTCGCACACGAAGGCAAAGACACCATCGCGATCACCCGCGGCACCATCACCTCCTCCGACGACGGCCGCGTCTGGCTCGGCTACTCGGCAGTCGAGGTCGCACCGGACTTCCGACGCCAGGGACTGGGCACCGCGCTCGGCGCGCACATGCTCCACTGGGGAGCATCCCGCGGCGCGACCGACGCGTACTTGCACGTCTTGGCCACCAACGATGCCGGGATCGGACTGTACGACAAGCTCGGCTTCGTCGAGCACCACCGCCACCGCTACGCCACCCTTAAAACCCGAGCGTGATCTAGGGTAGAGCGCATGCGGATTGCCACGTGGAACATCAACTCGGTGCGCACGCGCGCCGACCGCGCCATCGCGTTTTTGGAGCGCAACGACATCGACGTTCTAGCCATGCAGGAAACCAAGTGCGCGGACGATAAATTCCCGTACTCGGTGTTCGAGGCCGCGGGTTACGAGGTCGCCCACGTCGGCTACCACCAGTGGAACGGCGTGGCGCTGATCTCCCGGGTCGGCCTAGAGAACGTTCGCGACCACTTCCCCAACCAGCCCGGCTTCCACAAGGATCCTGAAAAACCTCAAGAACGAGAGGCTAGAGCAGTAGGTGCGACCTGCGGCGGCGTGGACGTCTGGAGCTTGTACATCCCCAACGGCCGCGAGATCGGCGACCGCCACTACGACTACAAGCTCGAATTCCTGTGGCGCCTCGCCGAGGCCGTCGAGCCAGGCACCCCGCAGGTCTTCTGCGGCGACTACAACATCGCGCCCACCGACAAAGACGTGTGGGACCGCGCGTTCTTCGAAGGGAAAACGCACGTCACGGAGCCGGAGCGCGCGGCCTTTAGCAACCTCCTCGAATCCGGTCTCGCTCCCATCACGCACGAGGAGCCCTACTCGTACTGGGATTACAAGGCCATGCGCTTCCAAAGGAATGAAGGCATGCTCATCGATTTCCAGTTGACGGGAATGGAGGGAAGGGGGTTCGTCGATAAGCATGAGCGCGAGGGCAAGGGCGCATCCGACCACGCACCCGTCGTCGCGGACTACGACGTCACGCGCATGCTTATCGACGACGTCCGATGATCCCCGACCTTTCCACCTGGCAGCTCATCCTCATGATCGTGGATTACACGATCAAGTTCGCGGTGATCGGCGTCATCCCCGAAAACCGCAAGCCGTCCAGCGCAAATGCGTGGCTGCTGATCATTCTGCTCATCCCGTTCCTCGGGCTGCCGCTGTATTTCTTCTTCGGCTCGACGTATCTCTCGCGGCGCCGTCACCGCATCCAAAAAGAAGCGAACGACGAGATCAACGACGTCCACGCCGACTTCCCCGACGTGCCAACCAGCGTGCGCTTAAGCGGCGACGTGGCGTCAATGGCGCACCTCAACCGCACGCTCACCGGGTACCCCGCGCTCGAAGGCCACGCGAAAGCGCTGTGGACCGACTACCAAAAGACGATGCTTCGCATCGCCGAGCTTATCGACGCCTCCACCTCCCACGTCCACATCGAAATCTACGCCCAAGCCTGGGACACCACGACTGCCCCCGTGTTCGAGGCGATGGAACGCGCCGTCGCCCGCGGCGTGAAAGTCCGTGTGCTTTTCGACCACATTGGCTCCCAGAAATACCCTGGCTTCCGCGCCTTCAAGCGCAAGCTGACCGCCGCCGGCATCGAGTGGAACCTCATGCTCCCCCTGCTTCCCCTGCAATGGCGCTTCCGTCGCCCTGACCTGCGCAATCACCGCAAACTCATCGTCATCGACGACCGCGTCGCCATGATGGGCTCGTTCAACCTCATCGACCGCTCCTACCTGGTCCGCAGCCACGTGAAGAAGGGCCGCCAGTGGGTCGACTCGTTCGTCGAACTCACCGGGCCGATCGTCGCTTCCCTCGAATCGCTCTTCGCCGTCGACTGGTACACCGAATCCAGCGAACTCATCGACATCACCCCGCCCCGCGACACCGAACCAGATGCTGACACCTCCACGGTCCAGCTCATCCCCTCCGGCCCCGGGTTCACCACCGAACCCAACCTGCGGATGTTCAATACTCTCATCCACCACGCGCGCGAGCGCCTGATCCTCTGTTCGCCGTATTTCGTCCCCGACGACTCCATGCTCGAAGCCATCACCACCGCCTGTTACCGCGGTGTCCGCGTTGATTTATTGGTGGGCGAGAAAGCCGACCAGTTCATGGTTCAGCACGCCCAATCCGCCTACTACCAGCAGCTTCTCGAGGCCGGCGTCCACATCTGGCAGTTCCCCGCCCCCTACGTCCTGCACTCCAAATTCGCCATCGCCGACCCCGTCACCTGGGCCGACGGCCCCGCCAATCCCGTCGAGGACTCTCCCGCCGCATGTTCTACCCCCGACTCAAATGCCGCCGCTGACCTGCACGAAATCGCCATCATGGGCAGCTCGAACATGGATATGCGCTCGTTCTCCCTCAACTACGAGAACAGCCTGTTCATCCTGGACGGCCCCCTCATCACCGACCTGTGTGGACTCGCTGCCGCCTACCTCTCCGTCTCCCGCGAGCTCACCCTTACCGAATGGAACCAGCGCCCCTGGTCCCGGCGCTATATCGATAACGTGCTCAAGCTGACCTCGGCATTGCAATAGCGCGGCTTTGGGCCCGTCCCCCGCGCCCCTGCGAAATGGTTGGTGCGGCCCCACCGGTGAATCTGTTTACATCCCTCACTTGCGAGGAGTTTTATAAGCGCTGGTAGGCGCGTTTTGGCTTTTGGGGCGAGCGCTGAAAATGTAAACAGATTCACCAGCCCGGGCTGCGCGGCCCGGCTAGGACGCGGCTCCGCGAAAAAGTGAAAAGGGCGGGAAAGAGAAAACCTGCGGCGGGAAATCCCGTCCGCAGGTAATCCTTGCCCTAAGAGCTAACTTCTAAGCATCGCGGCGCTCCAGGAGGAGGAGCCCGATGGCGTAGATGACCAGCACCCACACAGCAAAGACTCCGAACGAGCCCCACAGAGTCAGCGGGTCGCCGCCGAAGGGGTTCGGCTTATCGGACTGGGAGTTCAACACGAACGGGATAGCGTTCTGGAATGGGGCGATGAACTGGACTTTCTGGCCGATCTTGGGGATGAACCCGATAACGAACTCGAAGATCGGCAGCGTGATCATGATCATCACCACTGCAGCTGTGGAGCGCAGAATCCACCCCAGTCCCTGCGTCATCATCACCAATAGGAAGACCACCAACGGCACGGCCCAGAAGGAGCGGCGGGCGAAGACATTGGTCGTCCACTCCACCGGGTAGGGGGCGAAGTGGTCGCCGGCGGTATAGGAGGCCACAAGGATGATGATGCTGAGAACCACCGCGATCAGCCCGTAGACGGCGAGCTTGGACAAGGCCAGTTGCCAGCGCTGCGGAGTGATGGCGAAGTTGATGGAATTCACGTTGAAGCGGTATTCGGTGGTGACCACCATGGCTGCCTGGATCAGCATCGGGATGAGCCCGTAGATCAGGACCTGCTGGACCACGAGGGCTCCGCCGTACAGCGGAAAATCCGGGCTGTCGAACGCTGCCGCGAGGGCCACAAATACAACTGCGAGCACGAACGCGAGGCCGGTTGTCCAGTAGAAAGACTTGGTGGTGCGGAGCTTCGTCCATTCGGAAAGCATTGTCTTAAGCACGGTATTCTCCCGTCGTGGAAACGCTGGAAGCGGCCGGAGCAGGAGCACCAGGCATCCCGGTCTGGTACTCGACGGCGCTCTCGGTGCGGCGGATATAGGCGTCTTCGAGGGTGGCGCGGCGCTCGGAAAGCTCGGTGAGCATGATGCCGGTGGAAAACGCGAGGGCACCGATGTCTTCGCTGGAACGCTCGGGGATCTCCAAAACGGGGCGGCCGTCAGGGTCGGTGGCCTGGCTGAACTCGATGCCCTCGACCTGCAGGGCAGAACCGAGCTGGTCGAGGTGTGGGGAGCGCACGACGGTGGTGAGGGCGGAGTTCTCCTTGATGAACTCGTGGACAGAACCGGCGGCAACGAGGCGGCCTTTGCCGATGACGACGAGGTGGTCGGCGGTCTGCGCCATCTCGGTGAGCAGGTGGGAGGACACGAGCACGGTGCGTCCCTCAGCGGCGAAACGGCGCAGAAGCTCGCGCACCCAGCGGATACCTTCGGGGTCGAGGCCGTTGACGGGCTCGTCGAGGATCAGGTACTCGGGGTCGCCGAGCATAGCGGCGGCGATGCCGAGGCGCTGGCCCATGCCCAGGGAAAAACCACCAGCCTTTTTATTCGCCACAGACGTCAGGCCGACCAGACCGAGTACCTCATCGACGCGGGAGGTCGGGATGCCCGAGGCTTGGGCCTGCCACAGCAGCGCGTTGCGAGCGGAGCGGTTGGGGTGGATCGCCTTGGCGTCCAGGAGTGCTCCGACTTTGCGGAGGGGGTTGGTCAGGGAACGGTAGGGTGCGCCGTCGATAAGCGCGGAGCCTGATGTTGGCGTGTCAAGGCCGAGGATCATGCGCATCGTCGTCGATTTTCCGGCGCCGTTCGGCCCGAGGAAGCCGGTGACTACGCCGGGTTCGACCCGGAACGTGAGGTCGTCGACCGCGCGGACCTGGCCATATTGTTTGGTCAGGTTCTGTACGTCAATCATGCGCTTTAGCGTGCCACAAAAGCACGCTTAACGACGACTCAAACCCCCGGTGCAATTCATACTCCCTGATTTTGTCCAGCGGAACCCACAGAAGCTCCATAGATTCCGCGTTGGGTTCAAGATCGATGGGCTGTCCGGTCGTGGTGTGCGCCATGACGGTGATGTAGGTCCACCCGGGCGCCTCACCGGCGGTGACCAGCTCCTTCTCCACCTCGACGAGGGAGGTGTCAATGCCGCACTCCTCCACCGTCTCGCGCAGCGCCGCCTCCTGCGCCGTCTCATGCGAATCGCGCGCGCCACCAGGCAGCGCCCACGTCCCGCCGTCAGCGACCCAGTGCGCGCGGTGCTGCAACAACACCGTGTCCCCAGCGCGCAGGAAGAGTCCCGCCGCACCGTATTTTCCCCACACGCGCTTACCGCCGGGACCGTCGACCCACCCGTTGCCGTCACCTTCCATGCGAACCAGTCTAACGGTGCGCATGAACCACGGTGCTAGTGCGCTATTCTGGGGCAATGACGCGGGGACAGCGGGCACAGCGACGGGCGGAGGCGGCGACCCAAAAGGCGACAAAGGCCGCCAAAGCTGCCAAGGCCGCACCCGCCGATCCCGCCAAACCCGCCGAGAAAACACCCGCCCCAAAATCAAAAACCAAACTCCCCCGCTTCACCCCGCGGAAGTCGAAGACCCGCCCGGAGGATCTGGTGGAGCACGAGGACGCGTGGCTGGACCAGCTGGAGGAGACGCCGCGGCAGAAGGGGCTGCGCGGGGTCAAGACGCGCCTGGGCGAGTACATGGGTGGCACAGGTCGCTGGGTGGGGAACGCGTGGGGGTTTGTGAGTTCGACCGTCGGCAAGCTGTTGGTTTTGCTGTTGGTGCTGACGATGTTCATGTTCGCGGGCGCGTGGGCGGCGTCGCAGGCGGGCGCGAACCGTGAGTCGGGTTTGCAGACGTTGTTGAATGCGACGGAGCCGATGAGCAATTCGGCGCATACGTTGTTCACGTCGATGAGCCAGGCGGATACGTTGGCGACGACATCGTTTGTGCAGCCGGGTCTGCAGACGGCGGAGTCGCACCAGAAGTATCTTGACGCGATCGATAGTGCGGTGGTCGCGGCGGATGAGGTGTTGCGCGGCAGTGTGGTGACGCGTGCGGATGACACGGAGAAGGTGCAGGAATCTGTGCGCGAGATCCAGCGTTTGATCCCGCAGTACACGGGGTTGATGGAGCGTGCGCAGGCGAATCAGCGTGTGGGCAATCCGTTGGGCGTGGCGTATATGTCGCAGGCGAGTTCGTTGATGCACGAGACGATGTTGCTGAAGGCGCAGACGATCCTCGATATCACGCGTGAGCAGGTGGAGGACGAGATGAACCGTCTGACGCGCGCGCAGCTGGTTCCGCTCTCAGGCCTCCTCGCCGCTCTCATTGCGCTCGGTGCCGCGCAGTACGCGTTGTGGCTGATGTTCCGCCGCCGTTTGAATAAGGGTTTCCTCGCGGCGACGGCGCTCACGCTCGTGGCGATGGTGTGGTTGGGCGCGTCGAATATCGCAGCGTGGGACGCGGGCCGGCATGATTTCGCGAGTACGGCAGGCCCGTACGAGCAGCTCACGAATGCGCGGACGACGGCGCAGGAGATGCGCACCGCCGAGACGTTGACGTTGCTGACGCGCAATACGCAGCGTTCATCGATGTCGATGAACGATACGTCGGCCGAGGTCGCGAACGCGCTGGATGCGGTGTCCACGGTGACGAATGCGGATGAGATCATCATCGCCCGCAATGCGCTCGCGGATTGGGGCCTCGCGCACACATCCATGATGAACGCGCTGAACAGCGGCGAATATGACCGCGCGGTGAGTCTCGCGACGGACGGCGAGGGCAACACGACGGCAACGACATTCGCGCTTCTCGACGAGTCCCTCGGCGAGCTCAATGCCACCGCCCGCTACAAGCAGCGCGAGCACATCAACGAGGCATTGGGCACCACGCGCGGTGTCTCAACGGGCATCATGATTCTCATGCTCGCCGCGATCGCGCTCACGTTCGTCGGCGCGCGCCCCCGCATTCAGGAGTACATGTGATGGCACGCATCGCTTATCGACGTCACCCCCACAGCCCCCACCCCGCCACGACCCTGTGGGCAGCTCTTACTGTCTCGGTGCTGCCTTTCGCTGCCGCCTGCGCCCCAACACCGCCTCCGCCACAGGAGCAGCTGAGCGCCCACACGACTCACAGTGCGCTGTTCCCGCCCGGCGCGCATCTCGACGAACCCGGCGAGGAGCCGGGCGAGGCCGGTCAGCCCGCGGACTGGCCCGGGTCACTGCGCCCGGACGATAAGACGCCGGAGGAGCGGATCCCGGAGATCTATAAGCGCGGCCGGATCATCGTGGGTGTGGACCAGTCGCAGTATCTGCTCAGCTTCCGCGACAATGCCTCCGGCGAGTTGAAGGGGTTCGAGGTCGATCTGGCCCGGGAGATCGCCAAGGATATTTTCGGTGACCCGGATCCTGGCAGAGTGGATTTCCGTTTCATCGATTCCACGATGCGCACCGAAGCGATCGTGTCCGGCCAGGTCGATATCGTGGTGCGCACCATGTCGATCACGAAGAAGCGCCTGGAAGCGATCGATTTCTCTGCCCCGTACCTCGACTCCAGTGTGCGGATGCTCGTTCCGGCGGCGTCGGGCATTGAATCCACAAGCGACATCACCGATGAGCGCATTTGCGTCGCCGACGGTTCCAATGTGGTGGACATGGCCCGCCGCACTTTCCCCGAACAGGAGATTCTGCGCACCCGCACCTGGACCGATTGCCTGGTTGCCTTGCAGCAATTCCAGACCGGCGCACTGCTTGGCGACGAGACGATTCTCGCTGGCGCCGCCGCCCAGGACCCCCTCACCACCGTCTCGGGCGAAGCAATCGCGGACCAGCAGTATTCGGTGGGCATCCCGAAGGGCAACGACGGCCTGACCCGCCAGGTCAATTCCACCCTCGAGCGCATCCGCCGCGACGGCACGTGGGATTCCATGTTCAACCGTTGGCTCAGCCCGCATATCGACGCCCGCTCCGCCCCCGCCCTCACCTACCGCCCGGAGGAGACCGACGACCCCGACGAGCCAGACACCCCCGACACCGCGGAAGGAGAATAAGCCGTGACGACCAACGATCAACCGGACCAGCCCGAGCGCCCCACCAGCGACAACACGACCGATCCCGAGCTCACTGAACCCGAGCTCACTGAGGCCGTCGCCTTCGACCCCTTCGCCGACGATGACGAGGACGGCAACACCAGCGGCACCGGGAACACCGGCGACGACTGGCTCTCCTGGTACGACCACGGCGACATCGACCAGGTGACGGTCCACCCACGCCCTAAAGAGCCCGAAGAGCCCGAAGAGCCCAAAGAACCCAAAACCTCCGAAGAACCCGCCCCGGCCGAAGAGCCGCAGGCGACAGAGGCAGTCGCATTCGACCCGTTCGCAGACGACGAGGACGACGAGGACGACGAAATCCCCGCCTCAAACGAAGCCGCGCCCACCGAGGGCCCCGAGGCCACGGAGGCGGTGGCCTTCGACCCGTTCGCGGACGATGACGAGGAAGACACCACGGACAGCACGCGCGTGGAGGGGCTGGACGAGTCGGACCTGTACGGCAGCGCGGGCGAGTACGCGGGGCTGCTGAAAGACCTCGGTGAGCTGCGCGCCGGACAGGTGCAACGAGCGCAGGCGGCCAACGCAG
Organism: Corynebacterium sp. 20-84; assembly: GCF_053479455.1. Taxonomy (NCBI): domain Bacteria; kingdom Bacillati; phylum Actinomycetota; class Actinomycetes; order Mycobacteriales; family Corynebacteriaceae; genus Corynebacterium; species Corynebacterium sp. 20-84. The sequence continues at coordinate 20,748 of NZ_JBRBCB010000018.1, forward strand.
AGAAAGAAGCGTACGAACGGGCGCAGCAGGAGGCGCTGGCGCGGGCGCAGGCGAGCACGAGCGAGCGGGCACGCCGGCAGGCGCTGGACACATTCCGCGAACTGCGCGGTGTCAAGCGCGCGACGCGCACGGTGGCCGACGGCATGGTGGAGCTGCCGTGGGTCGCGCCGGTGGAGCCGAATGCGGCGATCAAGGACCCGACGAACGCGATCGTCAACAAGAAGGTCCCCGAGCCGCAGCTGCAGAAAGGCGATATTGTCGCAGGCCAGTACCGGATCCTGGGCGTGATCGCGCACGGTGGCATGGGGTGGATCTACCTGGCGCAGGACGATTACGTGGCGGGCCGCCACGTGGTGCTCAAGGGCATGCAGTCGGAGAAGAGCGAAGACGAGGCGGCGGCTGCGGCGGCGGAGCGGGAATTTTTGGCGGACATCACGCACCCCGGCATCGTGAAGATCTTCAACTTCATCGACGACCCCAGGGTTGACGGGGGATTCATTGTGATGGAGTTCGTGGGTGGGCCGTCGTTACGCGAACGCAAAAATGCGCAAGAAACGCACCTGCTTCCCATCGATCAAGCGATCGCGTACATCCTGGAGGTGCTTCCCGCGCTGGGGTACCTGCACAGCCGCGGCGTGGTGTACAACGACCTCAAGCCCGACAACATCATTGTCACGGAAGACCAGGTCAAGCTCATCGACCTCGGCGCGGTCAGCGGCATCGGCGCGTACGGCTTCATCTACGGCACGAAGGGCTACCAGGCGCCGGAGGTCGCGCGCGTGGGGCCGAGCATCGCCAGCGATATCTACACCGTCGGGCGCACGCTCGCCGCGCTCATTCTCGAGCTGCCGAAGGAGGGCCGCGCATACTCGCACACGCTGCCCACGCCGAGCGACTCGCCGACGCTGCGCCGCTACATCTCGCTGTACCGCTTGCTCGCGCGGTGCTGCCACGAAGATCCGAAGCAGCGTTTCCGCAGCGTGGAAGAGCTCGAGGTGCAGCTGCTGGGCGTCCTGCGCGAAATCATTGCGCTGCGCGACGGCATCAATCACCCCGCGCAGCATTCGCTGTTCTCGCCGCAACGTACGACTTTCGGCACCAAGCACCTCGTCTTCCGCACGGATCAGCTTATCGACGGCATCGACCGCACCGTCGAGATCACTCCCTCCGAAGCAATGTCTGCTCTGCCCACTCCCCTGATCGACCGCTCTGATGTCGGCGCCGGCCTTCTCTCCGGTACCTCCTACGCCGAGCCCCAGGAAACCCTGGAGACGCTGCGCCAGGCGTTCAAGGCCACCGAATACGCCGACTCCGCGGAGATCCCGTTCGCCGTCGCCCGCGCGATGCTCGACCTCGGCCTGACCTCGCAGGCGCAGCATTGGCTGAGCAAACTCGACGGCCCGCTGCGCTCCGACTGGCGCTTCCACTGGTACCAAGGCCTCACCGAGCTCATTCACGGTGATTTCGCCTCCGCGCAAAAAGACTTCTCCGCCGTCCTCGACATCGTGCCGGGCGAGGCCGCGCCCAAGCTCGCGCTCGCCGCCGTCGACGAGCTGCTCCTCCAGCAATCAGGGCTACAGCAGCAAAAGCTTATCGACGACACCCTCGCCCGCCACCTCTCCTCCATCCGCACCGATTTGGGCGAACTCCCCAACTCCTATTTCCGGGCGCAGGAAAAAGCCGGGGTGATTTCGCCGAAATGGTCCCACGTGACCGACCACCCGGCCACGCTGCGCCTTAACGCAATGCGCCTCTACGCCCTGGTGTGGGCCGCGAACCCCACCACCGTCTCTTCCGCTTTCGGCTTGGCGCGCCAGCTCATGTACGAAGGCGAAGTCGAGATGGCCGTCGCCGCACTGGACAAGGTCCCACAGCAGTCCCGTCACCACCGCATGGCCAAACTGACCACGATCCTCTACCTGGTCAGCGACGAACTCACCGAAGCCCGTATCCGCCGCGCCGCCCGCCGCCTGGAGGAGATCCCCACCAACGAGCCGCGCCTACTCCAGATCAAGGTCGCAGTCCTCCGCGCCGGCCTGACCTTCCTCCGCGATTCCGGCGCCTCCGCCGCCACCGCCAGGACCCACTTATTCGAATACGACTTCACCATCAAGGATCTCCGCCGCGGCCTGGCCATCACGCTCCGCGAACAAGCCCGCCGCGCCCCGTTCGCACGCCACCGCTACGCGCTGGTGGACACCGCTAACAAGGTCCGCCCCGCGACTTGGTTCTAGCAGCTGCTATGCCCAGCAGGCCTCGCTGCGCCTGGCAGGCCTCTCTGCTCCCGCCTCAACGCCAAGGATGTGAACCCAGTTGTGAACCCTCTTTGTTAACCCCAGAATTTAACCCCTCGAGGATGTTAACCCCAGAATTTAGTTACCCCAGGTCGGAAAAAATGGCCCTCAAACCGCGACCTGGGATAACTAAGTTTTGGGGTTAACACCTAGAAATCAGCGGGTGCAAAGGCGAATGTGGCCGGCATCTGGGCAGGTGCAGAGGTCCGGAAACGCGAAACCCGGCCCCAGCACTGCTGGAACCGGGTGAGGGTGAGCTGCGCAAGAGCAGAGCGCTTAGAGCGACTCTGCGATCGCGGCGGACTTCTGCGCGATGGCGAGCTCCTCGTTCGTCGGGACGACGAGCACCTTGATGGTGGAGTCCTCGGTGGAGATGATGCGCGGGCCGGAGCCGTTGACGTTCTTCTCCTCGTCGATCTTGATGCCGTAGTTCTCCAGGTTGGCCAAGGAGTTGGTGCGGACGGTGGCGTCGTTCTCACCGACACCGGCGGTGAACGTGATGGTGTCCACGCGCCCCAGGGTGATCATGTAGGCACCGATGTAGCGGCGGAGGCGGTGAATGTACACGTCGTAGGCCAGCTGGGCCTTCTCGTCCCCCTCGTCCATCTTCTCGTGGAGGACACGGAAGTCGTTGACACCGGACAGGCCCTTCACGCCGGACTGGCGGTTGAGCAAGTCGTCGATGGCGTCGATGTCCATGCCGGCGGTGCGGTTGAGGTGGAAGATCACGCCCGGGTCGATATCACCGGAGCGGGTGCCCATGACCAGGCCTTCCAGCGGGGTGAGACCCATGGTGGTGTCTTGCGCGTGGCCACCGCGGATAGCGGAGACGGAAGCACCGTTGCCCAGGTGGAGGACGATCTGGTTGAGCTCCTCGACGGACTGTCCCAAGTGGTCGGCGACCTCGCGGGCGATGAACTCGTGGGAGGTGCCGTGGAAGCCGTAGCGGCGGATCTGGTGCTGCTGGGCGACGTCCAGGTCGATCGCGTAGTTGGCGGCTGCAGCCGGCAGGTCGTTGAAGAAGCCGGTGTCGAACACGGCGATGTGCGGGACATCCGGGAGCAGGTCGCGGGCGACCTCGATGCCGTCGACGTTCGCGGTGTTGTGCAGCGGGGCAAGGGGGACGAGCTCGCGGATCTGCTCGACAACCTCATCGTCGACAAGCACGGGCGCGCTGAAGGTGTTGCCGCCGTGAACAACGCGGTGACCGCAGGCGATGATGTCCACCTGGGTCGGGCCGGCGCCGTTGGCGTCCAACATGGCGATGGCCAGCATCAGGCCGCCGCGGTGGTCGCGGATCGGCATATTGGACTCGACGTGGCGACCCTCAATCTTGATGGAGATGCGGCCGTTCGGCTCGCCGATGCGCTCGACCAGGCCGGTGACAAACGGGCGGTCGGAGGCGGATGCGGTCGGGTCGACGATCTGGAATTTGATCGACGAGGAACCGGAGTTGAGGACGAGTGCGTAGGCCATTAGTTAGCTCCTTGAGCCTGGATTGCGGTGATTGCGACGGTGTTGACAATGTCCGGGACGGTCGCGCCGCGGGACAGATCGTTGACCGGCTTGTTCAGGCCCTGCAGGACGGGGCCGATAGCGAGCGCGCCGCCGGTGCGCTGCGCGATCTTGTAGCCGGCATTGCCAGCCTCGAGGTCCGGGAAGACGAAGACATTCGCCTGACCGGCGACCGGGGAATCCGGGGCCTTCTTCTTGCCCACGCCCGGGTCAGCCGCGGCGTCAAACTGCAGCGGGCCGTCGATGGCGGTGTCCGGCGCGAGCTCCTTCGCCTTGGCGGTCGCCTCGACAGCGCGCTCGACGTCCGGGCCGGAGCCGGAGGTGCCGGTGGAGTAGGACAAGATGGCCACCTTCGGGTCGATGCCGAACTGCGCCGCGGTCTTCGCGGAAACAGCAGCGATCTCGCCGATCTGCTCGGCGGTCGGGTTCGGGTTCACGGCGCAGTCGCCGAATGCCCAGAGGCGGTCGCGCATGACCATGAGGAAGACCGAGGACACGACGGATGCGCCCGGCGCGGTCTTGATGATCTGGAACGACGGCTTGATGGTGTGCGCAGTGGTATTCGCTGCACCGGAGACCATGCCGTCCGCCAGGCCCTTGTAGACCATCATGGTGGCGAAGTAGGAGATGTCCTTCATCGTCTCGCGCGCTTCCTCGACGGTCACGCCCTTCTTCTTACGCAGCTCGGCGAATTCTTCCGCAAATTCGTCGAGCAGGTCGGAATTGAGGTGGTCGATGATATTCGCGCCCTCGAGGTTGAGGCCCATATCGTCGGCACGGCGCTCAATATCGTCGCGGACACCGAGGATGGTCAGGTCCGCCACGTCCTGCTTGAGCAGCTGGTGCGCGGCCTCCAGAATGCGGTCGTCCTCGCCCTCCGGCAGCACGATGTGCGCGCGCTTCTCCTTCGCACGAGTGATCAGCCAGTTCTCAAACACAGCGGGGGACATGACCTGCCGCGCGTCGGTGTCAAGTGCGGCATCGAGAGCAGAAGCATCGAGCTTATCGACGCCCGTCGCCTGCGCCCCCAGCTCCTCCACCCGAGCCAGAGCGAGCTCTGCTGCCGGGCTTTCGGCTGCGCCGTCGGCGGTGAGCAGCAGCACCGGGACACCGAGCGCCGTGGCGACTTCTGCGTCGAAGGTGTACTCGCCGGTACCCACGATGAGGCTGTCACCGTCCGCAAGCAGATCCGCCGACACAATCGCGGAGAGCTCACGCTCCTGGTCGTTCAGATTGACGACCTTCAGGTTCTTCTCCGCTGCCAGCGCCTCGATGTCACCCCCCTCGAGTTCGCGGCCTACCGCAGTGATGAGAACGGACCTGTTTGCAGCCATCTAGGAACAACCTTTCCGGGCTTTCACCCTATGGTTTCGCGGGTATTCGCATCTTGCACGCGAATCATGCGCGCATCTCGCGCAGCGGATCGACGCGCTCACCTGCGCGCTCTATCCAGCTCATTTCAAGTGTAGTCACCTGCCCGGACACACGCAGGTGGCGTTGGTTACACCCCGCAGCGCCACACCGTCAAACCGCTCGGTCCAATACAAAAAGACCACTTTGTCTAGATTCGTTTGGTCAATGCCCTATACTGGCACTACAAATAACAGCAAGAACTACCCGCAGGATGCCCTGCGTGAGACACCAGCAACAGCGCAAAGGACAGTTTCGACCTTCATGAGTACTCCCACTTCCGACAACACCCTCCGCGTCGCCGTCGTCGGCTCCGGCCCCGCCGGCATTTACGCCTCCGACCTTCTGGTCAAGTCCGATGTGGACGTGCACGTGGACCTCTTCGAGCGCATGCCCGCCCCGTTCGGTCTGATCCGCTACGGCGTCGCGCCTGACCACCCGCGCATCAAGGGCATCGTGAAGTCCCTGCACAACGTGCTGGACAAGCCGGAGATCCGCCTGCTGGCCAACGTCGATGTGGGCAACGACATCACTGTCGAGGAGCTGCAGGAGTACTACGACGCAGTCGTCTTCGCCACCGGCGCCACCGCCGACCGCGACCTGAACGTTCCTGGCGCGGAGCTCGACGGCCACTACGGCGCCGGCCAGTTCGTCGGCTTCTACGACGGCAACCCGAACTTCACCCGCGACTGGGACCTCACCGCTGAGAAGGTCGCCATCGTCGGCGTCGGCAACGTCGCACTCGACATCGCCCGCGTGCTCGCCAAGACCGCCGACGAGCTGAAGGTCACAGAGATCCCGGACAATGTCTACGACAACCTGAACGCGTCCGCCGCGAAGGAGATCCACGTCTTCGGCCGCCGTGGCCCCGCCCAGGCCAAGTTCAGCCCCCTTGAGCTGAAGGAGCTCGACCACTCCGACAGCATCGAGGTCATCGTCGACCCGGAGGATATCGACTACGACGAGGCGTCGGAGACGGCGCGTCGAGAAGCGAAAAGCGTCGACCTTGTGTGCCAGACCCTGGAAGGCTACGCGATGCGCGACCCGAAGGGCGCCCCGCACAAGCTGTTCATCCACTTCTTCGAGTCCCCCGTGGAGATCATCGGTGAGGACGGCAAGGTCAGCGGCTTTGTCACTGAGCGCACCGAACTCGACGGCACCGGCGGCGTGACCGCCACCGGTGAGACCACCACCTGGGACGTCCAGGCTGTCTACCGCGCCGTCGGCTACCGTTCCGACGCCATCAACGGCGTGCCTTTCGACGACCACCGCGCCGTCATCCCCAACGACGAAGGCCACGTTCTCACCGAGTTCGGCGGTGACATCGTCCCCGGCCTGTACACCACCGGCTGGATCAAGCGTGGCCCCGTCGGCCTGATCGGTAACACCAAGTCCGACGCCAAGGACACCACCACCATGCTTCTCGACGACTACCGCAACGGCACCCTCACCCCCACCGAACACCGCGACGACCAGGCCATCCTCGACCACCTCAAGGACAAGGGCGTCAAGGTGACCACCTGGGAAGGCTGGCACAACCTCGACGCCGCCGAACGCGCCCTCGGCGAGGCCGAAGGCCGCGAGCGCAAAAAGATCGTCGAGTGGGACGACATGGTCAACGCCTCCCACCCCGAGTACTCGATCTAACCTTCAGCCAAGAACTCTCCTAAGTGGGGCCACAGTAACGTGGCCCCACTTTTGCGTTCGCATGATGAGAAACGTCCCCACGAATATCACCCATAACTGATACACTGACTTCGTGGACCGATGGATAGTCGACACGACCCATATCGAAGAATGGCTCGATCAACTCTCCGACGACGATTACGACACCGTGCTTGCCGCTCTCGAGTTCCTGGAGGAAATGGGCCCGGGCTGCGGCCGGCCATTTGTGGATTCCGTCCACCAGTCGCGCCATTCCAACATGAAAGAGCTTCGGCCCCGCGGCGGCAACATTCGGATATTCGGATCCTCTTCGCTTTCGATCCGAAACACATTGCCATCACACTTCTCGCGGGCGATAAAACCGGGAGCTGGAATAAGTGGTACCGAAAGAATGTCCCGATAGCAGACGACCGTTTTGACGCCCACCTCCGGGAAATTTGACCTTAAGCACCAAACCACGACAAGCAGGAGCAAACAATGACAACCCTTGATCAGCGGCGAACCAAGCGCCCCGGCAACCGCGAGAACATCGAGCGAATCAAGGCCGAAATGCACCGAGACACTCAGCTCTACCGCCTCCGCGCACTCCGCGAAGAGCTCGGGGTGACTCAAGTTTCCCTCGCCGGAAAAATTGGTGTCGGCCAAAACCGAATTTCTCAGATCGAGCACGGCAACATCTCTTCAGCCCGGGTGGAAACGCTGCAGAAATACCTCCAAGCGTTGAACGCCGATCTGGAACTCTTCGTCATACGCGCCGACGGCACCCGCGTTCCACTCGACCTCAACGCGAACGCTTCCTAAGCGCTTCACTCCCCCGAACGTCGCCGTCGGCTACCGCTCCGACGCCGTCAACGGCGTGCCTTTCGACGACCACCGCGCCGTCATCCCCAACGACGAAGGCCACGTCCTCACCGAGTTCGGCGGCGACATCGTCCCCGGCCTGTACACCACCGGCTGGATCAAGCGCGGCCCAGTCGGCCTGATCGGCAACACCAAGTCCGACGCCAAGGACACCACCACCATGCTTCTCGACGACTACCGCAACGGCACCCTCACCCCCACCGAACACCGCGACGACCAGGCCATCCTCGACCACCTCAAGAACAAGGGCGTCAAGGTGACCACCTGGGAAAGCTGGCACAACCTCGACGCCGCCGAACGCGCCCTCGGCGAGGCCGAAGGCCGCGAGCGCAAGAAGATCGTCGAATGGGACGACATGGTCAACGCCTCCCACCCCGAATACTCGATCTAGCGCTACCCCCTTCCCCTTCCATCCTGCGTCGGTGAACGACACACCACGCAGTCAACCGCTCGCCCCGCGGAAGCAGTACACATCTGCAGAGCACATCTCACGCCGCCCTGTGCGGTAGCCCTGAAACACAAAATCACCGCCGACCCGCTACCCATTCAGGTAGGGATCGGCGGTGATTCATTTCAACTCACCAGCCAGAGCCAGCGACCACTCCCCCAAGGGGAGCAGCCCTGCCGGCCCACTAGCCAGCGGGGACCGCTCAATCTTTACTAAGCGTTCTTGCCCTCAGCCGGAGCCTCAGCCTCAGCACCCTTGCCAGAGCCGCCCTTGCCCTCAGACCCGGAAGAACCCTTGTCCCCCTTGGACTTGGGGGAAGAGCTGCTGTTCTCATCCTTGCCCTTGGAAGACGACCCCTTCGAAGAAGAACCCTTGCTGGACGCCCCAGTCTCGGTCTGGGTTTTGGTATTGCCCGGACCACACTTGGTAGCAATGGTCGTGATCGCAGCGATGCCGTAAGCAAGCACCGCCAGCCCACCCATGACATGGTTCAGGTTCGCACCCGCACCCTTCAGCTGTGCATCGAAGTCAGCGGCAGCCTTAGCCAAACGCGGATCCATAATGCCCAGCTGGTTCTGCAGAGCAGTGTTCGCATCCTGAATCTGACGACCAACCTGAGCCTGAATGTTCTGCAGACCCGGGATCGCAGTCTGGGAAGCAATACCCAGCGGAATCAGAGCCAGCAGCGGCAGACCGAAACCAATCAGGGAGTCGGTGCAACCCTCACGCTCAGAAGAGCTGCTCTGCTTGGGCTTCGGGGAAGTGATCTTGGTATCGACATCACCGACCTTGTCGCCATCCTTGTCCTTAACGACAACCTTGGCATCCTGCGGATCAGTACCCTCCGGCACCGTCACCGTGATCTCACCAGTGTCCGGATCAACCTCAGCCTTGGCACCATCAACCGGCTTGCCATCGTTACCGATGACCTCACCAGTCATACCCTCAGTCGGGTTAACGACCGTATCATCCAGCTTCTTCTCAGAACCATCAGCCGGAACCACAACGGTCTTATCACCAGCATCAATACTCGGCTTATCCTCAGCCGGCTCCTCCGGAGCAGTGATCTTGGTATCGACATCACCGACCTTGTCGCCATCCTTGTCCTTAACGACAACCTTGGCATCCTGCGGATCAGTACCCTCCGGCACCGTCACCGTGATCTCACCAGTGTCCGGATCAACCTCA
>NZ_JBRBCB010000019.1:0-20303 GCF_053479455.1 Corynebacterium sp. 20-84
GCTATATTGAAGGAGCGAAAGCCACCGGGTGGAAACAAGCCATCAACCAACTAGCCGTGGCTTACCCCGACCGATTCGCGGACTACTTGTAAACCAAACCCCCGCACACAAAGAATCGGACACTCTCAGGGACGCGCCTGAAAGTCCAGGCGATCGTCATCCTCAAGTCACAGCATCGTCTGCAATACCTTTTGGATGCGGCGGGCATGCCGAGATCGACGTTCTTCTACCACCAGAAACGCCTCAGCCAACCGGATAAGCACGCCGCGCTCAAAGATGCGATCCGGGAAAGCTTCGAACACAACAAGCATCGCTACGGCTACCGGCGAGTACTACTCGACCTGCGTAACCAGGGCTGGGTGGTCAACCACAAACTCGTCTACAAACTCATGTGCGAGATGGGGCTTCGAGCCAAGATCCGCCAACGCAGACCGTATGCTTCCTACGCTGGGACGATCAGCCACATTGCCGACAACAAACTTGACCGCAAGTTCACCCCTGATAAGCCGAATACCGTTTTCGTCAGCGACGTCACCGAGTTCAGGGTCGCAGGCCGCAAGGTCTACCTGTCACCAGTGATGGACTTGTTCGACCGTTCAATCGTCGCCCACACCGTTGCCACATCGCCGTCGACAGCGTTTACCACCGATTCCTTGACCAAGGCGATCGCAGCGTGTGCACCTGAACCCGGGTGGATGATGCACACCGACCAAGGATTCCAGTATCAGCACTCGTCCTGGCGCGACCTGATTAGTGACAACGGTGGTAGGCAGTCAATGTCGCGTAAAGCCAACTGCTACGACAACGCGGTCATGGAGAACTTTTTCGGGCACTTGAAAACCGAGATGTACCACGGTGAAGTCTTCGACACGGTCGCAGAGTTCAACCAGGCGATCGACGAGTACATCGGGTGGTACAACACCGAACGCATCCAACAACGACTAAAGGGCCTGACTCCGATCCAGTATCGGAATCAGACCCTTGAACCCCTCACAGCCTAGAATTAAACCAGTCCAACTTTCGGGGGCTAGTTCACACCCGGGGGGAATTTTTTATGCGCTTTTCACCCCCGGCGGGAAATTCACATAATTCACTCTTGTCACACTAGTTAACTGTTATTACCTGCACTTTTAGACGTAGATTCACCCTTTTCTGCACGTCAACCGCAAAAACGGCATTGATTGGGGTGGTTTCTGCCGCTAGCATGTTGCGAGTTGGAAAATGCCTATACTCCCCGAAGCGTAAAAGGACGACAGACGACATGAAACGACGCCTCCTCGTCGCCGCCGTGGCACTGAGCATCCCCCTGACCGCTATTCCCGCCCACGCACTCTCCGTCTCCGTCAACGGACAGCAAGTCGATGGTCTCGGCCCCGCCCTGCCGTCGATCGGCGTGGCGCTCGACGATATTTTCTCCAAGGGCGCGACCTTCTCCGCCGCGGGCTACCAGGTCGTCTACGACCCCCGTGAGCTTCCCGAGTACAACGAAGAGGAAGCCACCGCCGACGTCCCGACCACGTCTGTCACCGAGCAGTCAGGCACCTCCCCGAGCGGCAATAAGGTCGTCATGCCGACCCAGGGTCGCTTCACCTCTGGCTTCGGTCCGCGTTGGGGCACCTTCCACTACGGCATCGATATCGCCAATGATCTGGGCACCCCGATCCTCGCCGTCATGGACGGCACCGTGATCAACGCCGGCCCGGCCCGTGGCTTCGGCAAGTGGGTCCGTGTGCGCCACGACGACGGTTCCATCAGCGTCTACGGCCACGTCCGCTCGTTCAACGTGAATGTGGGCGACCGCGTCGCCGCCGGCCAGCAGATCGCCGAGATGGGCAACGAGGGCCACTCCACCGGCCCGCACCTGCACTTCGAGATCTTGCCGGACGGCGAGAACCGAGTGGACCCGGTGCCGTGGTTCGCCGAGCGCGGCATCACCGTCTAAGCGGTTAGATCTTCTCCATCGGCACGCCGCCGATGAGCATGAGCCGCACCGTTCCACTCGAACCGAAATCGATGGTGACGGTCTCCCGCGGACCGACACCATCAACGCTCATGACCGTGCCCAGCCCGTACTTCGCGTGGTTGACACGGTCCCCCTTCGCCAGCTGAAGGTTCTTATTCACCTTCACGCTGCTCTCGCTCCGGCGCCTCGTGCGTCGCGCGGGAATCGGGCTGCCCCATGCGTCCGAGGAAAAGGAGCGCTCCGGTTCCACCCGCCGCCAGTCGAGGAGGTCCTCTGGGACTTCCGCGAGGAAGCGACTGGCGGGGTTGGTCACCGGGGAGCCCCACGAGGATCGCAGCATCGCACGGGTCAGGTACAGCTGCTCGCGTGCGCGGGTAATGCCGACATAAGCAAGACGGCGTTCCTCCGCGAGTTCATCCGGATCACCCAGCGCACGCAAGTGCGGGAACTGCCCGTCCTCCCAGCCGGTGACAAATACGACTGGGAATTCCAACCCCTTCGCCGTGTGCAACGTCATCAGCGTTACAACGCCCTGCCCCTCATCCGGGATTTGGTCCGCATCAGCGACTAGCGAGACGCGCTCCAAGAACGCCTGCAGCGATCCTGGCTGCGCTTCACCGCTGTCCGGGTCGAACTCCTCATACGCCATCGTGTTCGCGGCATCAGACGAGAACTCCCGGGCCACCGACACAAGCTCATTGAGGTTGTCCAGCCGTGCCCCGTCCTGCGGGTCATTCGATGCTTCCAACTCCGCGCGGTAGCCGGTCACATCCAGAATGCGGGCGACCAAACCACCCAAATCCGGCATGCCAGTCACCTCGTTGACGAGTTCGTCCATATCAACGCGCAGACCGTTCAGAATGTCGACGAACCCGGAGATAGCGTTCCGAGAGCGGGAGGAGATGGCATCGCCTTCCCCACCCGCGATGTCAATAAGCGCGCGCCCGAAGCTGATCTGGTGGTTGTCCGCATACAGCGCGACCATCGCCTGCGCCTTGTCACCGATGCCGCGTTTCGGCACATTGATGATGCGGCGCATGCTCACCGAATCATCCGGGTTCTCCAGCACACGCAGGTAGGCGATGACATCGCGGATCTCCTTGCGCTCGTAGAAGCGCGTGCCGCCGACCACCTTGTACGGAATGCCCGCGCGGATGAAAATATCCTCCAACGCGCGCGACGAGTTGTTCGTGCGGTACATGACCGCAATATCCGAATAGTCCCTGCCCCGGTCCGCCAATGCGTCGACCTCGCTGGCGACAAAACGTGCCTCGTCGTGCTCATTGTCCGCGACGTACCCGACGATCTTCTCGCCCTCCCCCAGATCCGTCCACAGCTTCTTCGGGCGACGGCCGGCGTTCTGCGCGATCACCGCATTCGCCGCGGCGAGAATATTCTGCGTCGAGCGGTAGTTCTGCTCCAGCATGATCGTCGTCGCATTCGGGTAATCCCGCTCAAATTCCTCGATATTTCGGATCGTGGCCCCACGGAACGCATAAATCGACTGATCCGAATCGCCCACAACCGCCAGCTCCGGCGCATCCGCACCGTTACCGACGAGCATGTGGATCAGCTCGTACTGCGCGTGGTTGGTGTCCTGGTACTCGTCCACCAACACGTGGCGGAACCGACGCCGGTAGTACTCCACCACCTGGGGGTGGCGCTGGAACAGCCCGACCACCTCGCCGATCAGGTCGTCGAAGTCCACCGCATTCGCCTCACGCAGACGACGCTGGTACTCGGCATAGACCTTCGCCACCGTCGTCTCAAACGGATTCTTCGTTTTCTCGGCGTTCAGCTGCGCGCGCTCCGGCCCGATCAACTCGTTCTTCAGATTCGAGATCGCATTCGCCAGCGCGCGCGGCGAGAACTTCTTCAGATCCAGGTTCGCTTCCTTCGCGATCATGCCCAACAGACGCCGCGAATCATCCCCGTCATAAATAGTGAAGTTCGTGTTCAGGCCGTTGACCAACTGCGCCTGCTGCCGCAGAATACGCACGCACACCGAGTGGAACGTGGCCACCCACATCCGCTCCGCATGCGGGCCGATCAGCTGACTGACGCGCTCTTTCATCTCCGCGGCAGCCTTATTGGTGAACGTGATGGCCAGGATCTCCCACGGCGCCACCCCGCGCTCCTGCAGCAGATACGCAATCCTGCGTGTCAGCACAGCCGTCTTGCCGGATCCAGCGCCAGCAACAATGAGCAGCGGGCTGCCGGAGTGCTCAACGGCTGCCTTCTGCTGCGGATTCAACCCCAAAATCAAATCTGTTCCCATGATGGCTCCTACCGTACTTGGCAGGGTGAACCACCCGTCCGGAGCCATCCGAACACGCTGTGGAATTCGTGGCAGAATCAATGGTTATGAGCGTGGAGAACAGCGATATCAGGCACCCGTCCGGCACCGACGACCCGTTGTCCGACGAGGAGATCCAGGCCTACCGCCAAGAAATCGACCGGCTCGACCGCGTCATCCTCGATGCCGTGAAGCGCCGCTCTGAGATTGCTAATGCCATCGGGAAGACCCGCATGGGCTCCGGCGGCACCCGCCTTGTCCACACCCGCGAAGTAGCCATCATCAACCAATTCCGCGACGAGCTCGGTGAAGAAGGCCCCAACCTCGCCGCCATTTTGCTGCGACTCGGCCGGGGCAAGTTGGGATCGTAGAGGCTGGGTGCTCTAGAGCGCCCTCAAACGAACTAGTCCTGCTCGAGCGAATCAAGCACGACTTCGAATTCGAGGAGTTCGGCACCGGATGCGACCGGCTTGCGGGGCTCCTCGCCGTCCTTGTGAGCGTGGGCGGCCTTGCCTTCGCCGGCCCACCAGTTCTTGTAGGACTCCTCGTCGGCCCAGCGGGTGACTACGAAGTAGCGGTCTTCGCCCTTGACCGGGCGCAGCAGCTGGAACCCCTCGAAGCCGGGCTGGGAGTCGATGGCGTGCTTGCGTGCTGCGAAGCGCTGCTCGAGCTGCTCGCCAGCACCTTCGGGGACAGTGATTGCGTTGATCTTCACGATGCTCATGGCTTCCCATTATGGCCGAAATTCGGGTCCGGGTTCCGTAAGTTTCATTAGTCTGGGAGGCATTGACCGCAGATCCCCTCGATGACCCCCTCTAGGAGTGGCAATGACCGACATCACCTCCACAACCTCATGGAACGAACTGCAGAAACTCCACGCGGAGAAGAGCAAGAAGACCTTGCGAGAGATGTTCGACACCGATAGTGGCCGGGCCGAGAAATTCACGTTCGACGCGGCAGGCCTGCACGTGGACCTGTCGAAGAACCTCGTCGACGAGGACGTTCTCAAAGCACTGGTGGCCCTCGCCGAGGAGGCGGACCTGAAAGGCGCGACGGAGAAGATGTTCACCGGCGAGCACATCAACTCCACCGAAGACCGCGCGGTGCTCCACACCGGTTTGCGCATCCCCGCGGAAGACGACCTCGAGGTGGATGGCCAGGATGTCGCGGCTGACGTGCACGAGGTGCTGGGCCGGATGCGCGATTTCGCGTCGAAGCTGCGCTCCGGCGAGTGGCTCGGCTACACGGGACACACGATCAAGAAGGTCGTCAATATCGGTATTGGCGGCTCCGACTTGGGCCCGGCAATGGCAGCGAAGGCGCTGCGCACGTACGCGACGGCGGGGATCACCGCAGAGTTCGTCTCCAATGTCGACCCCGCGGATATGACGAGTGTGCTCGACGACGCCGACCCAGGTGAGACGCTGTTCATCGTGGCGTCGAAGACCTTCACCACTCAGGAGACGCTGTCCAACGCGCATGCGGCGAAGCGCTGGTTGCTGGAGCAGTTCGACGGGGATGAGTCGGCTATCGCGAAGCATTTCGTGGCGGTGTCGACGAATGCGGAGAAGGTCGCCGAATTCGGCATCGACACTGACAATATGTTCCCGTTCTGGGACTGGGTCGGCGGCCGCTACTCCGTCGATTCGGCGATCGGTCTCTCGCTCATGGCGGTGATCGGCCCGCAGGACTTCATGCGTTTCCTCGAGGGTTTCAACGCGATGGACGAGCACTTCCGCACGGAACCGCTGGAGGAAAATATTCCGGTGCTCATGGGCCTGCTGAATATCTGGTACCGCAATTTCCACGGCGCAGACACTCACGCGGTGCTGCCCTACTCCGAGGATCTCTCCCGCTTCCCGGCGTACCTGCAGCAGCTCACCATGGAGTCGAACGGCAAGAGCACGCGTATCGACGGCACCCCGGTCACCTACGACACCGGCGAGATCTTCTGGGGCGAACCCGGCACGAATGGCCAGCACGCCTTCTACCAGCTGATCCACCAGGGCACGACGATGGTTCCAGCGGACTTCATCGGCTTTGCCAACCCGAAGCAGGATCTGCCCACCGCTTCTGGGGAAGGCTCCATGCACGATCTCCTCATGGGGAATTTCTTCGCGCAGACAAAGGTGCTGGCTTTCGGGAAAACGCAGGAAGAGGTGGAAGCAGGTGGCGTCGATAAGCAATTGGCCCCGCACAAGGTCATGCCTGGCAACCGCCCCACCACCACGATCCTTGCGGAGGAACTCACACCGCATGCGCTGGGCGCTCTCATCGCGCTGTACGAGCACATCGTGTTCACGCAGGGCGTGATCTGGGGCATCAATTCCTTCGACCAGTGGGGCGTGGAGCTGGGCAAAGCGCAGGCGAATGAGCTCGCTGGCGCGGTCTCCGGTGCGGAAGAACCCGCCACTGGCGATTCCTCCACCGACGCGCTCATCGGGTGGTACCGCAGCAAGAAATAGCCGCATATGAATGCAATGCGGGTATAAATACGGTGCATCCCGTCGTGCGCGCGGATAAGATTTGCGCATGGGCGATGCCGTTTCACGCGATTCATACACCCCCAAAGAGCGGACCACATACCGTCAGGCCCTCCTGGACGATCTGGAGATCTTCGATCGCCACCTCCAGGAGGCAGAATTCGTCGATCACGGCACCATCGGGCTCGAGCTCGAACTCAATCTCGTGGACGACTCGATGGCTCCCGCGGGCTGCAATAAGGAAGTGCTCGCCGAGCTTTCCGACGAATTCCAGGCCGAGATTGGCAGCTACAACGTCGAGGTGAACCACCCGCCGATGGAGCTGTCCGGCGACGGGTTGACGGTGCTGCACGAGGGACTGGATGAGCGTCTGCGAGCCGTCGATAAGGCCGCGAAAAAAGCTGGTGCGAAACTGGCGATGATCGGCACGCTGCCGACGGTGACCACCGATTATCTGCGAAGCGACGAGTGGATGACGCAGGAGAACCGCTATTCCGCGTTGTCGAATATGGTCGTCGAAGCGCGCGGCGAGCTCGTGCATATCGACGTCGCGCGGCAGGAGCGCTACCGCGCCACTTTCGATGACATCGCCACGGAGTCGACCTGTACATCGATGCAGCTGCACCTCCAAGTCGCGCCGAACCGGTTCCCGGAAGCGTGGAATGCGTCCCAGGCGATCGCCGGCCCGCAGGTGGCGTTGAGTGCGAACTCCCCGCTGTTCATGGGGCACCGCACGTGGCACGAATCGCGCATCCCGGTATTCAAGCAATCCATCGATACCCGCACGGACACGCTGGTCAACCAGGGAGTGCGCCCGCGCGTGTGGTTCGGCGAGCGCTGGATTACGAGTGCGTTCGACCTCTTCGAGGAAAACGTACGCTACTTCTCCCCGCTCATCCCGGAATCCCGCACTGACGCGGGCAAACCGATGATGGACGGCAACAGCCCGGGCTTGCACTACCTGAACCTGCACAACGGCACGGTATGGCGCTGGAACCGCCCGATCTACGATCCGTCGCTGGAGCTGTCCCATATCCGTGTGGAGAACCGCCTGCTCGCGGCTGGCCCGACGACGATCGACATCATCGCGGACGCCGCGTTCTACTACGGGCTCGCGAAATTCCTGGGCGAGCAGACCCGCCCAGTGTGGTCGCGCCTGACCTTCGACGATGCGCGGAGCAATTTCTACGCCGGTGCCAGGGACGGCATTGGCGCGACGATGACGTGGCCGACGCTGGGGCGCATCGACGTGTCCAACCTCGTCCTCAACCATCTGCTCGACCAGGCACATGAGGGTCTGCGCCTCCTCGATGTCGATGAAGAACTGGCCGACAAGTACTTGAAGGTCATTGAGGGCCGCGCATGGCACCGCCAGAACGGCGCAACTTGGCAGCTGGATGTGCTGGATAAATACGGCCCCGGCACGAAGCCCGCGACACCGGAGCGGCAGGAAGCTCTGGCGAAAATGTTGAAGCTCTACTTGGAGAATCAGAAGACTGGCGCGCCGGTTCATTCTTGGTCGACCGACATCTCATAAGGCAAGATACTTGCCATGTCCGCGATCATTGACTTCATTGTCAGTTTGATGGATACGCTCGGCGCCCCCGGCGTCGGCATCGCCATCCTGCTGGAAAACCTCTTCCCGCCGATCCCCTCCGAGGTGGTCCTGCCGCTCGGCGGCTTCACCGTCGCCCAGGGTTCACTGAACTTCATCTCGGTGTTCATCTGGGCAACGATCGGTTCCGTGGTCGGCGCGTACATTCTTTACGGCATCGGCGCCTGGCTCGGCGCGGACCGTCTGCGCGCCATCGCCGACTGGATGTGGCTGGTGAAGGCCTCTGACGTTGATAAATCCCTCGCCTGGTTCGACAAATACGGCAGGCCATCAATCCTCTTCGGTCGCCTGATCCCCGGCATCCGCTCGCTGATCTCCATTCCCGCGGGCCTGGACCGAATGAACCTGCTCACCTTCGGCCTGTGGACCGCCCTCGGCTCCGCCGTCTGGAATTTCATCCTCATCCTCTTGGGCTTCAAGCTCGGCGAGAACTGGGAGGCCGTCACCGGCTACATCGACCAGTACTCCAAGGTCGTCTACGTGATTCTCATCCTGATTCTGCTCGGCTTCCTCATCTTCTTTATCCGCCGTGCGATCCGGGAGAAGAACGAGGCGCCGAGCGCTTAGGCAGGTTCTTCCCGAACCCTGAAATTGGTAGCGTGGGAGTCCCGAAATTGGTAGCGCAGAGTGCCTGAAATTGGTAGCGCAGAGTGCCTGAAATTGGAAGCTCAAAGGGCATGAAGAAATTGCTCTGGGCCATGGCCGAGAGAAGTTCCCTTGGCAAGGTCTAGCGGAACGGCAGCTTGCTTTCTGCAGTTTCACGCTCCAGGTTTGGATTTCCCCCACTTCAAACAACGTCACATGGGAGAAAGGACACAATAGTATGTCCGCCAAGGTCCAGTACATTATTCAGATCGCTCTTGTCTTAGGAGCATTGACTATCGCTCTACTCATCGTCACGGCAGGAGACATAGAGCAGCCTGCTCGATCGACTATCCTCCTCGCCGGGGTTGCGATTGGCGCATGTTTCGCTCTTGTGTCCAACTTCGTCATCGAAAAGAAACGAAGAAATGAGCATCATGACTCTCAAGAAGGCGCTGGGGATCACTCTGGCCGGAGTCTCTCTTAGCACAGTTCTCATCGCTCCAAGGGCGACAGCTCAAGAAGCCTGCGTAGGTAGGCGAAAGCCGCGAAGGAGAATCGCGACAAGAACCACTTGGACCTGGGAATAGCTATCGGGAGATCAAGTCCTTCCACCTGAATAGCTGCGAGGCGAAGGCGATGCATGATGAAGCTGCTTCCGGGAAAGACGGAGATGCCCTTGTGGCCGCCCTGCTGGGTTTGATTCCACGAGGAGGGCCAGTTGTGGCCCTGGCCCACGTCTTGGGATCTCGCCTAGATGCTCGCTTTGTGACTTCATCGCTCAGAGAAGCATCCAATAACTTCAGCAACGGGGTCGTGGTAACGACAGAGGGTGGCCAAGTAGCAGGGGTCCGACCTCAGTAATTCGAGTACAAGAACGGAACCTCTCGCCTTACTCGGCTTGTAAAGTAGGCTCCGGCTGACAGCTGGGACACCACCAGATCACGCGCTCTAAATCGCCCTGACTGCCCAGAAACCCCTTGGTGATCAAGGTGGTGCACCGGCGGCAGGGCTTTTTGTTGCGCCCGAACACGTAGGTGGTCTCGCCGGCGCGTTTCACGCCGGTGGTCACGCGTTTGACCTCGTCTTTATTCGCCCACATCAGACGGCGCGCAATGCGCAGGAGCTTATCGACACCGCGCTCCCCCACCTCAGCCACCGTCCGCGCCGGATGGACGCCGCCGAGGAAGCAGATCTCCGCCCTGTACTCATTACCGATGCCTGCGACGCGATACTGGTCGAGCAAGCTTCTGCCGATCTCTCGCTCCGGGTCGGCGAGAATGCGGCGCATCGCCTCATCGTGGTCGAAGTCCTCGGCCAGAAGATCAGGCCCGAGGTAGCCCATCTCGGCCTCGTACTCGCGCGCGGGGAAGACATCGACCAGCCCTAAGGAGTGGCCAACGAGCTCGATGTCGCCGGCATCGTCGAAAAGCTGGAGCACGACGCGCGCGGTGTGGCCGGGCTTCGACCAGCGAGCCCCAGCACGGTGCACGGACCACGTGCCTTCCATCTTCAGGTGCGTGTGCAGGATCTGCGCGTCGTGACCATCCGCGCCGAACTGCATGAACAGGTGTTTTCCATACGGCCACACACGCTGGACTGTCATGCCCGTGAAGTCGACGGTGGCGAACCGAGGGACGCGCAACGATGACGCGGTGACCTCACGCCCGGCCATGAACTGCAGCCGTTTGGACAGCTGATAAACGGAATCACCTTCGGGCATCTGGCGCCCCAAACGGGTTCAACACCGGCACACCGAATCGCCGGAAATCCTTTTCATTTCGAGTCACAACTGTGAATCCACGCGAGGACGCGGTGGCCGCGATAAGAGCATCCCTCTCCGGAGCAGGATCCGGCACGTGGCTTGCAGCACATCGCCGGGCCGCATGAAGGTCAATCGGCACAATCCGCCCTTCAAATCCCTTGAGGACCGATTGATCTAACCATCGCTGGAGCCGTCTCGCCTGTTCTGGATCACGTCGCTCGAGGCGTTTAATTCCGATTTCTATCTCCATGACAGTGACTACAGAAATGAAAAGCTCCGCTTCGTCTTGGTTCCCCACCCAGTTAAGAACTCCTCGGTCCGGTTGGGGTTTGTGAAACTGACTTATGACGTTTGTGTCGAGGAGATACATCAAAATTCCACAGGGCGTAATCCCAGCTGAACGTCCTCAAGCTCCACGTCGACTGGATCTTCGATCAGTAGTTTTTCCACGAAACTTTCGGGAGAGCGTGTCAGCTTTTCATATTCCCGGTAAGACATGAGTACGTGTGACGGTTCCCCCCGGTCAGTGACGACCACTGGCGCTTCCAATGCCGCTCGTTTCGCCTGGCTAAGCCCTTGATTGAATTCTCGGGCTGACATGCGATACGTCATCATAACCCCCTCAAGTAGTAACGTGACTACATTCTAGGGTCTGCGGCGATTGTCCGTCAATGATCGTCGAAATCCAGGTCCTCGTCGAGCTCCATCGATTTGATCGCGTCAGCGACCGTCCGTCCCCGCCGCTTCGGGGCAGCCGCGGTCCGGCCGCCGATTTTCGCGCCTCGAGGCGACGCACCGGCACCGTGATTCTTCAGGGCGAATGCGGGCTCGCCGTTGAGCTTTTCGACGGTCAACGGTGACAACCTTCCCGCCGCCACCGCGTCAGTGAGTGCTCCCACGACCATGGTGAGCAATTCGTCTTCGGTGGCGGTGCCTTCAGGGAAACCGTCGAAGAAGGTGGTCATGGTCTTGCCGCCGCGGGTGATGTGGGCGGCGAGCAGGCCGTCGATAAGCACGACGAGTGCTCCTGCCGAGCGGGTCGGTCCGGTGTCGGGCCACGGCAGTGCCGCGCCGTACGGATTGGCTGGGTCGGTGGCGGCGAGCACGTAGGCCTTCGGCTCCTTCGTGCCGGACGGCCAACCGACAAGGTCGTCGGAATCCTGGTGGCCGCGCAGACGGTCGATGGTCGCGGGCGTGGAGAATTGCGCCGCGCCGAGCCCTTCGACGAGGTAGCCGCGCATGGCCTTTCCGGCTTCTTCGAATCCGGAAAGAGATTTATACGCGAGGGCGAACCCACCAACGATGTCCTCGGCGACGATGCTGCCGCGGGTGACCACGCCGTAGCGGTCGAGCCACGCCTCGCCGTGCGCGAGCGAGCGCTGCGTGGGGTCGGTGTCTGGTGTGGGCGTCGCGGCCCAGCGTCCCGTCATGTCGGGCGGCGTGACATTGGCGAAGGTCGTGCGCCCGGAGCGGATGCGGCTTCGCGACGGCCGACGCTTCGCGCGGTGCGCTGTCTTGCCGTGCTTGCCTCCGGCCAGTCGCGCACGGATCGGCGCGAAGGAATCCGGCGCGATGAGTCCAGCTTCAACCAGGTCCCACATGGATTCGCGGAGTTCATCGGAAGTGGTGAACGATTCAGATGCGGGCCCGAGCAGGTCGGTGAAGAGATAACCGCCACCGACGTTGATCTTGTCCATCACGCGCTGTTGAGTGAGGCTCAGCAGCGGCTCTTCCGGAACGGGGATGAGCTGCGCCGCATAGTCGGCGGGAAGCAGCATGATCCACGGGTCGCGTGCACCGGCTTTGCCCGCCCCGACGATCTGCACTTCGCCGGACAACGTGAGCTCGTCGAGCATTTCCGGGGAATAGTCACCGACGCGACTGGGAAGGATCATCGACTCCCACGCGCTGGCAGGCAGACGGATCCCTGCGAGCTGCTCGATGACGGAAAAGACGCCGTCGGCACCGCGGAGTGCCGGCCGCTGCCCCGCCGGGGCGACATTGAGCCAGGCGGGCATGAAGCGGCCAAGGGCCGACTGGGAGACCGGGCGGGTCTGCGCACGAGCGGCGGCGAGAGAGCGTGTGCGCACGATGCGCAGGACCTCTGCCCCCATGTATTCCTGCTCGTCGACGCCCTGGCGGTAACGGCCCTCGATGACCTTCCCGTCCTCGATGAGGCGAGACAACACTTCATAGGAGGCACCGACGGACAGTCCGAATGCGGCCGCGAGGTCGCGCAGGGTGAACGGCCCACGAGTGCGAACCCACCGGCTGACCAGCTGGCTGAGTGCATCCGGGATCGTGGCCACCTGAGCGGCGATGCCGGGAGGGACGGGGACGCCGAGGCCGTCGCGAAGCAATGGCGCGTCGAGTGATTGCGCGAGATGCTCACGGCCGCCGATGCGCACACGCATGATCCGCTTGCCCAGATTCTCTTCGAGTGCCGCGGCGGGAACCGAAGTGTAGAGCTCGAGCTCATCGACGGGAACGGGTCCGACGATGCGGAGCGTGTCAGCGAACTGCTCCGAAGTCTCGGCCTTTCCGAGTCGACGCAGGGAGGCATCGACCTCGGCGATCACGTCGGCGTCGAGAAGCTCACGCAATTCGACGGTGCCGAGCAATTTCGCGAGCAACGACGGATCGAGCGCGAGCGCCGCGGCGCGTTTCTCGGCGAGCGGGGTGTCGCCTTCGTACATGAACGCGCCGGTGTAGTTGAACAGCAGGCTCGAGGCGAACGGGCTCGGCTGGTCCGTGGTCACTTCCGCGACGCGGATACGGCGGGTGGACAGATTGCGCATGACATCTTGCAGCGCGGGCAGGTCGTAGACGTCCTGGAGGCACTCGCGGACCGTCTCCAAGATGATCGGGAAGGACGGGTAGTTGCGGGCGACGTCGAGAAGCTGCTCCGCGCGTTGACGCTGCTGCCAGAGCGGTGCGCGCTTGCCCGGATTGCGGCGCGGCAGAAGCAATGCGCGCGCGGCGCACTCGCGGAAGCGGGAGGCGAAGAGTGCGGAATTGCCCACTTGCTCGGTGACGATGTCGGCGATCTCGTCGGCGTCGAACGCGAAGATCGAGCCGTCGGGCTCCTTTTCTCCTTGCGGCAGGCGGAGCACGATGCCGTCATCGCCCGCGACCGCTTGGGCGTCCATGCCCGTCTCCTGCGCCACGCGCCACCCCGTCGCCAGCGCCCACGCGGCGTTGACACCTTTACCGAACGGCGTGTGCAGCACCACGCGCCAATCCCCCAGCTCGTCGGTGAACCGCTCGAGCACGAGCGTCTTCTCGTCGGGGACGATCCCGGTCGCTTCTTCCTGCTCCTCGAGGTATTTCAGCAGGTTGTCGTGGGCGTAGGTGTCGAGGCTGGCGTCGATGATCGCTGGATCGCTCTTCGCTTCCCTGCGGAATGCGCCGAGAGCCAGACCGAGTTCATACGGCCGGCCGACGCCGTCGCCGTTCCAAAACGGCAGGCGTCCCGTGTGGCCCGGCGCGGGAGAGACCTGCACTTGGTCGCGGGTGATGTTCTCGATGCGCCAGCTCGACGCGCCGAGCGTGAACACGTCGCCGACGCGCGACTCGTAGACCATCTCCTCGTCGAGCTCGCCGACGCGGCGCGGTCCTTGTCCCCCTTCTTGATCGCTCGCGATCAAGAAGACTCCGAACATGCCTCGGTCCGGGATGGTGCCCGCATTGGTGACGGCGACGCGCTGGGCGCCGGGGCGGGCCTTGAGTGTCGTACCGTCGAGAATCGCGCGGGGTCTCAACTCCGCGAAATCGGTGGACGGGTAGATA
Source organism: Corynebacterium sp. 20-84 (assembly GCF_053479455.1). Taxonomy (NCBI): domain Bacteria; kingdom Bacillati; phylum Actinomycetota; class Actinomycetes; order Mycobacteriales; family Corynebacteriaceae; genus Corynebacterium; species Corynebacterium sp. 20-84. The sequence goes on from NZ_JBRBCB010000019.1 coordinate 14,494, forward strand.
CCAATGACCAGGTCGATGACGGCGTCGAAGACTTCTCGGGCCAGGTTGCGGTATGGCCAGGCGCGGGTGACGGTCTCGTACCAGTCATCCAACTCCAGGTCCTCCACCGCGACGGCGGCGACGGTCTGCTGGGCGAGCACATCGAGCGGGCTCTTCGGGGTGTGGAGCTCCTCGATCAATCCTTCCCGCATCCGGGGGACAGTCACTGCAGTTTGGACTAGGTCCGAGCGGTGTTTGGGATAAAACGAGCCTTCGGAGACCGCACCGACCGAGTGCCCGGCTCGGCCCACGCGTTGCAGACCCGAGGCGACACTCGGCGGGGATTCCACCTGCACCACCAGGTCGACCGCGCCCATGTCGATGCCGAGTTCCAGCGAGCTGGTGGACACGACCGCGCGCAGCGTGCCCTCTTTCAGCGCTGTCTCTGTCGCCTTGCGTTCTTCCTTTGAGACAGACCCGTGATGGGCTCTCGCGATGACCGGCGCGGCTTTACCCGCCACATCCACCGACTTCATCAACTGCGCCGGCGGGCGGCGCGTATCCGGGCTGAGCGCATCCGGGTCGTGCTCAGAAGCCCAGATCTCGTTCAGGCGGCTGGTCAACCGCTCAGCTGTGCGGCGGGAGTTGACGAAGACGATGGTCGACTGGTGCGCCATCACCTCCTGGTAGAGCTGCGCCTCGATATGCGGCCAGATCGAGGACTGCCCCGGGGTCGGCGGCGGAGCAAGGTCCTTCTTCTCTTCCGGCCCATCCAAGTTGAAGTCGAGCACGTCGTCGGAAATGGCGGAGGTGTCGATCACCGCGTCCCCGATCGGCGAGCCTTCTTCCGGCACGGGCAGGTCGCTCATGTCCTCGACCGGGACGTGGACATCCAGCTTCCACTTCTTTTCCGCCGGCGGATTCACGATCGTGGTGCGCTCGCCCAAGAAACTCGCCACCGCATCCAGCGGGCGTACCGTAGCGGACAGGCCGATGCGCTGGTAATCGCCCGCTAATCTGCGGAGGCGCTCCAAGGACAGCGCCAAATGCACGCCGCGCTTGGTGCCGGCGAGGGCGTGAATCTCGTCCACGATGACTGTGTCCACCGTCTTCAAGATCCCCGCGGCCTTGGAGGTGAGCATCAGATAGAGGCTCTCCGGGGTGGTGATCAGAATGTCCGGGGGTTTGCGCGCCTGCCGGTTACGTTCGGCTTGAGGGGTATCCCCGGAGCGCACGGCCACCGAGATATCCGGCATGTCCAGCTCCATGCGCTGTGCCACACGGGCAATGCCGGTCAGGGGTGCGCGGAGGTTATTCTCGACATCCACGCCGAGGGCTTTCAGCGGCGAAATGTAGAGCACCCGCACGCCCTCGCGCGTTCCTGTGGTGGTGCGCTGGAGCGCCGCATTGTCATCGAAATGCAGGACTTGCTGACCGGAACGCTGCACCATCGAATTGAGCGACCAGAGGAAAGCCGCCAGCGTCTTACCGGAACCCGTCGGGGCGACAACGAGGGTGTTCTCCCCCTCCGAGATCGATTTCCACGCACCCTCCTGCACCGGAGTCGGCGCGGCGAAGACCTCTTCAAACCACATGGCCACCTGCGGATGGAAGCGGTCGAGAATGCGACCAGTTTCCCCGCTCACGGAGTGGTCGAAAGGTCTGTCAGGCACGCTTTCACCATAGACGGCCGGAACATAACACCTAACTTCCCACTACTTAACACTTGTGGGATGTTATGTGGGAAGTTAAGTGTTATGTTGCGCTACAAAAGCAGTCGGCCACAGCGCACGAGGACACCGCGCACGCGGTAAGGTCTAGGCCATGACGGCAACGTACTCGGACTCACGGTTGACTAACCTCATTGCGCTTGGCACCGGCGAAATCCTCAAGGGCATCCGCGGTGTGGGCCTACTGCGCGGCCGCGAGTTGGGGGAGGCAGGCGACGATCTCGCCCAGAACTGGATCGCGCGTGTGCTGGCGCAGCACCGCCCAGATGACGGATTCTTGTCCGAGGAGGCGGTCGATGATCTGGCTCGCTTGGACAACCCACGCGTGTGGATCGTGGATCCGCTGGACGGCACGAAGGAATTCGCCACCGGCCGCCAGGACTGGGCGGTGCACATCGCGCTCGTCGAAAATGGTGTGCCCACCCACGCCGCAGTCGGTCTGCCGGACCTGGGCGTGGTGTTCAAGTCCTCTGACGTGCGCCACGTCGAGGGCCCGCTGTCCCGCAAGATCGCCCTGTCGCACAACCGTCCGCCGGCGGTAGCGAGGTACGTTGCAGAGAAGATGGACTTCGAGGCCGTGGGCATCGGTTCTGCCGGTGCAAAGGCCATGCACGTGCTGCTCGGCGATTACGACGCCTACATTCACGCCGGCGGCCAGTACGAATGGGACCAGGCTGCCCCGGTGGGCGTCGCTAAGGCAGCTGGTCTTCACGCCACCCGCCTGGACGGAACTGAGGTGCGTTTCAATAACGAGGACACCTATGTCCCTGACCTGCTGATCTGCCGCCCGGAGCTCGCCGATGAAATTCTCGAGCACGCTGCGGCGTATAAGGAAGAGCACGGCAGCTACGAAGGCATCGCCAAGTAGCCGCACCACACCCCGCACGACCCCGCAAAGAGTGAGTGAATGACTGGGACGACCATCCCCACCCCGTACGAAGATCTGCTGCGCGAAATCCTTGAGACTGGCACGCCGAAGTCCGACCGCACCGGCACCGGCACGATCAGCGTGTTCGGCAAGCAGCTGCGCTACGATCTCGCCGATTCTTTCCCCTTGTTGACCACGAAGAAGGTCTATTTCAAGGGTGTTGTCGGCGAGCTTCTGTGGTTCCTCAAGGGCGATTCGAACGTCCGCTGGCTGCAGGAGAATAATGTCCGCATCTGGAACGAGTGGGCGGATGAAAATGGCGAGCTCGGCCCGGTCTATGGCGTCCAGTGGCGCTCCTGGCCGACCCCGGACGGCCAGCACATCGACCAGATCCAGAATGCGCTCGACCTCCTCCAGCAGGATCCTGAATCACGCCGCAACGTGGTCTCTGCATGGAATGTCTCGGAGCTAGACAAGATGGCGCTCATGCCGTGCCATCTGCTCTTCCAGCTCTACGTCGCCGACGGCAAGCTGTCCATGCAGGTCTACCAGCGCTCCGCGGACATGTTCTTGGGCGTGCCGTTCAATATCGCGTCCTATTCGCTGCTCACCCACATGTTCGCGCAGCAAGCGAGCCTCGAGGTCGGCGAGCTGATCTGGACGGGCGGCGACTGCCACATCTACAACGACCACATTGAGCAGGTCAAAGAACAGCTGTCGCGCGATCCGCGCCCGTACCCGCAGCTGGAGCTCACCAAGGCGGAGTCCATCTTCGATTACGGCTTCGAGGATATTGCGGTCACCGGGTACGACCCGCACCCGACGATCACGGCGAAGGTCTCGGTATAAGAATGGTCGGCGCAATCTGGGCCCAGTCCGTCGACCGCATCATCGGCAACGGTGCGGGCATGCCGTGGCACCTGCCGGAGGACCTCAAGCATTTCAAGGAGACCACGCTCGGCGGCCCGGTCATCATGGGTCGTCGCACGTGGGATTCTCTGCCGATCAAACCGCTGCCGAGTCGCACGAACATCATCATTTCCTCGCGCGAAGCAGGCACGTGGTCGAAGGGCGCGTACGTCTACCGCGACCTGCCTGACTTCGACGCAGACGCATGGATCATCGGCGGGGCACAACTTTATGAAGCCACGCTCGACGAGGTCGACGTCATCGAGCGCACGCTTATCGACGTCCACCTCGCCCCTTACCTCCCCCACGATGCCGTGTACGCTCCCCAGATCACCGAGGATTTCGACCTGGTCAGCGAAACTGACTGGTTCACCTCTGATCGCGGCCGCGTGACTATCGAGGGCGTTGAGGACTCTCCGCTGCGCTACCGCTTCCAACGATTCGAACGAAAGGCCCAATAACAATGGCTACCACCCCGGAAACGACCTCCCCCGTCACCGTCTTCGCCACTTCCTGGTGCCCGTTCTGCACCAGGCTGCTCGCGGACCTCGATCGCGCCGACCTGCCGGAAGGCACCGTCGAGATCGTCGATGTCGATGCCCCCGGCACCGAATCCATCTCCGAGTGGATCGAGTCCGTCAACAACGGCAACCGCGTCGTGCCCACCGTCCTCTACTCCGACGGCACCCACGCCACCAACCCGCCCGCAGCCGACGTGCTCGCCAAGATCACGGAGCTGAGCTAACACCAAAACTGCAATTTACAGCCGCTCCCCCAGCCCGTATTTTTCAAAATACGGGCTTTTTGCAAAATACACGCTTAAGATAGGTCTCTAAATTGCACCCCAACGACCAGGGAAATTCGCAACATGAGCCCCTACAAGCAGCTAAAACAGGTCTTCCACAGCCATCAACACGGTGAAAAAATCGCAAAGGAGCAGCACGAGCTGCGTCTTTCCTCGCCCGCGACGGTCACCTGGGACTTCAACGTGGGCGACCACCCCTTGTTTGTCGTGCATACAAACGAGGTTGTGGAAGCGATTGAGCAGGTGTGGAGCAACGAGCTACGGATCGCCCCTAAATGGGCATCACTTCCCGATGCCGCCAAGAGCCACTACCTGAGCGGCCTCCTCATCGAAGAGATCAAGGCGACGAACAGCATCGAAGGCATTCGCTCCACTCGCCAAGAGATCGCCGAAGCACTGAAGCAACCACGGACAACCGCGCACAAGCGATTCCGTGAAATGGCGGCCTTGTACTCATCTCTGCTCTTTCCTCGGGAAGATGAACGGGCCTTCCCCCAGTCGCCACAAGCGCTTCGCTCGCTTTACGACGAACTTCTGGCCGACGAGATTGCCGATAGCGACAAGCCTGACGGTCAGTTATTCCGTGCCCACTCAGTTTCGATTCACGATGGACAGAAAGAGATTCATGCCGCCCCGACGGACGAAGCCGAAATCACCGCGAGACTCAAGACCTTCCTTGCTACGCAAAGCGTGGACAGCCACCGCCTGGTGAATGCTTTCATGGGGCACTTCATGTTCGAATACACTCACCCGTTCTACGACGGAAACGGCCGCATCGGCCGCTTTCTCTTGGCTTTCGCCCTGATTAAGGCGCTGTCCGCCCCCACTGCAATGTCAGTGTCGCACCAGTTTTCCATCCAGCGCGCCAAGTACTACAAAGCATTCGAGGAGACGGAGGCACCTCTCAACCGGGGCGAAGGAACCTTCTTCCTGCTCAAAATGCTCGCGATCTTGACCGACGCTCAAGAGCAGCTCGAAAAGTCCCTATCGGAAAAACTGGCATCGCTTCATTCACTGCGTGAGAACGCAGCGAAGGTAGAACTATCCGAAAACCAAGGCCAAATTCTCTTCATTCTTGGCCAGGCCAAACTCTTCGGCCCCGACGCACCGGTGGCAGCAAGAGACTTGCAGGAATACCTCAACCGTTCCTGGAATACCGTTCGCGATCACGTGACGGAACTCCAGGACAGCGGTCTTATCGTCGCTGTGAAGAAACGCCCCTTGGAGCTCGCTCTAACTCCAAAAGCCCTCAATGTGCTGGGGTTGGATTGACCCAAAAAATTGGCGCCCCAGAGAGTGTCTGAAGTCATGACATAGTTGACACGGTGTGCCTGGGACATCATTCCTGATGGTTGACAGGTCAGTCGCGACATGGTTGACAATTAGGCTGACGAAACATTCTGGGGTGATGGTTGACACCTCAGTCGCGACATCGTTGACACCTTCCGCTACCCCCGCGCGTCTGGTGCCGATGCGGGGATCAGTCGGGACATCGTTGACAAATGAACAGCCCGAACCG
>NZ_JBRBCB010000001.1:0-274047 GCF_053479455.1 Corynebacterium sp. 20-84
TGAGCCAGGATCAAACTCTCCACAAAAAATCAGTAAAAGAACTGAGCCGTGAAAAGCCCAAAACCCAACCAAAACAAACCACACCACACAACAAAGCGTGGCCTGGCAATCCAAAAATTACTAAACAAACCCAACAAAGGGTCCATCAAACATTGCTGCCCCTCCGACGAGGAGAAAAGACAACAACAAAAAATCCAATCAGCCATGCGACCAACCAGACGAACAACACCCCATCAATGGTTCAGGCATCATCCGACCAGCACACACCACAAAAAGGCATGAAACAGTCACACAAACCAACCAAACAAAATCATTGGCACACTATCGAGTTCTCACACAACACACGCACACCCAAACACACCCCACAACCAAGGAGGCCTGTTCAAAGCGGCTTGACCGACCCTACACACACCCACACAACAAACAAAATCGCCTGCCATGCGAATCAAATGAAAGGATCTACCAGCGATTGTTTTCCTACCGCCATCTCACCAGAATCACTATCCGGCGGGGCGTTGTCGGTCACGCTGACTCACATAAAGCTACACACACCCAACCAACAACACAAACCAGCAGGTCAAGCCGACTTTCTACGCCTTATCCTTGGCATGGTTAGGGTTGATCAATCCCATGAGATACCCGGCCTGAATCACAATGCCGACAGACGCGAGGATTCCCGCTGTCACCAGCGCAAAAATGACTCCGCCGTCGAGGAAGCTTTGAGTATCCGATGCGTCATTTGCGATGAAGAACATCATGTAGCCGGGCACCATGCCTAATTCCGTGCGCCAGATCTTTACCGCGGCACCGATGATGGCACTGGCAAGACCGCCGATACCGATGGTGATCACTGCGACCCAGGAGAATTCGGACGGAGAGACCAAGCCCGCCAAACCGATATACGTCGCGGCGGAGACCAGCGCAGCCGCCCATGACAACGCCAGCCAGCGCCGGCGCGGCACGCCGTAGCTTGCACCTGTTGTCGGACCGGGGATACCGAGCCCTTGCATACAGTAAACCGAGTACCAGACCATGATCGGTAGGCCACCGAAGAGCTGCCCGAAGGTGTCGTTGCCGATGAAGTCCGACAGATACAGGAAGATGCAGTGCGCAACGGCGACACCGAGTGCCCACAGCAGCTGCGGCTTGAAGATCAATTCGAATTCGAAGCTGCCACGACCGATGTGCGAATCTGCCTCCCGGTCGCTATCGACCGCATTGCCGGCCGTGTACTGCGAACCGAAGAGCAGTCCCGACACCAACGCCACGAGTGCACCCGCGATGCCAACCCAGTCCGGGCGCGCGAACAATGCGATGGTTGCGCTGAACAACACTGAGGGCACGACAGCCATCGCAGTCAATTTCATTGTGCGCGACTTCGGCATTCCGTACGCCGTGTACGCGGATTCCTCCAACGACAATGTCCCGATCATGAACACTGTCAGCATCATTGGGCCGAAGATGACAGCAGTAGGCGAATCACGAACGGCGTAAAGCAGCCCGAAAGCGATCGCCGCCAATATCGGGATCATCCAGATCAAGCGCGCCAGCGGCGCTGCGACGAATTGGTGGCGAAAATATCCAAGCAGACTCGTGTTCATCTAGGACACCTCCAGGTAGTGCTCGATGAGGTCGTCGAAAGTCGCGGCGCGTGCGTGGCGCGGGGCGTCGCTAATCGGTACAAGTTCCGGGCCCGCGACAGCGAATTCATCGGCATCCTCAGGGGCACATCGCTTGAGCACGATCCCATCGCGCCCCAGAATCACCGCATCATCCAGGACTTTTGCAGCGTCATCGATGTGGTGCGTGGCCATCACGATCGTGCGCCCGGAATCTGCCTGGGCCAGAAGATGCCGGTAGAACACCCCGGTGTTGTGGGTGTCGAGGCCGACATAGGGTTCGTCGAGAAGCAAAAGCTCCGTGCCCGAGGCGAGCCCGATGATGATGGCGACCATGGCGCGCTGGCCACGCGAGAGTTTGTCGTAGCGGGTGCTCAGGGCACCGCCCATGTCGAAGTCGGCGACGAGCTCGTCGGCAAACGCTTGATTCCAGGTGCGGTAGCGCAAGCGCGCACCTTTGATCACGTCTTTGCCGGACCACGTGCCCGGGTACGCGGTATCTACGCCGGTCAGGCACGTGTTATCCATGACGCGGGCATTGTCGAAGGGGCGCTGCCCGAAGACCTCTACTGTGCCCGCTTCGGGCTTGAGCTGACCGCCGATGATCTGCAGAAGGGTGGATTTACCCACGCCGTTGCGGCCGAGCAGACCGTGAATGCCTGGACCGAAGTCCAGGTCAACACCCTGCAGGACGTCTTTTTTGCCGAAGCTATGGGCCAGGCCCGATACGTGAATTGTCATTTGTACATTCCTCTGCTTTCTGCGACGCGGTCGATGAGATCGTGGAGTTCAGTGCGGGCATAACCAAGGCGCAAGGCTTCGTCGATAAGCGGTGCGGCGTACGCGCCCGCGAAATCCTCGCGGCGCTTGCCGATGATCCGTTCGCGCGCGCCCTCCGTAACGAACATGCCGATGCCGCGGCGCTTCTCCAGAACTCCCGCTTCGGCCAGCAATGTGAGCCCCTTACGTGCGGTAGCGGGATTAATGCTGTGAAATGCGGCGAGCTCATTTGTCGATGGGGCGCGATCCCCCGGCTCGAGTTCGCCTTCCATGATCTGGTCTTGAATTAGTCGTGCGATCTGAAGGAACAGCGGTTCTGTGTCATTACCCACCCTCAGCCTCACTTACGCTGGTTGGTTGGTTAGTTGCCTAACTAACCGTATAACCAATGGGACCGATCGTCAATATCGCACGCTGGGCTGGATATAACCTGTCTATGCACTGCCGATATCGCTGGTCAACGCGGAATCTCAGCGAGAGCGACACAAAACAGGCAGACTGGGGAGACAACAAACTTTAGTTAGATGAATAGATACGGATTTAGGAGCCATGCTTGAACGCACACTCGTCTTTGTTGACACGTCTTACCTGCTCGCGAGCTTTTATAACTCGTGGGAAACAGGAGCGCGATCGCAATTAGAAATCGACTTGCCTGAGGTGGTGAACAACCTCTCGGGCATGATCACTCAGCAACTAAACCAACCGATTCACCGTCAGTTCTGGTACGACGGCATCCCCGATTCTGGCCCGCACCGCTACCAACGCGCGCTGCGCACGTGCGACGGCGTCCAGCTGCGCACCGGCCAACTGATCGAGTGGGGCGAACGCCGCACGCAGAAGGGCGTGGACACCCGTCTCGTCGCCGACATTGTGGTCAACGCGATGCGCGGCCAGTGCACCGACTTCGTCCTGGTCAGCGGCGATGCCGACATGATTCCGGGCGTTGAGGAAGCCACTAACGCCGGCATTCGGGTCCATCTCTACGGGTTCGGTTGGGATTCCATGTCGTCGGCCCTGCGCCACGCATGCGATTCGACCACGATCCTCGACCCACGTGAGGATTTCGCCGAGGCTATGCAGCTGCAAGTCCTCGAAGGCCCACTCCCGCCGACGATCCGGGAGCGCCCGATGGATGACGCTGGCGAAGAAGATGACGAAGGCATGTGCAATGTGCCGCGCCCCGACGGCGAGCAGCCACTGTCCGAGTCAGCCGTCAGCGGCGAGGCCGAAGCGCTTATCGACGGCGCTGCTTCCCCGACCGACGCGCCCGACGAACAGTCTGCGGAGGCCGGAAAGCACCAAACCGACGACGCTCCTGAAGAGCCGGCCGGTAGCGCGGAACCCACGGCTGACGCTGACCTCGATGATGAGCCCGACGAATCGGAGACTGCCGAGCCATCAGCGACGAAACGTCCCGGACCGCCTTCACCTGCACAATTGGCAGCAGCCAGCCCACGGAATATGCCGAAGCCGTCGATGATGGCTCCGCGGCGCAAGCTGCGCTCGCGCTATGTGCCGCTTCCGGAAGAGGTGTGGACGTCGTCTGGGTTCCAGACCCCATTCGACGTGGGCCAGCAGTACGCTACCTGGTGGTATGACAATGCCGCCTCCTCCGAACAGCGCGATAAAGCGCACATGCTCTCGGGCGGCGGCCTGCCTCCGGAGATCGACCGCCCGCTACTGCAATTCGCCTGCGAGACTCTTCACGAGTACACGCTCAGCGAGCACCAGCGCGTCAACCTCCGCGATGGTTTCCACTCCGGGATCCGCGGAGTACTGATCAATATCCGCCGGACGACCCAGAGTTAAAACCCGGGGGCGACGAGCCCTAGGACTGCGGGGACTCCCCGTCGAAACGGTCGAGGCTCTCCTCGCTCGGCTCGCCGTCCTCCTCCTTCGCGGACTCCTGGTCGGCGCTTTCATCCGCACCGGTGGAGTTTGCCGCGCTGCCAGCGGTCAGTTCGCCGGCCTTTTCCTCGTCCATGGATGCGCGGATCTCGGCGAGCTTCGAGCTGGCAGCGACGTCTGTCTGACCGGACTCGATCTCAGCCATCACGCCGTCAACACCCGACTCGGCGAGCTCCTGCTGCCCCAGTGCGGTGGCGTAGCGGCGCTCGATCTTGTCGCGCACGCCGTCCAGCGTCGGCACCGAATCGTCCTCGCGGAACTGGCCGATGGTGTCCATCGTCTGGGCGGTGTGCTCCTGCATCTTCGCCTGATCAACCTGGGAACGCAGTCGGTTGACCTCGTTCATCTGCTCCTGCAGGCGCGCCTCCGACTGCTTCTGTTGCTGCTCGGCCTGAGCGGCAGCCTGCTCAGCGGCGGAGTACTGGGTGGACAGGTCCTGCAGCTCCTGCTCGACCGTCACCAGCTGCGCGGCAAGCGTCTCGGCGGTGGTGTTGAACTGCGATGCCTTGGTGGTATCGCCTTCAGCCGTCGCTTGGTCCGCCATCTTCAGCGCGGTGCGGGTCTTGTCCTGCAGCTCGTCCTGCTTTTCGCGCTTGCGGCTGATGGCCATTTCGAGCTGCTTCTTTGAACCGATGATCTCCGCCGCCTGACGGGTGATCGCGTTGTGCTGGTCCTTCGCCGCAGCTGCGGCCTGCTCAATCTGGACCTTCGGATCTGCGTTTTCGTCGATCTTCGAGTCGAACGACTGCATGAGGTACTTCCAGCCCTTGCTGAACGGGTTAGCCATGAAAGAGGGTCCTTTACTTCCGTAGATAATTCGTCGAGCTTTCGTTTCCCGAGTCTACGTGCCTTGCCCGGCGACCGCCCTGCCTCAGCCTGCCCCCAGGTCCGCTCCGCCCAGGCGGACCCGCAAATGTTAACCCCAGAACTTAGTTTCTCCTGGTGGACAAAAACCGCTCCGAAAAAGCGTCCTGGGAGAACTAAGGTTTGGGGTTCACATCTAGAAAAACAGCCGCAATCGGCCCGCTCCGAACAGACCGATCCCCCGGCACCACACTGTGAAAGGGGGCGCCGGGGGATCTGCCCAGAAAGCGACGCGTGTTTAGTTCTCGCCCTGCTGGTCGTTCTGCTGCGCGATGTCGCGGTGGACTTCATCCATATCGATGTTGCGGATCTGCTCGATGAGCTCCTCGAGCTCACCGGGGCGAAGCGCACCGACCTGCTCGCCGAGGTGGATGCCTTCGCGGAAGACGATCAGGGTCGGAATAGACACGACCTGCAGAGCTGCGGTCAGGCCCGGGTTGGCTTCGGTATCGAGCTTGGCGAAGGTGATGTCGGAGTGCTTTTCCGAGGCCTTCTCAAAGATCGGGGAGAAGGCCTTGCACGGCCCGCACCAGTCAGCCCATGCCTCCACGATGACAATGTCGTTGTTCTCGATGGTCTGGGTGAACGTGTCCTCGGTTACATTGACGGTACTCACTGTTCATCTCCTATCAGTGCTTTAGTAATCTCATTCGTAAGGAGTTCCCCGTTCATGCGGGGTCTATGTTGGTCCAACCCTATCAACGTCGGTTTCATTCCCTTGCTGGAATGAGCAGTAGTTTAAGGAGAGCACGTGACGAAGAACTACCGGTTCGAAGGCCCTACGGACGAGACCTCCGTAGCGAAGTTGAAGGACGAGGTGAGTCAGGTGCTGGGAACCCAGGGCGTGAAAATCGAGGTGGACGAAGGCATCCTGCGCGTCCGCGGCGAGAACTTCACAGATGAGGCGATCTCGCTCGCCGTCGAATACGCGGGCTTTTCGCTTATCGACGAATAAAAACCCGCACCCCCACCTAGCTCATAGGAAGGTGATGACTATGACAGATCAGACCGATTCCACTCAGTTCACCGTCGAGGGAATGACCTGCGCCCACTGTGAGGCGAGCGTGGTCGAAGAAATCAGCGAGATCGACGGTGTCACCAGCGTGACAGCGGACCACAAGTCCGGTTCCGTCACGGTCACTGGCGACGGTTTCACCCGCGAGCAAGTCGCTGCCGCCGTGGAAGAGGCTGGTTACTCGCTGGTCTAAATTTTTTGGCCGATTTTCCAACGGGTCCGTGTGTGTTTGTGAGGATTCCTGCCGATCAGGAATCTCCGGGCCCGTTTCGGTGTTTACGGGAGTAGTGGCTTTTTCAACTCTCGCATCTGCAGAAAGGATGACTGCACGGTGGGCACCCCGGCACGTTCCCAGCTCTTAGCACCAGATTCAACTCAGCTCGAGCACCTCGACCTGGGCGTGACGGGAATGACGTGCACCTCGTGCTCGTCGCGTGTGCAGCGGAAGTTGAACAAGGTCGATGGTGTACAGGCGAACGTGAATTTCTCCACCGAAACCGCGTCGGTGGACTTCGACCCCGGCAAGACTGACCGGGCCTCGCTGATCCAGGTGGTCCGCGACGCCGGTTACGATGCGTTCGCGATGTCGGCTACCGAGCCCGGCGCGGAAGAGACCTCCGGCAGCTCCGCAAACAGCGCCGATTCCATGAACAGCATCGACTTGGCCCGCGAGAACGAGGCCGCCGAGCTGAAGCGGACAGTGATCTGGTCGGCGCTGCTGGCCGTCCCGATCATGCTGGTCTCCATGATCCCGGCCCTCCAGTTCACCTATTGGCAGTGGGCGGTCTTTACCCTGACCACGCTGGTGTTTGTCGTGGCGGGCGCCCCCTTCCACCGCGCGACCTGGACGAACCTGCGCCACGGCGCAGTCACGATGGACACCTTGATCAGTCTGGGCACCACCGCCGCCTACCTCTGGTCGGTGTGGGCGCTTTTCCTCGGCAATGCCGGCGAGCCGGGCATCACAATGGAGATGCACATCTTCTCCCGGGCAGGCTCCGGGTCGCACGGGATGGACGAGATCTACCTCGAGACTGTCGCCGTGGTGATCACATTCCTACTGTTGGGTAGATGGTTCGAGGTCAAGGCAAAGGGCAGGTCCTCGGAAGCCCTGCGCGACCTGGCAACGATGGGCGCGAAAGACGCAGCTGTCATCCGCGACGGACAGGAAATCCGTGTTCCGGTTTCGCAGCTGGCTGAGGGCGACCAGTTCGTGGTGCGCCCGGGCGAGAAGATCGCCACGGACGGCACAGTGATCGCGGGTCACTCGGCGGTAGACAATTCGATGCTCACCGGCGAATCCGTCCCGGTGGAGGTCACTGAGGGTGACACCGTCACCGGCGCGACGGTGAACCAGACCGGCCGGCTCGTCGTCGAGGCGACCCGCGTCGGCGCGGAGACCACCCTGTCCCGCATGAGCGAGCTGGTGCGGCAGGCGCAGGCGGGGCAGGCGCCCGTCGAGAAGCTTGTGGACCGCATCTCGCGCGTCTTCGTCCCTGCCATCATCGTTATCGCACTGGTCACACTGACGGTGCACCTGCTGCTGGGGCACCCGTCCCCGCAGGCGTTCTCCGCGGCCGTGGCGGTGCTGATCATTGCGTGCCCGTGCGCGCTTGGGCTGGCCACACCGACGGCGATTCTCGTCGGCACCGGCCGCGGCGCGCAGATGGGCCTGTTGATCAAGGGCCCGGAGATCCTCGAATCGACTCGCCGCGTGGACACGATCGTGCTGGACAAGACCGGCACAGTCACTACCGGCGAGATGACGGTGTCCAACGTTGACCCGGCGGAGGGATTCACCGCCGACGAGCTACTCGCGCTCGCCGCAGCCGTCGAGTCCAGCTCCGAGCACCCCATCGCGCGGGCGATCGTCGCTGCGAGCGCCGACCTGCAGATTCCGGAAGCCACAGACTTCAGCAGCACACCAGGTCAGGGCGTAAGCGCGGTTATTAGCGGCTCCCCTGTCACCGTCTCGCGCGGCACCGGTGAGAGTGCCCGGGCACTGGAGAAGGACGGTGCCACCGCGGTGTCCGTGACAGTCGACGGCGCCGATGCCGGCGTGATCGCGGTGCGCGACACGGTTAAGGAATCCTCCGCTCAGGCGATCACGGAGCTGCGCGAACTTGGGCTCACCCCGCACTTGCTCACCGGCGATAATCCTGGTGCCGCCCAAGCAGCGGCCGAGGCTGTCGGAATCGACGCTGACAATGTGACGGCATCGGTGATGCCGGAGGAGAAGGTGGATGTCGTCGATAAGCTGCGCGCTGAAGGCAAGGTCGTAGCGATGGTCGGCGACGGCGTGAACGACGCTGCCGCCCTGGCCACCGCGGACTTGGGCCTGGCCATGGGATCGGGCACGGACGTCGCGATCGAGGCTGCCGACATCACCTTGATGGGCGACGACCTTCGGTCCGCCGCTGACGCGATCCGGCTCTCGCGCGCGACGCTGCGCACGATCAAGGGCAACTTGTTCTGGGCGTTCGCGTACAACGTGATCCTCGTGCCCGTCGCCGCGTTCGGAGTGCTCAATCCCATGCTGGCGGGCATCGCGATGGCGTTTTCCTCAGTATTCGTCGTCTCGAACTCGTTGCGGCTGAACCGCTTCTGAATAGATATACCCGAAAGACTTCGATGCGCTAACCAGCGGTGATTATGATTTCCGTGCATGAGTACTACTGCCCGCACGGACGCTCTCTCCCGTAACGATCGCCTTGACCGTCTTCCCGTGACTGCCAAGCACAAACGTCTCCTTGTCGGATCAGGCATTGGGTGGGCGCTCGATGCGATGGATGTCGGGCTCGTGTCCTTCATCATCGCTGCCCTGGCCGTGCACTGGGACCTGGACAAATCCACCACATCGTGGATCGCGTCGATCGGCTTCATCGGGATGGCCATCGGCGCTTCTTTAGGCGGGCTCCTCGCTGACAAGATCGGTCGCCGCCAAGTTTTCGCCGCGACACTGTTGCTCTACGGCCTGGCCACCGGCGCGTCAGCTCTGGCGTGGTCCGTGGGCGCTCTCATGGTCTTCCGCTTTCTCGTCGGTCTCGGACTCGGCGCGGAACTCCCCGTCGCTTCTACTTTGATCAGCGAGTTTTCTCCGCGCAAGGTTCGCGGACGCATGGTCGTCCTGCTGGAGGCATTCTGGGCGGTCGGGTGGATCATGGCCGCCGTGATCGGCACATTTGTCGTCTCCCAAGGCGACAACGGGTGGCGCTGGGGTTTCGCGCTCGGCGCAGTCCCCGCTCTTTATGCCATCTACGTGCGCCTCGGCCTGCCCGAATCGGTGCGGTACCTCGAATCAGTCGGCCGCCACGAAGAAGCTGAGGCCATCGTCCGCTCCTTCGAACAGGACGCTGACCCTGCTGCGATCGACCACTCCCCCGCCCCAGCTGCCAGTCCCGAGGACACGAGCGGCGGCATCTGGGGGCCGGCACTGCGCCGCCGGACCGCCGCATTTTGGGCCGTCTGGTTCGGCGTCTCTTTGTCGTACTACGGCGCGTTCATTTGGATTCCGTCCCTGCTGGTTGATCAAGGGTTCACGCTGGTGCGATCTTTCACGTTCACGCTGATCATCACCGTCGCGCAGTTGCCGGGCTACGCCGCGGCCGCCTGGCTAATTGAGGTATGGGGACGCCGCATCACTCTGTCTGCTTTTCTCGCTGGATCCGCACTCGCCGCGGTACTCTACGGCTTCGCCGCCGCGCCGTGGCAGATCATCGCGGCAGGCTGCCTGCTGTCATTTTTCAACCTCGGCGCCTGGGGCGCGCTGTATGCCATTGGCCCGGAGCTCTACCCCACCTCCGTCCGCGCAACCGGCACAGGCGCCGGCGCTGCTTTCGGTCGCATCGGCTCCATCATCGCGCCGCTCATCGTCCCGCCCGTTCTCGCGTTCGGCGGCCCGTCTGCGGTGTTCGGTATCTTCGCCGGCGCTTTCGCCCTTGCCTGCGTCGCCGCGTTCACGTTGCCGGAGCAGCGCGGGAAAGCATTGGGATAAAGCGCTAGCCCTGCATCGGCCCTAACCGCGGGCCATGTTGACGAAGCGCGAGTAATGCAGCTGGTGCGCAACCGCGATCGTGTCGATCGGACCTCCGCGGTGCTTCGCGATGATGATGTCCGCCTCACCTGCGCGCTCATTATCGCGGTCCTGCGAATCCGGACGGTACAGCAGCATGACGATGTCGGCGTCCTGCTCCAACGAACCCGACTCACGCAGGTCCGCCAACTGCGGGCGCTTATCGGTGCGGGCCTCCGGGCCACGGTTCAGCTGTGAGATCGCGATGACCGGGACCTCGAGCTCCTTCGCCAGCAGCTTGAGCTGACGAGAGAATTCCGAGACCTCCTGCTGACGGGATTCGACCTTGCGGCCGGAGCTCATCAGCTGCATGTAGTCGAGCACCACGAGGTCCAGCCCATGCTGCTGCTTCAGACGACGCGCCTTCGAGCGGATCTCCATCATGGTCAGATTGGGCGAGTCGTCGACGAAAATCGGCGCGGCCTGAATCTCGCGGAGACGCTGAGTGAGCTTCTCCCAGTCGGATTCTTCCATCTGGCCCGAGCGCATCGCCGCCAGCTTGATCTCCGTCTCAGCCGAAAGCAGACGCATGACGATCTCGGAAGCGCTCATCTCCAACGAGAAGATCACCGACGTCAGGCCGTTGTGGATCGAGCACGACCGCACGAAATCCATGGCCAGCGTCGACTTACCCACGCCCGGACGCGCTGCGACGATGATCATCTGCCCTGGGTGCAACCCATTAGTCAGGCGGTCCAGATCAATAAAGCCCGTGGGCACGCCGGCGGCGAGACCGCCGTCCTTCTCGTAGGCCGCCAACTCATCCACTGTCGGCTTGAGCAGGTCAGCCAGCGCGCGGTAGTCCTCCCCCGTCTTCTGCTGAGCAACGGCGAAGACCTCCTGCTGGGCACGGTCCACGAGATTTTCAATCTCCATACCCTCCGCACCGTCGTAACCGAGTTGAGCCACACGAGTACCGGCATCGACCAACTGGCGCAGGGTGGACTTCTCCCCCACAATGTCCGCGTAATACCGCGCGTTGGCCGAAGTGGGAACCTCGGAGATCAGCGTGTGCAGGTACGGGGCGCCACCGGCACGCTCCAGCTGATTCAGGCGGTCGAGGCGGCCGCTGACGATCAGCACGTCCACCTCGGAGCCCTGCGAGTACAAATCCAGGATGGCCTGGTAAATCAGCTGGTGCGCCGGGAAGTAGAAATCCTCCACCCGGAGGAGCTCAATGACGTCGATCACCGTGTTGGGGCTGAGCAGCATGGCGCCGAGCACGCCCTGTTCCGCCTTTCGGTCATGCGGGGGCTGGCGGTACTCGGTCAAATCATCGCGGTCCTGAGTGAAGCCTTTTCCACGGCCATAACGCGAAGATCCACTCGAGCGCCCAGAATCACCCCGGTAGTCCTCGGGCGGACCATCAGTCGGCTCCGGCGGCAGAGGAACCGCCTCATCGGCGAAGCTGTCGCCACCGGCCTGGTTGTCCTGCGCAGAATTTCCGCCGGCAGTACCGGCTGTCCCCGATGCCATATTTTCCCGCTCCTTCACGTTGTCAGCTCGTGTGAAATGTTACCCGCCGGGGTGAACCAGACCCTCCTCGCGCAACCCTTTGACCCCCATCGAAACCGAGTTATCCACAGCCCCCTGTGAATAATCAACGCAAATCGCACGATCCATTCCACACCCCACCACCAATGCCTGTGGATAACTTGTGGATAACTCCCCGCCCTATCCCCACCGGACACAAAACACCCATTACAGACCATTATTATTCACATCGGTCAAGTATCGTTAGCGGTGAATAACTTCACAACCAGCAGGTTTGACAAGCGCAAAATAACCCCTAATAAATGCCCGAACCGTTGCATATCAGGCGGCCGAGCGGCCATTGAACTGGAGTTTTCCACCGGTTATCCACAAGCACCTGTGCGCAACCGCAGGTCAGCGCGCAGACGACGGCGCCAACCCGAAAACCACACAAAAAGAGCGTGGGCCCCACTCCTCACAAGTGGGACCCACGCTCAAAGCTGTTGTCATTGGATCGCGTCAGACGCGATCGCCGTTAAGCGCGAAAACTAGGCGCTCACGACCTCGAAGTTCACCTTGCCCTCCACGTCATCGTGGAGTCGGACCTTGACCTGGTAGCCGCCAGTGCTGGTCACAAGACCCTTCGGCATGTTGATGCGGCGCTTGTCCAAGTTCGGACCGCCTGCTGCTGCAACGGCATCAGCGATGTCGGCCGGCTTGACCGAACCGAAGATCTTGCCGTTCTCAGCGGTGCGCACCTTGACGGTCACGCCCTGCAGCTGGTCGAGCTGGTCACGCAGCTCCTTCGCGTGATCCAGGTCGCGCACCTCGCGTTCCTGCTGGGTGCGCTTGATGTCCTCAATCTGCTTCTCTGCGCCACGGGTGGCCACGATAGCCAGGCCGCGCGGAAGCAGAAGGTTACGTCCGTAGCCGTCCTTGACCTCGACAATGTCGCCGGGTTCACCAAGGTTCTCAACGGCAGCGGTGAGGATCAGTTTCATAATCCTGACCTTTCCTTCTGAAAGTTGATGGTGTGTTTGTCGATGTGTTTTAGAACGGGGGCTCGTCGTCCATGCCGCCGAAACCGCCGGCAGGAGGTGCAGAGTTCCACGGGTCGTTTGCGGGCTGGCTGTTCTGCTGGCCGCCCTGGTTGGACGGGCCAGACTGGCCACCACCCTGGTTGCCTCCGCCACCGAATCCACCGGTGGACTGGCCGCCCTGGTTGCCGCCGAAGCCGCCACCAGATCGACCGGAGTTCCCGTCACGGGAGTTCCGGGTCACGTTGGCGCTGGCGTATTTCAGGGAGGGACCGACCTCGTCGGCCTCAACCTCGAATACCGTGCGGTTTTCACCTTCACGGTTCTGGTAGGAGCGCTGCTTCAGGCGGCCATTGACAATGACGCGCATGCCCTTCGACAGCGACTCCGCAACGTTTTCCGCGGCCTCACGCCACACGTTGCAGGTCAGGAACAAAGCTTCGCCGTCTTCCCACTGGCCGGAATCACGGTTGTACACGCGCGGGGTGGATGCGATGCGGAAATTCGCCACCGCAAGCCCCGTCGGGGTGAATCGCAGTTCCGGGTCAGCAACGAGGTTGCCTACGACAGTGATTGGGGTATCGCCTTGTGCCATCTTTTCGTCCTTACCTTTTCGACCTTTTGAACAGTGTGCTGTATCGACGTTTATTTGCCGTGTGCAAGCTAGTCTATAGCCCGCACCGAACACAGCCCGTGCGCTGGGGTTTTCACCTTCACGCGCCGTTCTAAAAGTTCAGCGCTTACTTGTTGTCGGTGCGCAGAACCTTGGTGCGGATGACAGTGTCGTTCAGGTTAAGACGACGGTCGAGCTCCTGGACGGTCTCGGACTCGCAGTCCAGGGTGACTACTGCGTAGACGCCCTCTTCCTTCTTGTCGATGGGGTATGCAAGACGGCGCTTGCCCCACACATCGACGTTCTCCACCGTGCCGTTATCCTTGCGGACAATCTCGAGGAATTTGTCCAGGGACGGGGCAACAGTGCGTTCATCCTGACTCGGGTCGAGAATGATCATTACTTCGTAGTGACGCACGGACCTCATCACCTCCTATGGTCGTTTCAATGGTTTCGGCCACCGCCCCTTATGGCGATGGCAGGAGGGTCGTTGCGTCAAGCAACCCGTCCAGCGTACCCCAGTGATCGACCATGGAGAAAATCACGCTTCTTCTGGTCGGCTAGTCGTCTCGGCCCACTTCGCGGACCAATCCGTCTGGGTCAATATCGATGTCGATCTCGCCGACCTCGATCTCCCAGTACCCGTCGTCGTCCCATTCAGTCTCAACGCCGGCGCCGTCTTTTTTCGCCTCGGCAAGCACGCGCTCCACGTCAGCTTCGGACACACCGTCCTCGGCCATCTCAGCCTCCGCTTCGCTCGTGTATCCCGTCACCGCGTCCGGTAGCTCACCCTGAGCGGATCCTGCGGCGGGAGCCTGATCATCGTTGTCGTCGGTTGTGTCGTCAGCCTGGTCGTCCCCATCGTCATCGGTCTTGTCATCATCCGTGACAGCGGTGGTCGTGGCCTCTTCGGCAACTGCGGTTTCACTCGGCGCCTGGTCGGTTGCGGTTTCCGCATCTTCATCAGAAGTGCTGCTGCAAGCGACCATGGAGAGGGAGAGAGCAGGTACGGCGATCAACGTCGTTAGTTTCTTAATGCTCATGATTCCCACCGTACGGATTCGCTGGAATCAATCCACGATCTCGGCGTATGCACTGGGCACCGCGTGAATATAGCCCACGGCTTAGTGTCCCGCGTTCGGGGCGGCGACAAACACGGCGAGAAAGACGGGGACGAAGGTCATGAAAATGAATGCGGCTAAGCCGAGGCCGACGGAAAGCGCGGCCGGCTTATTTTTCACGACTGTCCAGTAGCAGGCAGTGAAGAGACCGAATGCGATGAAGATGGAGCAGATTCCGAGGATTGTGGTCGCGGTGAGACCCATGTGCGTTTCGCCTCCTCCCAATCATCCGGGGTGGTCATCAGCGGATCGCAGCCGTAGTGCGCGTCGCGGACTTTGTCGCGGCGGCGGGCGTACATCTGCTGGACGACGAGCACCATGATGGCGATGATGAACGCATCGCGCGCAATCACGACGATATTGAGGACGCTGCCGGGCAGACCGAGGTTGTCGGTGCCCATCATGTGCCACATCAGGATCGGCCAGACCATCATGTCCACGGTCATCCAAGACAGCAGGAGGCGCCAGTGGGGGAGAGCGAGCACTGCGGGCACGACGAACCACAGGGAGTACTGGGGGCTCCACACCTTGTTGAACAGCAGGAAGAAGCCGACGATGAGGACCACCAGTTCAGCGATGCGCGGTTCCTGCGGGGCTTTCAACCCAGCGATCAGCACGAACAGGCAGCCGAGGAGGAAGAGCACGAGGGTCACCGCGTTCAGAATGACGGGCGCGCCCTCACCGGAGTCGAAACCGCCCCAGCCAGTCATGCGGGAGATCACGGCGTAGATCGTGGTCCATTCCCAGCCGCGGTCAGTATTGAGCCGCTGGAATTCGTGCCAGGAATCGTAATTGTGCAGCATGAGCGGCACATTCACCGCTAGCCACGTAGCCACGGCGCCGACCGTGAGCTTCACCCACGGCATGAGATCGCGGCGGCGCAGGAACACGACGAGGTACGCGCCGAGCAGGAAAATCGGCCACATTTTGAACGCAGCGCCCGCACCAATGAGAACGCCAGCCAGCCAGAAACGCTTATTGCGCGCGGCGAGCATCGCGCCGACCGCGAAGGCGATCGAAGGAATGTCCCAGTTGGTGAATGCATGCATGATGAGCAGGGGAGAGGCCACCACGAGGATCGTGTCCCAGATGCGGTTGCCGGCCAGCTCCGCGACCATGCGCGCAGTGGCCACCCAGATCACGGCCATCACGAAAGCTGTCAGGTAGAAGTACCAGCCAGCATCGGGCAAGAGCTTATCGACGACCGGGTACGTCGTCCTAGCGATCCACCCCATCAGCCCCTGGAACAGGCCGCCCAGAACCGGGTACTCCATATACCGGGTCAGGTCGCCTTCCACCCATGAGTAGTCGTAGACGAAGCCGGGCTGGTCGAGCCCGCGCCCGCCGTACAGGGGAACGATGTCGTTGTAGCAGAACGAGGTGTAGTGGCGGTTGCCGTCCCAGTTGAGCTGCATGGAGCCGTCGACAAGCTTGCCCCGCGCGCAATTGGATTTGAACAGGGCCCCGAGCGCGAGGAAGGTCCACGCGACAGCGATGATGGCTCGAAGGGGAGTCCACCAGCGGCCGCGGCCGATCTGAGCGAAGCGGCCCATCGGCCCGCCGAGCGCGCGCACCACGCCAGCCGCCACGGGCTCAGTGGTGCCCGGCTGGACGCGGTCGGCCGGGTCGGGCCACCGCACGCCGTTGTGCTGGGGCAGGTCCTGATTCGTGGTCACGCTATCCAACCAGGTCTTCGATCAAACCGCCGATGTCCACTTGCGGTTGCCGCTGAGCTGGCGGTGCTGGCGCGGGAGCCGGGGCCGGCGCTGGCGGTGCGGGAGCAGGAGCGGGAGCATCCGGAGCCGGTGCCGGTTCATTCGGGTTCTCGGCCTCCGGCGTCTCCGACGGAACTGCCCCGCCCGTGCCGTAATCGTAGGTCGGGGAGCTCGGTGTCGTGCTACCACCGTACTTGCCGCCCGAGTAGGGGTTGATGCCCCAGTTGATCGGCTTCGCCTGCGGGAACTGTTCGTAGTCCTGGCCTTCGAGGACGCCGTCGAGGACGCCCTTCCAAATCGCGCCCGGTGACATCGAACCGTACATATTGCCGCCCCACTGGTTGAAGATGGGGGAGGTGTTATCGGCGGTGCCCACCCACACAGCGACGGAGAGCTGCGGCGTGCCGCCGATCATCCAGGCATCCTTGTTATTTCCGGTGTCGCCCATCTGAGCGGTACCTGTCTTAGCGATGGACGGGCGCCCGCCAGCCAGCGTCTTATTCGACCAGCCGGCGATCGGCTGCATCGCCTCGACGACGTTGTCGGCGACCTGGCTGTTCACGCGGCGCTCCTTGTACTCCGGGTCGAATTCATAGAGCACCTCGCCGTCGGCGGAGGTGACGCGCTGGACGAAGTGCGGCGGGTGCCACACGCCGCGGTTGATCAGCGTGGCCACGCCGGTGGCCATGTCGAGGACACGGGACTGGTACTGGCCCAGGATGATGCCGTCGTACGGGGCCTCGCCGTTCTCGGTCAGCGTGTGCGGAATATTCGGCAGCTCGCGGGCGACGCCGAGGGCGTGGGCCATGTCGGCGGTGTCCATCGGGCCATCGTCCAGATCGGACTGCATGCGGATGAACGAGGTGTTGTAGGAGTTCTTCAGCGCCTCCGCCAAGGTGGTCACGCCGCCGTTGACGCCGGAGTCGTTGCCGATGGTGCGGTTGCCCACCGTCACCGGAGCCGAGTCGTAGTACGCCGACAGCGGGATGCCCTGCTGGAGGGCGGCCGCCAGACCGAAGATCTTGAAGACGGAACCAGTCTGCAGGCCGGCGTTGGCGTAGTCCCAGCCACTGGGGTCGTCGCCACCGTAGTAGCCCTTGATCGCGCCGGTGGCCGGGTCCATGGCCACGACACCGGTGCGCGCGTCCTCCTGCAGCAGCGAGAGCTGTTCCTCAGAAGTCTTGAGCACCTGGTCCTGCGTGCGCTGGTCGATGGTGGTGGTGATTTGCAGGCCGCGGTTGGTCACGTCGGCCTCGGTGATGCCCACCTGTTCCAGCTCTGCCATGACCTGGTTCTTGATCAGGCCGTTGGGGCCGGTGGCTTCGGTGTAGGCGGAGTAGGTCTGCGGGTCGCGCGTGTCCGGGAATTTCGCGCCGGCGCGTTCCTCAGGGGTGATCGAGCCCATGTCGACCATGCCGTCGAGCACGTAATTCCAGCGGTTCATGGAGTCCTGCTCGTTATTCCACGGATCGAGCTGGTTAGGCAGCTGAATGAGCCCTGCGAGCACGGCGCCTTCCTCGACGGTGAGCTCGGAGGCGGGCTTGCTGAAGTAGGCGTTGGCAGCCGCTTGAATGCCGTAGGCGTTGCGGCCGAAGTAGATGGTGTTGAGGTAGCCGGCGAGGATTTCTTCCTTCGACCAATGGCGGGTCATCTTGATCGAGTAGACCAGCTCATTGAACTTGCGCTTGTACGAGCGCTCGTTGCCCACGATGGTGTTCTTCACGTACTGCTGCGTGATCGTGGAACCGCCGCCGGCGGAAGCGTCGCCGGTGATCTGACCGAGCACAGCACGACCGAAACCGGTGAAGGAGAATCCGGAGTTCTCCCAGAAGTCGCGGTCCTCAGCGGCCAGGACGGCGTCCTGGACATGCTTTGGCACCTCGTCGAGCGGGATCTGCTCACGGTTGCCCTCGGCGGGAACGATGCGGGCCAGCTGCGTCGTGCCGTCGTTGGCGAAGATGGTCGACACCTGGGCCGTTTCAATCTCGCCCGGGTGCGGCAGGTCTGCCTGGGTGTATTTCACGCCGAAGATAGACAGCGGCACCGCCATGATGAGCACGAGCGCCAACACGAAAGCCGCGAGCCATTGGCCCTTGCGGCTCTTTTTCTTCTTTTTCTTTGCAGCACTCTTGCCAGACGAGGCCGACGCTTTTTTAGCCTTGTCTTCTGCCGACTTAGCGGATGCTTTCACGGTCGAGCCAGAACCCGACCCAGCACCAGCCTTCGTGGTTTTCTCGCTGCGCTTTGGCCCGGTACGGCCCTGCGTGCTCTTCTTCGCGGTGTCGCGGCGCGCTGCGTCCGACTTCTTCTTGCCGGAGTCGCTGCCGGACTCTTTATCTCGGTCTCGTGCCAATTGAAGTATCCTGCCTACTCGATTCCTCTACGACAGAGTACTTCCTTCGTCGCCGAATGACGGAACCGGAACGGCTTCGGCGGTGCTCAAAAGATGGTTCCAACGGCAATGCCCGCACACTTCGACGGTGTGGACGGTGAAGGGACCGCCGGTCTCGTCGATAAGCTCCGCGATTTCTGCTTCGCTGCGCGCGGACCCGGAACGGCGCCCTAGATTGTCTCCGTAGACCCACAAGACAGTGCGCATTGTTTTCTCGCAAATGGGGCAGGGCCGGTCAGAATCGACTCCGTGGTGCTCGCCGGCGGCGCGGAGGAGGAAATCCGCATCACAAAGTTCATCCCGGCTCTTCTTTCCTATGCGAAATTCACGCAGCGCAGAGCGCCTTTCCCATTCGTGGGAAACGATATGAACCAATTTGAACATTGCTACCAGCGTACTCTTCACGAGGCGGTTGATAGACCCACCCGATGGTTCGGTGCAAGAAAATGTGCTTCGGCTTCTTAATTTCGGTGTTGAGCACCTACACTAGGTGGCATGCCAATAAACCCTGTCGAGGACGCATACTCCGTCGCCAAAGAAATCCGTCCCTTCCTCACGAAGCTCTACGTCGCTTATTTCCGCATTACCGAGGCATCCGACATTACCGGCCCGCAGCTCTCCATCATGGAGCGTCTCATCGAGACCGGCCCGATGCGCATTAGCCAACTCGCACAAGAGGAGGGCATCCGCATGCCCACCGCCTCGAACACGCTGCACCAGCTGGAGCAGCGCGATCTCGTGCGCCGCGTCCGCGACGAGACGGACCGTCGCGGAGTGAAGGTGGAGATCACGGATAAGGGCATCAAGGAACACAACCGCGTCGCCGACGAGCGCACGCGCTACGTCGCCGAGATGATATCGACCCTCGACCCAGAGTCCTTGGAACAGCTCAAGGCAGCTACTCCGGCTCTCGCCGAGCTCGCGCGCACGTACAACACGGGCAACCTCCACTAGCGCGAACCCTTGCTCGCAGCAGGGGTGAATTGTCTGCACAGTGGGGGGACATATAAAGTTAAGGCGTTGTTGGTCTTACATTAACGCCTGCGCTACATGGACATTTACCCCCTCACTCCTGAGCTCCTCCCGCACCTCGGTGAGGAGCGTCCTTTGCGCATCCTCGTCGGCTGGGACCAGCCGGGGGAAGAGGCCATCGAATTCGCGGCCTGGCTCGCGCGCACCACGAAATGCACGATCCGCGTCATCAGCACTGCCCCGCGCCCGTGGTCGTCGCTGCGAGGCAAGAACAGCAAGAAATACAAGAAGTGGCGCAAGCACACTGAAGACAAGCGCGTCGGCGATATCCGGCACGCACTCAAACAGCAGGTTCCGCGCGAAGCCTGGGACGATCAGTGGGCAGTCTTCCGGGACGGAAGTCCCCGCCACGAGCTGATCTCCGCGGAAGCGAAGAGTTTCAAGGCCGATCTCATCTTGCTCGGCTCGAAGTCGAAGGCGAAGAAGGGCCGTTTCTTGGCCACGTCTACCGCGGACGCAATGATGCATTATTCGCCGATCTCGGTCGGTCTCGCACCGCGCGCTGTCAAACTCTCGAAAAAGGGCATTACCCGCGTCAATTACGCATTCCTCGACGAGCACAAGGACGCGTCTGCCCGCGGCATCAAGGTCGCGGCGTCGGTAGCCATGCTCCTCGACGTCGACCTGCGCATCATGGCATTCTCCCCGCGCCAGACATACAAGCACGAAGCGGAATTCACCGCGCACGCACCGCTTATCGACGAATGGAATGAATCCTCCCTCGCCCTGCTCGACCGCGCCCGCGACTGTGTCAGTGACACTGCCACACAGCTCGGCATTCCGGAGCCGAAGAATTTTGAGGTGGACACCTCCGTCAGCGCCGGCGACGGATGGAAAGCCGTGGTGAATTCCCAAAAGTGGAAGAAGGGCGACATTCTCTTCCTCGACTCCCAGCCCACCGAGCGGGCACGTGTGCTGACCAATCCGCGCACAGAGGACTTCCTCACCCACGCCCCCGTGCCCGTGGTCATTTTCCCGTGATTTTCTCGGGACTACACTGACGGGCATGTCCACCAGCACACCGCGACCTCACGAGAATCCGCACGCCGGTCTGCGCCGGGACACTCCAGAGCACCCGGAGAACGACCTTCACGGGGCAGCCGACTACTACAACAAGGTGCGGCCGGAACCGCGCGATTTCGACGAGCTCGCCGACCAACCGGACCCGGCCGAGTTGAACGAACGCAACCGTGCTTCCACGCGCCAGGCAATCGTCTTCGCCGTGGCCACAGTGCTGGGCACACTGCTCTTCGGCGGTGCGCTCGCCCTCGTGGCGCGCCTTGCCGGCGGCCCGCTGTGCGAAGCAGGGGAGGCGACGTGGCTGTGCAGTTCCGGCTGGCGCACCGCGTGGGCGGTTCTCTCCTCGATCCCGCCGGTCGTGGCCCTGCTGGCGTGCGCCGTGATCATGGTGCGCAAGCTCAACCGCTATGAGCGGTGGGTGCCGTGGATGGGCGTGTTCTGGATCCCGATCGTGCCCTTCACGATGGCGTGGCTGATCCTCACCGTCGGCATTCTCGCCCAAGACAGTGTCGGCTAAAACTCCCTAACTGCACGCCGGGCAGTACGGATTCTTCTCCCGGCACGTCTCGCAGCTGACGTACTGCTGCCTGCAATGCGGCTCATTCGCGCAGTTGTAGTGCTGGTTCGACGCTTCGCCGCAGTGTGCGCAGTGGCCGACTTGGACGAAATCCTCGTCGTCCTCTGGACCGAATTCGGTGTGCATGCGCTTATCGAAGACATACAGCGAGCCTTCCCACAGGCCCTGGTTACCGAATTTCTCGCCGTAGCGGACGATGCCGCCGTCGATCTGGTAGACCTCCTCGAAACCGCGGTTGATCATCAGCGAGGAGAGGATCTCGCAGCGAATGCCGCCGGTGCAGTAGGAAATGACCGGCTTATCTTTCATCCAGTCGTATTTTCCGGACTCGAGCTCCGCAATGAAATCGTGGGTGGTATTCACATCCGGCACGACGGCATTTTTGAATTTGCCGATCTCGGCTTCGTACGCGTTGCGCCCGTCAAAGAAGACCACGTCGTCGCGGGAGGCCGCCAACTCGTTGACCTGCTCCGGTGAGAGGTGGGTGCCGCCGCCGACGACGCCGCGGTCGTCGACACGCAATTCTTCCGGCGTGCCGAAGGAGACGATCTCGTCGCGCACCTTCACGCTGAGTTTCGGGAAGTCCTCTGCCCCGCCTTCGGACCACTTGAACTCGATGCCGCGGAAGTACTCTTTCGTTTTGCGCACGTAGGTCTTGCAGGCGTCCATGTCACCGCCGACGGTGCCGTTGATGCCGTCGGGGGAGATGATGATGCGGCCGTTGAGCCCCAGCCCCTCGCACAGGTCGCGCTGCCACAAACGGATCGCTTCGGGGTCCGGGATCGGGCGGAACTGGTAGTAGAGCAGGATTTTGCTGGGCATGATGCCCCAGTCTACCGCCGGTGGTACAGCGCCTTGCGCCAGTACTGCGGCTCCGTGGTGGCCAGCACACCCAGGTTGCGGAAAATTCCCTCGTCCACCGAACCCAGAATCGTGGTGATGTGCGCGTCGCAGCCGCGCAAGGACTGGAGCTGCTCCAGGGCGAGGCGAGCATTCTCGTCGGAATTCGCCGACGCGGACAGGGCGATGAGCACCTCGTCGGTGTGCAGGCGGGGGTTGCGCGAACCCAAGTAGCGGGTCTTCAGCGTCTGGATCGGCTCAATGGAATCGGGGGAGAGTAGGTGCACTTCATCGTCGATTCCCGCGAGCTTCTTCAAGGCGTTGAGCAGCACAGCCGCCGACGGCCCCAACAGGTCCGAGGTCTTGCCCGTGACGATCTCACCGTCGGGCAGCTCGAGCGCCGCACCCGGATTGCCCGTCTTTTCCGCCACAGCGAGCGCCGGGGCGACCACCGGACGGTCAGCGACGGAGATTCCCGCCTTGCGCATGACATTCGCCGCGCGGTCGGGGACCGCCGGATCGACATCGCCCCTGCGCGCATCCACTTGCGCAGCCAAGAAGCGCCGGATGATCTCCTGGTTCGCCGCGTACCGGCACGCCTCATCGTCGGAAATGCAGTGGCCGGCCATATTCACGCCCATGTCAGTGGGGGATTGGTACGGCTCAGTTCCCGTCGCCTCGCGCAACAGGGCCTTGAGCAACGGGAAGACCTCGATATCGCGGTTGTAGGACGAGACCTGCTCGCCATAAGCCGCCAGGTGGTATTGGTCGATGACATTGATATCGTCCAAATCCACCGTCGCCGCCTCGTACGCCAGGTTCACCGGGTGGGACAGCGGCAGGTTCCAGATCGGGAACGTCTCGAATTTGGCGTAGCCAGCTGCAATTCCACGCTGATTATCCAGGTAGACCTGGCTGAGACACGTCGCCAGCTTGCCGGAGCCCGGACCCGGCGCGGTCATCACCACGACATCGCGGGACGTCTCTACGTAGTCGTTGCGGCCAAAGCCGTCCTCGGAGACGATCCGCGAAATATCGTTCGGATATCCCGGAATGATGTGGTGCAGGCTCACTGTCACACCGAGGCGTTCCAGCTTGTCCCGGAATGCATCTGCCTGCTCAGTTCCGCTCTCGTACTGCGTGATCACCACATTGTCGACGAGGAATCCGCGTTCACGGAAGACGTCGATAAGCCTCAAAACCTCGTCTTCGTACGTGATGCCCAGATCCGCGCGGACTTTCTGCCGCACGAGGTCGCCCGCACCGACGCACACGATGATCTCGATCTCGTCCTTGATGCGCTCGAGCATCGCGATCTTATTGTCGGGCGTGAAGCCGGGCAGCACGCGGGAGGCATGGTGGTCGTCGAAAAGCTTGCCGCCCATCTCGAGGTAGAGCTTCCCGCCGATTGCTTTTCGACGCTCCGAGATGTGCTCCGACTGCATGTCGATGTATTTCTCGCGGTCGAAACCGATTTGGTACACCATCTTCCCGGCTATCTCCTTCGCGTAGATCCCTAGCGAGAATACGCTCGCAGGCCTGCATAGGTGAAGCGCACCACGCCCAAGCGGGCATGATGCGCTTCTACGTGCAGCGGTTCGTGCTGTTAAGCGATGCCGTTAGCTGCTTTGAACTCGCGGCGCTTCGCGTGCAGGATCGGCTCGGTGTAACCGGACGGGGACTCAGTGCCCTTGAGGATGAGGTCCTTTGCCGCCTGGAAGCCGATAGATGCGTCGTAATCCTTCGCCATCGGACGGTAGTTCGGGTCGCCGGCGTTCTGCTCGTCGACCTTGACTGCCATGCGCTCGAGCGAGTCGAGCACCTGCTCTTCGGTGACGACACCGTGCAGGATCCAGTTGGCCAGGATCTGGGAGGAAATGCGCAGCGTCGCGCGGTCCTCCATCAGGTCGACATCGTGGATGTCCGGCACCTTGGAGCAACCGACACCCTGCTCGACCCAGCGGACCACGTAGCCCAAGATCGACTGGCAGTTGTTGTCCAGCTCTTCCGCCTTTTCCTCGTCGGACCAGTTGTCGCCCGCGGTGTTGACCGGGACGGTGAGCAGGTCCTTCAAAGAATCTCGGCGGCCAGCTGCCCGCAGCTCGTCTTGCACCTCGTGGACATCCACCTGGTGGTAGTGCGTCACGTGCAGGGTCGCTCCGGTCGGGGAGGGGACCCATGCCGTGTTGGCGCCTTCGCGCGGCTGGCCGATCTTCTTCTCCAGCATCTTGGCCATGTGCTCGGTCTCAGCCCACATGCCCTTACCGATCTGGGCGCGACCCGGAAGGTCGTGCGCGAGACCTGCGTCGACATTGTGATTCTCGTAGGCCTGCTTCCACGGCGCAGTCTGCATGTCTGCCTTGCGCACCATCGGGCCGGCGTGCATAGAGGTGTGGATCTCGTCGCCCGTGCGGTCGAGGAAGCCGGTGTTGATGAACACGAGGCGATCGGCGGCCTCCATGATGCAAGCATCCAGGTTGACGGAGGTGCGGAGCTCCTCGTCCATGACACCGACCTTCACCGTGTTCTTCGGCAGGCCGAGGATCTCCTCGACGCGGTCGAAGATCTCGTTGGTGAATGCAACCTCGTCTGGGCCATGCTGCTTCGGCTTCACCACGTAGACAGAGCCAACGCGGGAGTTGCGGTGCGGATTGTCCTCGCGCAGCCCCGGGATGGCTGCTGCGACAGTGATCAGGCCGTCAAGCAAACCCTCCGGCACCTCCTCACCGTCGAGCAGGATCGCCGGGTTGGTCATCAGGTGACCGACATTGCGGCACAGCATCATGACGCGGCCGTGCAGGGCTTCCTCGGCACCGTCCTTGGTCGTGTACGTCAGGTCATCGACCTGGGTGCGCTCGAAGGACTTATCGCCCTTCTGCACAGTCTCGGAGATGTCGCCCTTATTCAGGCCGAACCAGGTGGCGTACGCGGCGGCCTTGTCCGTGCCGTCGACAGCCGCTGCGGAGTCCTCGAAGTCCATGATCGCGGAGACCGCAGACTCGAGCAGGACGTCAGCAACACCAGCGCGGTCGATCTTGCCCACCGGGTGCTCACGGTCGATCTGGATGATCAGGTGCAGGTTGTTGTTGCGCAGCACGATGCCGGACGGATCGTTCTTCTCACCCTGGTAACCGAGGTAAGCCTCCGGGTTCTTCAGCGCGACCTCATTGCCCTCGGCGGTGACCTTCAGGGCGCCGTCTTCGGTGACCTCGTAAGAGTCGACATCGGCGTGGGATGCGCCCTCGAGCGGGACAGCCTCATCGAGGAATGTGCGCGCCCACTCGATCACGCGCTCGCCGCGGACCGGGTTGTAGCCCTTGCCCGGCTCAGCGCCACCGTCGGTCGGGATGACATCGGTGCCGTACAGCGCGTCGTACAGCGAGCCGTAACGAGCATTCGCGGCGTTGATGGCGAAACGGGCGTTGGTGATGGGCACCACCAGCTGCGGGCCGGCGACGTTGGCGAATTCCTCGTCGACGTTCTCCGTGCGGATCGCGCCGTCCGTCGGCTGATCCACCAGGTAACCGATGGAACGCAGGTACTCCTCGTGCTGTGCCGGATCCGGCTGGCCCGGGTTGTTGCGGTAGTGCTCGTCCAGCTGCTGCTGCAGTTCGTCGCGGCGTGCGAGCAGCGCCTTGTTCTTCGGGGCCAGGTCCGCGAAGAACTTCGCAGCGTCGGCCCAGAACTTCTCGGCGTCGATGTTGATCTCCGGCAGAAGCTGCTCCGTCACAAAATCGTAGAGCGGGCGTTCGACCTGAAGACCAGCTGCTTCAACACGCTCGGTGCGGTCCTCAAATTGCGGCGTAGTCATCGAATGAGATCCTTTCAGCCAGTTGAAATGTTTGGCACAAGTCTAAAGGTGCCTTAGTGCGCCCGACACCACATTGACTCCGCGGTGTTAGGTGAGCATTGTCCTCAAGATTAAGTGATTGTTGTCACCGACGGTTAACTTTCTATTTCGATGACCCTATAACTACCCCCGAAATTGTGAATCCAGATGCCCGGCCATGTCCGCTCGGCTGGACGCATGGTTTTGAATTCAACCGATCATTCATGCAGCACTGAGTGCTTTTCCTTTTCGGTCCCCTGTCCCATTTGGGGGGATTTTCGCCATGCGTGAGGCTCATGTCCTCTAGTCAACTCACCCCCTCCAAAACCGGAACCGGGGGTTTCTGTTGACGTTTCACGTGGCGCTTGGGAATACTAAGCATGAACGCCACGAGCGTGTCTCACTTCACTTTTTGGAGTGAGAGCCTTCTATCACACACCCAATGAAAGGGGACAAGCACTATGACCACCACTGGACAGGCTCGTACTGCTCAGGAAATCCAGAAGGACTGGGACGAGAACCCCCGCTGGAAGGGCGTAACCCGCGACTACACCGCAGAGCAGGTTGCTGAGCTGCAGGGCAACGTCGTCGAGGAGCAGACCCTCGCACGTCGCGGCGCTGAGATCCTCTGGGACGGCATCACCAAGGGCGACGGTTCTTACATCCACGCTCTGGGCGCCCTGACCGGTAACCAGGCTGTGCAGCAGGTTCGCGCTGGCCTGAAGGCTGTCTACCTCTCCGGTTGGCAGGTCGCTGGTGACGCTAACCTTTCCGGCAACACCTACCCGGACCAGTCCCTGTACCCGGCCAACTCTGTGCCGAACGTTGTCCGTCGCATCAACAACGCTCTGACCCGCGCTGACCAGATCTCCCGCGTCGAGGGCGATGACTCCGTGGTCAACTGGCTCGTCCCGATCGTCGCTGACGGTGAGGCTGGCTTCGGTGGCGCTCTGAACGTCTACGAGCTGCAGCGTGCAATGATCCAGGCCGGTGCCGCTGGTACCCACTGGGAGGACCAGCTCGCTTCCGAGAAGAAGTGTGGCCACCTGGGTGGCAAGGTCCTCATCCCGACCCAGCAGCACATCCGTACCCTGTCCTCTGCCCGTCTGGCAGCTGACGTTCTCAACGTCCCGACCGTGGTCATCGGCCGTACCGATGCTGAGGCTGCAACCCTGCTGACCTCCGACGTCGACGAGCGCGACGCGAAGTTCCTGACCGGTGAGCGCTCCGCTGAGGGCTACTACTACGTCAAGAACGGCGTCGAGCCCTGCATCGACCGTGCGAAGTCCTACGCTCCGTACGCCGACCTGATCTGGATGGAGACCGGTACTCCGGACCTCGAGCTGGCTAAGAAGTTCGCCGAGGGTGTCCGCGAAGAGTTCCCGGACCAGCTCCTGGCCTACAACTGCTCCCCGTCCTTCAACTGGTCCTCCCACCTGGACGAGGAAGAGATCGCCAAGTTCCAGAAGGAGCTGGGCAAGATGGGCTTCGTGTTCCAGTTCATCACCCTGGCTGGCTTCCACGCCCTGAACTACTCCATGTTCGACCTGGCTCACGGCTACGCTCGCGAGGGCATGCCGGCATTCGTCGACCTGCAGAACCGCGAGTTCCAGGCTGCTTCCGAGCGCGGCTTCACCGCTGTGAAGCACCAGCGCGAGGTCGGCGCAGGCTACTTCGACCGCGTCGCCACCACCGTCGACCCGAACTCCTCCACCACCGCCCTGAAGGGCTCCACCGAGGAGGGCCAGTTCTAAGCACTAGCTTGAACTGATCAAACCCGCACTGTCACCGCGCAGTGCGGGTTTTTCGTCGCCTTAGGAGTGATATCGTGATATCAGACACCAGGGAGGCGATCATGGACATTTTGATCCGGGGCATTTCGGACACTGCCGTGAAACGTCTGGATTCTGAAGCTACCGAGCTTGGGCTGTCTAGGAACGAATACCTGCGTCGCAAGATCGAAGACGCTGTAGAGCCAGCTCCGCGTAGGAAGATCACCGCGGAAGATTGTGCCCGCACCGCCCGTGTCCACGCTGATCTCTCCGATGAAGAAATAATGCGCGCAGCGTGGCGCTAAACGGCCAGCCCGTCCAGCAAATAGGGGGCGAATTCGACTAACTCGCCCTAGTTCTAGTGCGTAAACTCGGAACTCGTCAACCACCGTAGAACCGAAAGAGCACCCTCATGGCCGACATTCAGTTCATCCCCACCGCCGACATCGCCGATATCCACGACACGGAGGTGCGCAGCTGCGATATCCAGTTCCGCAATTTCGGCGGCACCGTCGATTTCTGCGGCGAGATCCACACCATTTCCTGCTTCCAGGACAACGGCCTTGTGAAGAAGACGCTGAACTCACCGGGCGAGGGCAAGGTGCTCGTCGTCGACGGCCACGCCAGCATGCACACCGCGCTCATGGGCGACATGATCGCGGAAGCGGGCGTGAAGAACGGCTGGGCCGGCGTGATCATCAACGGCCCGATCCGCGATTCGGCCGAGGTGGCCAAGATGAATTTCGGCTGCAAGGCGCTGGGCTCCAACCCGCGCAAGTCCGCGAAGGACGGCGTGGGCAAGGAGAATATCGTGCTGCGTCTGGGCGGCATCGACTTCGTGCCGGGCGAGTACGTCTACGCCGATTCCGACGGTGTCGTCGTCTCCGCATCCCCGGTCGAGCCTAAGTAGAATCGGCTAAATGCCTGAAGGTCACGTTCTCCACCGCCTCGCCCGCACGCTCAACGCGGACTTCCGCTCGGGCCCGGTGGAGGTGACCAGTCCACAGGGGAGATTCGCAACAGAAGCATCGCTTATCGACGGCACGCGTCTCCTCGAAGCCTCCGCCCACGGCAAGCACCTGTTCATCTCCTTCGGGCACGAACAGGACGCACCCGAGCACACGATCTATATCCACCTCGGGCTGATCGGTTCTTTGCGCTTCGAGCCCGCCGCCGACGAGTGGGGCCAGATGCGGCTGCACATCTCCAACGGCGAGACAGCCGCCAACCTGCGCGGCCCGCAGAAATGCGAGCTGATGACGCCGGGGGAGGCGGCTGCGATCGTCGATAAGTCCGGCTTCGATCCGATCGTCGAGCTGGACCCGCCTGAGGCCCTGTGGGAACGCGTCCACCGTTCGAAGCGCACCATCGGTTCGATGCTGATGGACCAGAAGCTCTTTGCCGGCGTGGGCAATATCTACCGCGCGGAGGTGCTGTTCCGGCAGGGGATCGACCCCGCTCTGCCCGGCAATCAGCTCGACCGCGCGCAATTCGACGCGACCTGGACCGACCTGGCCGAGCTGATGGCTTACGGCGTCGACCACGGCCGCATTGACACAGTCCGCCCCGAGCACACACCCGAGGCGATGGACCGCCCACCCCGCAAGGACGATCACGGCGGCGAGGTCTATGTCTACCGCCGCGCTACCGACCCCTGCTATGTGTGCGGCGCCCCCATCGAGACGAGGGTGCTCGAGGGCCGCAAACTGTACTGGTGCCCCGAGTGCCAGTAGATCTGCGCCATAAATTAGCTATTGAGCTGCGTCACCACAGGTGATAGCGTAAACGATGTGAAGCTCACGGTCAGATTTGACGACGAAATCGTACGCGGCAGCCCGCAAACTTGCGGCTGAACGCGACATCAGTGTGGGCACTGCCATCAATGGACGTCAACGAGGATCCGCGCGCCAATGACGCCGTGTTTGCTGAACTGTGGCGTGAAGCGTTGCCAGCAGAGGCGAGCTCCGCGCGATGTGTCTTGTCGCTCTGCAACTCGGTCGTCTGGAGCCGTCAATGGTGGACAGACGCGGACGGCACCGAACATCAGGAGCGTGTGAAGCCCGCGCTTCGGAGCGCTGCGAGCAAGGCTCGGTGGCGTGAATCGGGGCCCGGCAAGGGGGCGTGGATTCTGTTGCAGGGTGAGTTTGACGGCCACAGCATGACCTTTACACGCGAGCATTCGACGCGTGCGTACTGGGGCGATCATCCCGGAGCGCCGTTCGAGCCGCCGGCGTCGGCTGCAGATATCCGGCCGAGCGACGACACGTGGCGCGATGAAATGAAGGGCGGATGGTATCCGCGAGACGAGCAGCACTGGCCTGACTGGCTGCCGCGTGAGAGTTCGACGGTGCATCCGAAGCTCAACACCGAGGCGCCATTGACGGGGCGACTTGCTGAACTCGCGAAGTCCGAGCCGTGGTCAGCCTGGATTCCCGAACTCGATCGTCGGTTGGCTGAGTGGGTGGAGCGTCGTCCCGAGGTCGTCAAGGAACTCGTCGAGGACGGGCCGGACGGCCACGCCCGCCAAGCAATTCTTGAGAACATTCCGATCGAGTTTGCCGAGTGGGCGCAGCCTGACGGAAACGACGCACTCGCTCAAGAAGCCGATGGCGTCCTCAATGAACTCATCGATGTTCGTCTCAGCGGGGTGACGCTCTAGTCCCGCTCCGTCGTGGGGAGTTCTCCCCAATGACAGCGCGGGCGGGCGCCCCTACGGTTATTGCGGAAGAAGGGACTCCGCATGGCCTCGCTCGAGCTGGCCTGAAACAGCCCCCAAAGCGTGACGAATTTGTGCAGGTCACCTACCCAATGGGAATGAAAGTGGACTGCACAAACATCGGCGAAGTCCTTGACATCCTGGACCGCGAGGAAAACGCACAGTGATCCTGGGAGAATCCACTGGACTCACCGAACAACGCCTAGCGTCGCCCGCCTAACCCTCGGTGACATGACCGTCGCTGACCTCGATGACGCGGTCGCCGTGCTCGATCAGCTCGGTCTCGTGGGTGACGATGAGGCAGGCCGGGCCGAGTTCCTCGGTGACGTTGCGCAGCAGCGTGATGATCTCCTGGGAACGGTTGGTGTCCAGGGCGGCGGTGGGCTCGTCGGCAAGCAGGAGGCTCGGCTCGCCCATCAGAGCGCGGGCGATACCGACGCGCTGGCGCTGGCCGCCGGAAAGCTGCTGCATGCGGCGGTCGCCCAAGCCCTCGAGTCCGACGAGTGCGAGCAGGTCGTCCGCATGGGACTTCTTGGCGCGCAGTTCCTTTCCGCGAACGCCACGGATGTGCTCGGTGACCAGCAGCTGGTCGCGCACGGTCAGCGAGGCGATGAGGTTCGGCTGTTGAAAGACCATGCCGATGTGGTTGAGGCGGATCTCGTCGCTGATCGGCTGACCAGCGACCGTGACGGTGCCGGAGTCTGGGGTGAGCAAGCCGGCGGCCGCGGACAGCAAGGTGGACTTGCCGGAGCCGGACTGACCGACGACGAAGGTGACGGTGCACGGGTCAGCCTGCAGAGTGGCGTTATCCAGTGCGGTGATGCGGCCGTCGCCGTCCGGGAAGGTGACGGTGACATCCTGCATCGCCAGCGCCGGAGCTGCGCTGCTGGTGGACTGGGTCGTGGTGCGGTTCTTGGTTGCGGTCGTCATTTAAGCTGCACCTCCAAGTGCAAGTTGCGGGTCAACGCGGGAGATCGAACGGGTGGCCAGTGCGGCGCCGCCCATGCCGAGGATCCAGATGGCCAGAGCCGGAAGGATCACGCTGGCGGGGTTCAGGACGAACGGTGCGACCTGGGAAGCCAGCAGGCCCAGGCCGGCAGCAGCGGCGGTGCCGATCAGGGCGCCGAGCGCGAGAATGAGCGCGGCCTGACCGATGCTGTCCTTGAGCAGGTAGCCGTTGGATGCGCCGATGGCCTTGAGAATGGACAGGTCACGGGTGCGCTGCGCGGTCCACACGCTCAGGAAGGCGACGGTGACCAGCGCGGAGATGAGGTAGAGGAAGCCCTGGATCATCTTCAGGGAGCCCTGCTCAGAGGAGTAGGCGGGAAGAGCCTGGAAGGAGTCCTTCAGGGAGACGGAACCCTCCGGTGCGGTGTCTTCGTTATCGGAAAGCTCGACCGTGCCCACTGCCTCGGTGTGCATGGCGGCCTGCCAAGTCTCGGTCGGAACCCACAGGACAGGGGAGTGGGCGAAGTACAGATCTTCGGCCTGCTCGCTCACCGTGACGGGGGCGCCGCCGACGATGATGGACTCGCCGTCGAAAAGCTCGAGCCCCTCGGACGCGATTGCGTGATCCTCCAAGACCTGGCCGCCGGGCAGCTCGGTGCCGGACGGCAGACCCAGGACGGCGACAGAATCTTCCGAGCCGTCGTCGCGGGACATCAACGTCTGGCCGGTGCCCAGCGGGATGGTTCCCTCATCGGCTTTCGCGATGCGGGAGGTGGTGTAGGACTGGTTATCGGCGTCGTCGAACGTCACGGCGGCGGGGTCGAGGGCCTCGAGAGCAGAAGTGTTCTGCTTGCCCAGGCCGGCGGTGAGGCCGGTGAGCATGACCACGAGGAACGTCACAAGAGCGACCACGCCGGCGATCAGACCGAAGCGCCCTTTGGCATTCAGTAAATCTCTCAGTGCAACAAACATGACTCAATTCTGACGTCTGTGCAGGTCATCCCACATCGGGTGAGCGGGTGATTTAGCAGTCAACCGATCGGTTGATTCGCGATATACGGTGAGTAACTGTGAAGACCACCAATAATGTCCTCGCTTTCCTCCGCGTGAGCCTGCACGTGCTGGTCGCGGTGCTGCTCGTCGTGGGCCTTATCGGCGTTCGGCACTCGCGGGTCCCGGCGCTGACCATCTGCCTGGTAGCGCTCTTTTCGGCGCTGTATCTGGCGGGAACGGTCATGCACCATCGCGGACGGAATATCCGCACGGGTGCCGGTGCGGCGTGGCTGGCCGTCATCGCCGCGTTGTGGGTGGCGTTGGTGTGGGCCTCACCGGACTTCGCGTGGCTGGAGTTCCCGCTGGTCATGCTCGCCTGCTACCTCTTGCCCGCACCGGTCGGAATCGCCGCGTCGCTCGCAGCGGGGGCGTTCACTGTGGCGGTCATGGCGCCGGAGACAGGCATCGGGGGCATCATCGGCCCGACGATCGGCACGCTCGTCGCCGTGGTGGCCAGCTTCGCGTACCAGGCGCTGCGCGCGGAGGCGGAGCACTACAAGCTCATCGCCGCGCGGCTCGAGGCCACGCAGATGGAGCTCGCCGAAAGCCAGTACCAAGCCGGCGCGCTCCAGGAGCGCACGCGCCTGGCCCGCGAGGTCCACGACACGATGGCGCAGGGCTTGAGCAGCATTGTTCTTTTCGGCCGGGTCGCCACCGGGCACCTCGAGTCCGGGGACCCGGCGCGCAAGGACAAGGCGGAAGAGATCCTCGGCACGATCGTGGAGACCGCCAGCGAGAATTTGTCGGAGGCCCGGCGTTTCGTCGCCGCGAACTCACCTGAAGCGGCCCCGCTGAGCGAGCGACTGGAGGCGGTCGCGGCGTCGGCACGCAATCGGCAAAAGGCGATCGAGTCCCCGCTTGACCTCACCCTCGTCGCACCCGGCGCGGACCAGATCACGGGCGAGCCCGCGGATGTCGTGGAACGCGTCGTGCGCGAAGGCGTGAGCAATATCGTCCGCCATTCGCATGCCGGCAAGGCGGTGGTCACTGTGGAGAAACTCGGTAATGTCGCCACCGTGGATGTGTTCGACGACGGCGAGGGGGTCAAGCGCCCCGAGGGTCACGGCCTGACCGGCCTGCGAGCCCGCGTCGCCGAGGTCGGGGGCACGCTCGAATTGGAAAGCTCGCCGCGCGGCACCGTGCTCGCGGCACGAATCCCACTGGAGGGCTAATGGTCCGCATCATGCTTATCGACGACCACCCCGTCGTCCGCGCCGGCCTTACCGCCGTGCTGGAGAGCGACGGTCAGATCGATGTCGTCGCCCAGGGCTCCGACGGCACCGCCATTGACGATCTTCCCGCTGACGTCGATGTGGTCGTCACCGATATCCAAATGCCGACCATGACCGGCATCGAAGTGGCTCAAAAACTGCAGGCCGCCGGCGGCCCGCCCGTACTAATCCTGACCACATACGACACCCAGGCCGATGTCGTCGGTGCGATGGAGGCCGGAGCGCTGGGCTACGTGCTCAAAGACGCACCGGAAGAGAATCTCCGCGCCGCGGTGCTCGCCGCCGCGAAGGGGGAGCGAACCTTGTCTCCGCAGGTGGCGAATGTGCTGGCCGAACGCCTCACCCGCCCCGATGTGGCGTTGAGCGCCCGCGAGATCGAGATCCTCGAAGCCCTGGCCACCGGAGCGTCCAACCGGGACATCGCCACGCAGCTGTTCATCTCCGCCGCGACGGTGAAGACGCACCTGGTGCACATCTACAGCAAGCTCGGCGTGGACAACCGCACCGCCGCCATCGCCGCGGCACGTCAGAAGCGCATCATTCAGTAGCTCACAGCTTGTCCCGCTACCGTGGGCAGCATGGTTTACGCGTACACAGCCGAACAAATCCGCGCAGCCGAAAAACCCCTGCTGGACGAGCAGGTCAGCACCGATGAGCTAATGAAATCCGCAGCTCACGCTGTTTTCGAAGCCGCCGAGGCGATGCTCGCCTGGCCCGACCCCTTGGCGGATCTCCGCCGAAACCGGAAGACACTCCTGTTGGTGGGCAAAGGTGGAAACGGCGGTGATGCGCTCTACGCCGGTGCGGAGCTCGCCCTGGCCGGCCACACCGTCGATGCGTGGCTGGCGTGGGGAAGCGCCCACGAACCGGCACTGGAAGCCTTCCGCAACGCCGGCGGCACGGTGCTCACAGAATTGCCCGACGGCGTGCGCGAATACCGCTTCGCTATTGACGGTCTCACCGGTCTTGGGGGCGCCGGCAGCCTCGACGAGCAGACCGGCCAGGTCATCCAGGGACTCGCTGACTGGTACGCACACGTGCTCGCCGTCGACGTGCCTTCCGGCATCGACGCAGACACGGGCGAAACAGGCGAGTTCCACGTCATCGCCGATGCCACCGTCACTTTCGGCGGCTGGCGAGTCGCCCACGGCTTGGCCCCCGAATGCGGCATCCAGCTGCTCGCTGACCCGCACCTCGCCGACGGCCAGTCCATCAGCGATAACCTCTCGCCCTTCGACGCAGCCGCAATGCTCCACCGCGCAGTTCCGGGCGACCACCAGTGGCCGGACAGCCTCACACCGCTGACCGCGACCAATGTGCCCAGCATGGAGCCGCGCTTCCACGATGACAAATACAGCGGTGGTGTCGTGGGCATCCGCGCAGGCAGCGACACATATCCCGGCGCAGCAATCCTCACCGCCGCCGGCGCCGTTCATGCCTCCCCGTCGATGGTCCGCTACGCCGGGCCCCAGGCGGATGAGGTAGTCCGGGCGCTACCGGAGGTCGTCGTCACGCAAAAGCTCGAAGATGCCGGCCGCGTCCAAGCGTGGGTCTTCGGCCCCGGCACGGGCACCGACAGCACGGCGCGCAGCGAGCTCGCGTACTTGCTCGGGCGCGAGGAGCCATTGCTTATCGACGCCGACGGCCTCACCCTGATCTCCCTCGACCCCGAATTGCGCGAACTCCTCCGCGGCCGCGCCGCCCAGACCGTGCTGACCCCTCACGACGGCGAATTCGTCCGTCTGCGCAACGCGGAAGGAATCTCTCCCGCAGACCGCTTAGCCGAGACCCGCGCCCTGGCCGAATCCCTGAACTGCATCGTGCTGCGCAAGGGGCGCTCCACGATCATCTCCAACCCCCGCCATGAATCCACGGACTCCGTCATCGATGCCGGAACCTCGTGGGCGGCGACTCCCGGCTCCGGCGACGTGCTCTCCGGGATCACCGGCGCACACCTTGCTCATGCGGCTGCACGCTGGGGAAACGATGCCTTCCTGTTGGATACTCAGCCCGTTGTCATTCACGCTGTAGCTAGCGCTCTTGCCGCGCAGACCGAATTCGGCAAGGCACCGGCCCGCGCCTTAGCCATCGCGCAAGCCGTGCCTGCCGCGACGGCGAAGCTGCACCAGTTCAGCGGTCTGCCGGCAGCTTCCACACAGCGGTAAGCAGAGCGAAGACCCCGATCACGCCCGGTCCCACAATGGCCAGGTACCACGGCCACCGCCCGAAAAGCTGCAGCGGAGACCAGCCGCGCGGGTGGTCGGCGACAAACATGTAGTTGCCGCCGGTGAACTTATTCATCGTCGCCGCAAACGCACCCCAGGCGAGCGTCACACCCGTGATCATGCGCCAGTCCTTCCAGCTCGGACGGTAGCCCAGCCCGAAGGTCAGCACGACCGGCACGACGCTGGCCGCCATGTGGAAGTACCAGTACGCGACCTCCTGCAGCACTTTATTGTCCTGCA
This sequence comes from Corynebacterium sp. 20-84, assembly GCF_053479455.1. Classification (NCBI taxonomy): domain Bacteria; kingdom Bacillati; phylum Actinomycetota; class Actinomycetes; order Mycobacteriales; family Corynebacteriaceae; genus Corynebacterium; species Corynebacterium sp. 20-84. Next base: position 36,094 of record NZ_JBRBCB010000001.1, read on the forward strand.
CGAATGCCATGTCCGGGAAGAACAGCGCCATTGGGTTGAGGAAGAGGCCCCAGTAGTAGCTGATCGCCGTCGCCGTCGGATTGCCCGTTCCGAGCGCGAGCGGCGTAATCAGACGCAGCGCATCAGTGACGTGGAACGGTGCCGTCTCATCCCACACCAGACGCTTCGGGTTGAGCACCCACAGGAAATATGCCACCGAGATGATCCCCATGATCGCGCCCGCAACCTTGCGCGACGCTTTGATCACGGAACCCGGCAGCTCCTTGACCGCCACGACGAGGATCCCGCACAGCATGATGAAGAAGACCATGAGAACGAGGTGTTTCTGGTCGTACTGCGTGATCGTCGGGTAGGTCTGGCCCGTGTGCTTCGACGTCCATGGGGCGGGTTGGTAGGGCATCGTCTCTCCGTATTTCTGCTAATCCTTAAATGTTTTACCACCCAAGTGGGACATTTGAATAGAAAACGTTTAGCGTGACACGGTGTGACTACCACCCCGAAAGCAGCATTCCCGTACCTGCCGCTGTCCGCAATGGGCTTTGCGGCGTTCGTGTACGTGACATTTGAAATGTTCGCCGTCGGTCTGATCACCCCGATGGCTCGAGACCTCGGTGTGAGTGAGGGCCAGGTGGGCTTGCTCATGACGGTATACGCCTCCATCGTCGCGGTGGTCACGATCCCCCTGATGGAGGTCACCCGGCGGTTGGACCGCAAGCCGGTGTTCATAGCCACGCTGATTTTTCTGCTCGGCGGCATCGTGCTGCAGGCGACCGCTTCAACCTATTGGGTGCTGGTGATCGGCCGTGTTTGTGCCGCGTTGACCCACGGGCTGTTCTGGTCCTTGGTCAACCCAATGGCTGCACGTCTCGCTCCCGCGGGCATGACCGGCAAGGGCGTCGCCGTCGTCTCGTTGGGCTCGACGATGGCGCTCGTGGTTGGCTCGCCGTTGACAACGATGCTCGGCGGCGCTTTCGGCTGGCGTATCGCCACGTGGATTCTCGGGGCTTTTGTCGTGCTCGCATTCACGCTGTTGTTCTTCTACCTGCCTTCCATGCCCGCGATTCCGCCCGCCGGTAAGCCAGAAGGGGAGCAGAAGCGCTCAGCCCTACCGGCGCTGGTGGTCTATTTGGCGCTAGTCATTACGGCATTGTTCTGCACCTACACCTATCTGGGACTGTTTTTGCAGCACACCGCTGGAATGCAATTGGTCGCTGTCGGTTTGGCCGCCTACGGCCTGTTCGGCATCGTCGGTGTGATCTCCGCGGGCCGTCGCGCGGACCGGCGCATGATCCGCATGAATATCGTCGGCACTGGCTTGATTGTTCTTGCTGGCCTCATTGGCGCGCTCGCTCTGGCAGTCAGCAGCGGCTCCTATGTTGCTGGCTTCATTCTCGCTGTTCTCGTCGTCGCTTCTCTCGGCCTGGCCGGTGGCGGTCTTCCCACCGTGGCCACGACCGTCTTCCTCTTCGCAGGCAATGCCAACCAGAACCGCGCATCGTCGATCTATGTGGTGACATTCCAGGTCGGCATTGCCAGCGGCTCCGCCCTCGGCTCACTGCCTGTGGATGCCGGTTTCCTCCCGGGCACCCTCCTCGTCACCGCCGTGCTGGGTGCGCTCGCTTCCGCTGAGCTGAGCCTGCGCGCCCGCCCGCTCCTGCGTTAGCTCATGTAGCCTTTGGCTCATGACCACCCCGCAGGAACGTCGCCCCGGCGCGGCCGACGTTGATGTCCGCCCGCTCCCCATCGAACCGCACACCGGCCCGGGTGCATGGCATTCCATCGGCACTCTTCCCGCTGACGGTGCCACCGCCATCACATGGGAGTTCTCCGATAGCGAGAATGCGGGAGTGCTTTATCACGGGGCAGAGAACACCGAGCGACGCAGCGTTCTGCTAAGCCTTGACTCTGGCGATAATGGAGAGACTCAAGCTTCCAAGCAGGAGATTCCGGACTCGTTCACCCTCACCGGCTTCAATACTTCCGACGCCGGCGAGGCCCGCGTTTTCGCCGGATCCCTCTTCGGGCAAACGGGCCCGGTTGATCTCGGTGCTGATGTCATCGCCGCCGAATTGCGCATCCTCCCCCACGAGGAATTCGTCTTCGTCGTCAATCAGGACTACGCGCACGCGGTCTTGAACATCACCGGGGACGTGTACCTCGAAGATATTTCCTTGGCACCTGAGACTGTTGGTTTCACCCAGAAAGGCGTGAAGACTCTCCACATCATCAACGCCGGCGATGAACCGGCCTTGGCGGTCCTCCTCGGCGGCATTGTCGACTGAAGTAGACATCGTCCACTGTTTTCACCCCGCAATCGGTTTCATGGGGCCGTAAGCTGACAACCATGATCCTCACGCTGCTCATGTCTCTCGAAGGATCACGCCCGGAAATCTCGCGGCTGATCAATGTCGAAGACGACGTCCATCTCGGGGAATTCGCCCCCGTCATCGACGCCGCCTTCGGCTTTTCCGGCATGGCTACGCATCTCTACATGGGCACCAGCGATGGGGAACCGGTTCTGTATTCACCGAATCCGAGCGACGGCGAGCTCGATGAAGCCGATGTCACGCTCGGCGACATGGACTCAGTCACGTACGTCTACGACACATCCGCGAACTGGAATATCAAGCTCGAGATCCTCGGCATCACGGACGTTGACACTCCTTCGCCCATGCTTATCGACGTCCAGGGGCCCGATGTCATCGAGCCGTGCGGCGGCCCAGAACTCATGACGGCCTTTCACACCGAAGCTCGCCGTCTGTCCGCTGGTCTGAGCCCCGACATCAAGGTCTCCCCGCTGCTGTTGAGCTTCATGCCGGTAATGAGCCCCGAGCGCCTCATCCAGCGCCTTTCCCAAGCGGACCACACGACTGTTGCGGAACGCATCGCTTTCACCGCGGAGAGTCTCTTTCTCGATGCCACGGATGATTTCTCTGACCCTCCTAGTGCACCGGAGATGTCGAACGAATTTGATTCCTTCATGGATGAGCGCCCTGACCTGCAGCAGATCCTGTCGCTCGACCCGAATCCCGAGCGCAATCCGACACTGATCGCTGCACTTTCCGAGTTTTTCTCCGACCGCACCCCGGAAATATTGGAGGACACTCTCTACCCGTTCACCCGCATCGTCGCGAATATCCGGACGTTCATCTACCACTGCGAAGAACCCGTGCGCCTCACGGCCCGCGGCAAGTTGCGCTCACCAGACGTGCGCTCGCTTTCCGACGCCTTGAGCCTCAATGTCGCCCCCGGCAACCACCGCGAAGAAGCCGTTCCCGCCCTCGGTGCCCTGCGGACATTCCTGCAGTTCGCCGAGCTACTCGACACCAATGACGGCATGCTCGAGGCGAATGAGGATGCTCTTGACTTAGCCACAAGCCCTGAAGCGGTGCTTTATATGTTCGAGGAAGAGTTCTACCGCTTCTGCGCCATGAAGCATGATGACGACGGTGAACAGGTCCTCACGTGGGCTGCGAATAAGGCCGGCTTGGGCATCCCGCCTGTCTTTCTCACCCCACCGAAAGACCCGTCTTTCACGGTGAATTTGCTCATTGCGCTCGGCATTTACGAGCCCGCATCCACCGCCACTGACCCGGTGCTCACCGAGCCCGGCAGGGGAGTGCTCTCCATCCTTTTGGACTTGGACTAACCCGCCACCACGAGGTACAAGCCCAGTCCGCCGAGCACTGCCATTCCTAAAGTAATTCCGAACACGCCGAAAACGTTCGCATCGACCTGCTCGTCGTTGATCCCTTGAGCTTCCGCTCTGTACCCTGCGCGATTGCGCCCGATGATCAGTAGAGAGAGCACCGCCAGCAATCCGATCGCTCCGAACACCAAAGCAGAATAATTATCCGACCAGCGCAGCAGCGTCAGCGAGCACACCATCATCGCTAGCGCCGTGCGCGTCCAGGCGAGCGCCGTCCTTTCCGGCTGCAGTCCGGCGTCCGCGACGGGAATATTGGTCGTCCCCATCTCTCATGTCACCCCCGCCCTTTAGAGTCTAGAAGAATGCGATCAGGACGATGACGCTAGCCAATCCGATGCCCAACCCCAGCACCGGGACGATCGCCGGGGCCGGTAGCGGACGCTCATGACGTAGCGAGCGTTCAATACGAATCCACCGAACTGCCGCACCGAGCGCAATGGCCATACCCACGAGAATCAGAGTGATGGCCGCGACTCCACGCCATGCTTCATCGAAATCGGGAAAAGCGAAAGCCTCGAGCGCGATTCCTCCCGCGAGAAAAGCGAGCGCCGTGCGCGTCCACGCCAGAAATGTCCGCTCATTAGCGAGGGTGAACCGCGGGTCGGGCTCTGTTCCGGTAGGGAACACAGTGCGGGTAAACCAGCCACGTTCGCTCATAGCCCACAGTCTAGAGATGCCCTAGAGCTCCTTCACCTTGCTCGGATCCCCAAGACTGTCACCAGCGAGAACGAGGCCGATGAACACCGCTACGGCAATGAACGTGAGCCCAACCCACACGCGATGGAATTTCGGCCCGCACCACCGGGCAATCGTCGCTCCCACGAACGCGCCGAGGGTGTTCATGATGAAGTCATCCACATCGGTGTAGCCGAGCTGTGCGAAGAACTGCGTTGCTTCGATCGCCAGACTGAATGCTCCACCGATGATCGTCGCCCACTTCACCCGATCGGTAATCACATACAGCAGCAACCCGATCGGAATGAAGAACGCGAGATTTCCGCCATACCCGAACAATGGGGCGAACCATGAAGATGCGGTGAAGACCTCATGGAAGGGGATGAATGAGTGGCCGACGAAGGGCTGCTTCGCCGGGTCCCACAAATAGCCGATGCGGAAGAACTGCTTCAGCATCGTCAGTGAGACGATCACTCCTGAATAGGCGAGTAGCGCACCGACGGCCGCACCTCGGGTCACGCGCTGCTTCGCCCGCATTCTTTTATTTCACCACCAGGTTCACCATGCGGCCGGGCACCACGATGGTCTTGACCAGGTTCTTTCCTTCGATCAAACCTGCCACGCGCTCGTCGGCAAGCGCGATGCTTTCGATCTCGTCCTTCGCTGCCTCCGCCGGAACATCGACGCGCGCCCGCACCTTCCCGTTGATCTGCACAGGGATCTCGACGGTGTCGTCGACAAGCAAGCTCTCATCGAAGGTCGGAAACGGCTCGAACGTGATCGTGCCCCCGTGGCCGAGTCGTGCCCACAGCTCTTCCGCAATGTGCGGGGCGACGGGGGAGACCATCTGCACGAGCGGTTCGACTGTTTCACGTGAAACATTGCCGCCGTTCTTCTGCTCGCGCGCCTTCGTCAGATAGTTGACGTACTCAATGAGTTTGGCGACCACCGTGTTATCGCGGAGGTGCTCGTAATCGTCGCGCACGCCCGCGATTGTGCGGTGGAGCTGCTTCGCATCCTCGTCACTCATCGGCTCATCGCTGACGGTGACTTCGCTGGTCTCCTCGTTGACGATCAAGCGCCACAAGCGCTGCAGGAAGCGATGCGCACCCACGACATCCTTCGTGGCCCACGGACGCGAGGTATCCAACGGACCCATCGACATCTCGTACACGCGCAGCGTATCGGCGCCGAACTCCTGCGCGATGTCATCCGGAGCTACGGCATTCTTCAGGGACTTGCCCATCTTGCCGTACTCCTGCTTGACCTCTTTACCGTTGTGGAAGAACTTCCCGTCCTTCTCCTCGACCTCGGCAGCCGGGACGTACACGCCACGGGAATCCGTGTAGGCATAAGCCTGGATATACCCCTGGTTGTAGAGGCGTCGGTACGGCTCCTTCGAGCTCACAAAGCCCAGGTCGAAGAGCACCTTGTGCCAGAAGCGCGCGTACAGCAGGTGCAGCACAGCGTGCTCGACACCACCGACATAAAGGTCGACACCGCCCGGGTCATTCGCGCCGTGCTTCTCCGGCTGCGGGCCGGTCCAGTACCGCTCATTTTCAATATCGCAGAATTTCTCCGCATTCGTCGGGTCGATGTAGCGCAGCTGGTACCAGGACGAACCCGCCCACTGCGGCATCACGTTCGTGTCACGGGCGTACTGCTTCTCGCCGTCGCCCAGATCGAGAGTCACATTCACCCACTCCGTGGCCTTCGCCAGCGGGGGAGAGGGCTCCGAATCCGCGTCATCCGGATCGAAGGAGACCGGGTTGTAGTCCTCCACATCCGGCAGCTCGACCGGCAGCATCGACTCCGGCAGCGCGTGGGCAACGCCGTTTTCGTCGTAGACGATCGGGAACGGCTCGCCCCAATAACGCTGACGCGCGAACAGCCAATCGCGGAGCTTGTACTGAATCCGCTCCTCACCAGCACCTTCGGCAACCAGCCACGCAATGGCTTTCTCGATCGACTCGTCTTTGCCCAGTCCGTTCAGGTCCAGACCGCGGTCATTCGCGGAGTTGATGTGCGGGCCGTCCTCCGTGAACGCCGCCTCATCGAGATTGCCGCCATCCAGCACCGGCACGATCGGCAGCCCGAAGACATTCGCGAATTCATAATCGCGCTCGTCGTGCGCCGGCACCGCCATGATCGCGCCAGTGCCGTAACCAGTCAAAACATAATCCGCGATGAAGACGGGCACCTGCTTGCCGTTCACCGGATTCGTGGCATATGCACCCAAGAAAACACCGGTCTTCTCCTTGTTCTCCTGGCGCTCAACATCAGATTTCGCCGCGATCGCGCGCTTATATGCGTCCACAGCAGCCTGCGGCGTCGCTTCGCCATAGGTCCATCGCTTATCGACGTCCGCCGGGTAGGCATCCGCCACCAGCTTCTCCACCAGCTCGTGCTCCGGCGCGAGCACCATGTATGTGGCGCCGAACAGGGTGTCCGGTCGCGTGGTGAACACGTCAATCGGACCGGCATCCGACTGGAAGGACACCTCCGCACCGCGGGACCGGCCGATCCAGTTGCGCTGCATAGCCTTGACCTTGTCGGGCCAATCCAGCACCTCGAGGTCATCCAACAAGCGGTCCGAGTACGCGGTGATGCGCATCATCCACTGGCGCAGACGCTTACGGAACACGGGGTAGTTGCCGCGCTCAGAACGGCCCTCGGCGGTGACCTCCTCGTTGGCCAGCACCGTGCCCAGGCCTGGGCACCAGTTGACCATGGAGTCGGAGAGGTAGACGAGGCGGAACTCGTCGATAGCCTTCTGCTGCTCCGCCGGATCGAGCTCGGCGTACACACGGCCGTCCTTAGTGGTGCGCTTTCCGGCCTCGAGCTCGTCGATAAGCTCCGCAATCGGACGTGCCTTTTGCTGCTCCTCATCGAACCAGGAATTGAAGATCTGCAGGAAGATCCACTGCGTCCAGCGGTAGAACTCCGGGTCGGTCGTCGCGACCGAGCGTCGGCGGTCGTGCCCGAGCCCCAATGCGTCGAGCTGGCGAGTCATATTCTCGATATTCGCCATCGTCGTCGCCCGGGGGTGCGTGCCCGTCTGGATGGCGTACTGCTCAGCCGGCAGCCCGAAGGCGTCGTAGCCGAGCGTGTGCAGAACATTCTTGCCCAGCATTCGGTTGTAGCGCGCAAAGACATCCGTGGCGATGTAGCCCAGCGGGTGTCCCACATGCAGACCTGCCCCGGAGGGGTAGGGGAACATGTCCTGGACGTTGAGCTTGTCCGCTGGCAGCTCCTTCGCATCTGAATCAGACGCTAGAGGGCCGACGGGGTTCGGGGCGTTGAACGTCCCGTTATCGATCCAGTACTTCTGCCATTTCTGTTCAATCTCGTTGGCAATGCCCGCCGAGTAGCGGAACGCCGGTCCAGTAGCGCTAGTCATGGTTAGCCAGTGTAGTAGTTGCCCTGACCGTGTTCCGCAGGACCATTTCCTGAAATGACCCACGACACGTTCTGCCCAGCAGTATGATGTCGGACACACTCGCTTTCGTTTTGCTCTACTAACTAAAGGTGGGTCATGCAGGTACCGGTACGCGGTAGAAAAACCATTGTTCTCAGCTTCTTATTGTCTTTAGGGGTGGTAGCCACCGGCTGCTCGGCACCCGCGGAACGCACGGAAATCATCCGTCTCGCAGACAGCTACTCTCCAAAACACCCCTTCTCTGTCCACGGCACCGCGATCTTCATGGACGCCATGGAACAGGAAGGCCTTGAATTCGAATATTTCCCAGCAGGGCAGATGGGCAATGCCCGCGATTTAGCGAATATGGTCCGCACCAATGTCGTTGATGTCGCCCCAGCTAGTGCTGCATATTTGGAAGATCAGTTTCCCTTGACCAGTGTGTCTGATCTCCCCGGCACAACCAATAACGCCTGTGTCGCTGCCCGGGCGCTGATGAAACTGCTGCAACCCGGCGGCCTGCTCTACGAGGAAGAGTACGGCCCCCGCGGCATGCGGCCATTGTGGGTCAATATCGTCCCGAATTACGAAATCATGACCACGGACAAAGAGATCCGCGTGCCAGCGGATGTCGAAGGCCTGCTCCTGCGTTCCTCCGGCGGCTCTCTCGACGTGACCACAACACAGCTCGGTGCAGCTGCTGTGAGTATGCCGGCGAGCGACATTTACGAAGCCCTCACACGCAAGACTGTCGACGGTCTCACGTTCTCTCTTTTGAGCGCCGCTTCCTATGACCTCGGCACCGTGGCGAAGCACAGCACTGAAGGCCTCAACCTCGGCGCTGTCGGCATTCCTTTCGTCATCTCCGAGGAGAAATGGCAGCAATTCAGCCCTGAAGTGCAGGAGAAACTCCTGGCTGCGGGCAATGACGCGAACGAGTCTCTCTGCCAGAACGTCGTGAATTCCCGCGATGAGTTCAAGGCGAGCCTCGAGGAGGGAGGAATGACTTTCCATCCTCTCACCCCTGAAGAGACCGCCCAGTGGGACGAGCTTTTGACCGACATCAAGACCACATGGGCCGAGTCCTTGGATGACGCAGGAAAGCCAGGAACGGAAGTGCTTGAAGCCTACGAAGAAGAACTCGCTAAGCAGGAAGGAGCGCTTTCATGAGCACCGTGATCACTCGAAACCAGCCGCCCGTCATCCGGGCCATCCGCAAAGGCATTGTCCGCGCCTCCGTCTGGATCGCCTCCATTTGCACAGCGATCGCCGCCCTCGTCATGACTTTAGAGGCAGCCCTGCGGTACATCTCCGGCAATCCGCTGGGCTGGAATATCTCTCTCATCGAGTCTTTCCTGCTTCCCGCTATCGTCTTCCTCGGTTTGCCGTGGGCGTACCACGAGGGAGCTCATGTGCGTGCGGAACTGGTCTACGACCGTCTCGGGCCACGCTTAAGGAAATTCTGCCGCGGCCTGTCCGACACGGTGATGGTCCTCGGCTCCGTCTTTCTCATTTGCGCAGGTGTTGCCGCCGCATACTACTTCTTTCAGATCGGCGCGAAACCGCCACCGTTGTCCTCAGCAGTTCCGATTCCGACCTGGATCACGTACAGCCTCATGCCCGTGGGCGTCGCGGCTTCCCTCGTGGTGGCATTGATTGATGTCGTCTTCGGCACCGATCCCGACAGCGAGCCCCATGTGGATCGTGTGGCAGTGCCTTCCGACGCGAATGAGGTGATTTAAAAGTGTTGGCTCTCGCAATCACTGTCCTTCTTCTCGGTCTAATCCTGCTGCGCGTTCCCATCACATTCGCGATCATTTTCAGCGGCCTCGTCGGCTTGATCATCCATGGGGGATGGGAGCTTACCTTTGGGGCAGTGCAAACTCTCCCGCAGTCCGCGATCTCCAAAAACGCCCTCGCCGCCATTCCACTGTTCATCCTGATGGCCCAGTTCGTACTGAAGAGCGGGTACCTCAAAGATCTCTTCGACGCCGCCCAGGTAATCATCGGACGCATCCGCGGCGGTACCGCATTCGCAGCTATCGGAGCCGGTGCCATCTTCGCGAGCGTGTCCGGTTCCTCCACCGCCTCTGCGGCCACACTGGCCCACACCTCCGCGCAGCAACTCATCGACCAGGGTTACAGCGCACGCCTGTCTTCAGGCGCAGTGGCGGCAGCCGGCACTCTCGCCGCAATGATTCCCCCGAGCGTGTTGCTTGTCTTCTACGCCATCACCGCCGACCTTCCCGTCGGTCAAACCCTCGTTGCTGGTTTCGTGCCTGGCACGCTCGTCGCTGTGGCCCTGTGCCTTGCTGTCGTGGTGACGATGCTGATGCAGAATAAATCGGCACCTCCCGGCATACGGAGCACCTTCCCGGAGAAAATCAGCGCCAGTCTGCACGTCCTGCCGCTCTTCTTTCTCTTCCTCCTCGTCATCGGCCTTGTGTTCTTCGGCATCACCACCGCGACTGAGGCAGCCGGCGTCGGCGCCGTCGGCGCATTCCTCCTCATGGGTGTCCGCCGGCAGATCAACTGGAAGAACGTCTCCGATTCCTTCAAGGAGGCGCTGTCATCCACCACGATGATCCTCTCGATCATCTTTGCCGCTCACATATTCAGCCACTTCATCATCGAAACCCGAACGACCAACAAGATCGTCGATACGCTTTCCGGTCTTCCCGTCGCCCCGTTGGTTGTCGTCGGCTTCATTGCCATCGGTTACCTGATCCTCGGATTCTTCATGGACCAGATGGCCATCATCGCCCTGACGGTCCCCGTCACCCTCCCGGTCGTTACGGCGCTCGGTTTCGATCCCATCTGGTTCGGCGTCGTGGTGATCCTCATGGCGGAGATCGGTTTGATCACTCCGCCGCTCGGGCTCAACGTCTTCGTCGTCGCCCGCTCGGTACGCATTCGGGTTGAAGAAGTATTCGTAGGTGCCGCACCTTTCGCTCTCGCGATCCTCCTCGTCGCCACCCTGCTCTTCTTCGTGCCCGACATGGTCATGTTCCTGCCCAACTTCATGGCGAGTAGCTAACTCACTGTTTCACGTGAAACGCTCCAGCTGGAGTGGTTCACTCAATATTGGGCGCAATCAATTGGTTCAGATATCCACAAACAGCAAACAGCCGCGGACCGTAACTGGCACCGCGGTTGTTTCACGTGAAACACGTGATGGGGGAGGAAGCGAGATTTAGCCGTCGAGCCACTCCACGATCTCGTCGAGCCGGTTCAGATCAACGCGGTCGATTCCTTCGCCGAAGGTGTCGATCAGCATCTGCTCATTCGCCGACGGTTCGTCCTTCTCCCTGAACTTGTCGATGCGGGACTCGAGGATGGCGTAGTGCTCAGGCTCGAGTTCGGAGTAATTGATACGACCGGGAAGGTACACGCGCTTCACCTGGTCGGCCAGGTCGCCGAGGATATTGCCTGCCTGATCGAGTTCCGCATTGACGCCATCGAGTGCCATGCCGACTGCCGCGAGGCACACTTTGCGGTTCTCAACGACCTCCGCGCCCAGCTCATTCAAGAATTTCGCGCCGCGGATGAAAGAGCCGTGGACGGGGGAGAAGACGACGATGGGGTCATTGGAGGAGGCGTCGATAAGCTCTGCACTCTGCTCGTCGATTTCGTGGGCCTCGACTCCAAGCCGCTCCGCGAGTGCGTCGGCGTACTGCTTGTTGGATCCGTAGAGGGTGGCATAGAAGATGTTGGTGCTCATGCCTCTACGCTACCCCGATCCCCGCCGGAGACTATGTGTTGTTGCCCACCCACTCGGCAACAGGTGCGAGGTTGTTGAAGTCGACTCGGTCCACATCCTGGCCGAACGTGTCGACCATCATTTTCTCGTTCTCGCCCTTCGCGCCCGTTATTTTGAGTCCCCATACAACGCTTTTCATCATGCCCCGGTGCTTGCGGCTCAACTCGGAATAGTTCAGTCGCCCGGGCAGGTAGAAACGGTCAATGTATCCCGCGCGATCGCCCAGGAGCTTGCCGACCGGATCCTGGTCGTATGCGACGTGCTCGAGGGTCATGCCGACGGTGGCGAGAGCAATGGGGCGGCTTGTCACCACGGCATCGGGAAGCTTCTTGATGAGCTTCACTCCCGGGTGGGTCGGCCCGTGAATGGGGGAGAGGATGATAACGGGGTCGGCACTTGAGCCGTCGATAAGCGATGCACTGTTGTCGCCGATCTCTTGCGCGCTCACGCCGAAGCGTGCGGCGAGTGCGTCAGCATACTGCTTCGTCGAGCCGTAGTAGCTGGCATAAAGAACCGAGACCATGACTCAATTCTAGTCCGAAACTAGAACGACGAGGAGCTTCCCGCAGCGGAGAAGCCGGAGGAGGCAACGCCGGCGGATGTTCCGCTGCTCGAGGTCTGCGATTGGTGGGTCTCCACATTGCTCGTGTGCCAGTCGTTCATGACCACGAACGGGACGTAGCCGTAGTAGTTGTACCCGCTGTCGTAAATAGCGGGCTTGCGCAGTGGCTCGTATTCCTTGACGTCGGAGAATTCGCGCTTCTTCACTTGGTCCAGAAGCAGGCGGTAGTCACCGAGGATGCGCACGAAGTCTTCGACGAACGTGGGGGATCCCGGATTGTGGTCGAGCTGGTCGATACGGTGGCCGAGCTGCTCGAGGTCGCGCTTCAGCTGCCCATCTTTGACCGTCTGCTTGGCGATGATGACGTCCTCGCGGAGATCGGTGAGCGCTGTGCGACGAGACGCGGCATCGCCCTGCTCGATCTCGAAGAGGCGGTTGATATTGTCCTCGGCATTGGAGACGTGCTCGACAGACTCGGCTGCCTTGCGGAGTTTCTTGTGGTTGCGCAGCGCCTCCTTGTCGTCGTCGATCTTGATATCGCCAATGCCGCCGGCACCGCTGACCGCCTCGTGATAACCGAAGAAGGTGTCGCGCACCTCGCCCCACTGCTTGCGCAGCTCCGCATCGGCGAATGCCGAGGAGACGGAATTGGCGCGAATATCGATCTCGTTGAGACGCCCGGCAAGCGATGCGTACTCCGTCGTCACCGCGTTGTAATCCTTGCGCGCCTGGGCGATCTTCTTGCGGCGGCTGTTCGAGATACCGAACCCGGTCACTGCACCAGCGGTGCCCAAGCCCAAGCCACCGAACCCGAGACCGAACATCGCGTCACCCCGCGAGCTTTTGGCATCCTCCACCGAATAGTTGGCAGCGGCTTCGGTGTCCAGTGCGGTTTTCGCAGCCGCAAAGAGGCCAGCAGGAATATTGTTGTCGCTGACGCCCGGTTTCATGGCGTCGAGTACCAGGTAATCACGCTGACCGTGGTCGACCTTCAGCTGCGCGGCCACATCATCGCCGTAATATCCGAAAGCTCGACGCGGGTCGAGTCCCACACCGATGATCATGGTGCCGTCGGCAAAACGGTTGTCCTCGTTTTCCGCGTTGCCGATCATCTCTGGGTACGTATCGCGGACGTATTCCTCAACGGTGTCGAGAATATTCTCGTGGTTGGTGGCGAAGACCATGTAGTGGAGATCCTTGACCACGGCTGGGGTGTCGAGGCGCTCGGCATCCTTGATCATGCGCTCCTCATCCTCAGCAGAGAGCACATCGTCCGGATCGTCAATAGTCACCTGCGGGGCGACACCCTGCTCGACGGCGACCTCGTCCGCCTCAGGGATGTCAGTGGTGGCGTACCCCGCAGCTGCTCCACCGGCCGCCAATGCAGCCGCAATGCCGATAGTTGCCATGATCTGCTTGCCGTTCATGGCCACATGATAGCGCCGCCATGGAAGCACGTGGGGCAAGGGAAAGAGCATAAAGAACAGCCCATGTTTCACGTGAAACATGGGCTCGCGGGGGAGAGGGGGAGGAAGACTAGGCCACGGTGGCGTCGTCAAGCTCCTTGCTCTCGCCCCCGTTATGGCCTTCGATCTTGCCGGACGCGAAGCGGTTGAGCACCAGCGCGATGGCGCCGTCGCCCGTCACGTTGGCTGCGGTGCCGAAGGAGTCGACGACGATGTAAGCGGCGATCATGAGCGCGACCATCTCGTCGTTGAAGCCGAGCATGGATGAGAGCAAGCCGGTCGCGGCCATGATGGCGCCGCCAGGGACACCAGGCGCGGCGATCATCATGATGCCCAGCAGCAAAATGAAGCCGAGGTAGAGACTCCACGGGACATCGAGGCCGCCCATGTAAATGACCGCAAAGGCGTACAGGCCGATCTTCATCATGGAACCGGACAGGTGGATCGTCGCGCAGAGCGGAACCACGAAGCCGGCGACATTCTCGTCGACCTTATTGTTCAGCGTGGAACGCAGCGTGACCGGAATGGACGCGGCAGACGAGGACGTGCCCAGAGCGGTGAAGTAGGCCGGCAGCATATTGCGCAGGGCCGTGAACGGGTTGACACCCGCGACCGCACCGGCGATGAGGTACTGGATAACGAGCAGGACGATCGTCATGACCACGGAGAGCAAAAGCACCTTGCCGAATGCGGCCATCGTGGAGCCCATGTTCTCGTTCATGCCCAGGTTCAGGAAGATGCCGAAGATGAACAGCGGCAGCAGCGGAATCACGAACGATGTGACCACCTTCATGATGGCGCCCTCGAGCTCCGTGGCCACTTTGTACATGGTGTCAGATTTGACCGCCGTCATTGCCAAGCCGATGCAGAACGCGAGCACCAGTGCAGTCATCACTTCGAATGGAGCCGGGATCTCAACCTCGAAGAAGGGGGAGAGGCCCCCGGCGTCGACATCGTCGACATCGGTGACGAGCGTCTGGTCGCCGAGCAGCCACGGGTACAGAAACGCGGACAGACCCCAGGCGATCACACCGGAGATCACGGTCGAGCTGTAGGCGATGCCTGCGGTGATTCCCAGCCACTTGCCCGCGCCGCGACCGAGACCCGCAATCGCGGGAGTGATCAGCGCGAAAATAAGGACCGGGACGAAGAAGCCCAGGAAATTGGCGAAGAGCCCATTGAATGTGATGAAGATGCGGGCGAGCCACTCTGGAAAGAAGAAGCTGCAGCTGATGCCGAGCACGATGGCCACGACGATCCAGAACAACAGCGACCTCGTGATCGACTTGGTGTTCATGTTTTACCCTTTGCTCGGAGAGCCTGGCCCTGACGACCAGACGTAGGTACGGGAAATGAATAAGGCGGCACTGCACCTTATTAATTACTATTCTTCACGACACCTTCTCCCAGAGGAAATCCGCTGTTTCCCCTGGACCCCTGTTGTCTGCCTGGGAGCATGCGGAAAGTAGAATTGAGAATTATGACTGGCGTGGTTATCGGTGTTGTTTTCATTGTCTTTGCGCTCGCACTCCTCATCCCGGGTCTGCTTGCTGCGCTGGGGCGTTTGCCCGGCAATAACGTGATCGGACTCCACGTGCCGGAGGTGCGCAAGGACGAAGAGATTTGGGTCCAGGCGCACAAGGTCGTCGGCCCGTATTTGATTCTCGGCGGACTGGCCCTCGCATTCGGCGCCGCATTTGCATTCATCGCCGAAGGATGGCTGTGGGCAGGTCCGATCGTTCTCGCGCTCATTGCCATCGCCGCCATCGCCGCAGCGGGCAACCAGGGGGCACATGCGGCGCGAGTCTTCAGCCAGGCCAAGGAAGGCGAAGCGGAGGCCGATTCCGAACCGGCACCGCAAGTCGATCTCGGAGCTCTCCGAAACGCCGCCCGGCGGGCGGACGACAGGTAGTCTCTCATTTCAGAAAGGAGGCCAGCCGTGAGCGAGTTCCGCGCGCAGGTCACGCACCGCGAGGTGCGCTACCACGCCGATGCGTCGAGCCTGTTCGCCAGCATCGGCGGAACGGATATGACGGATGTGGTGCTGCTGGAAAGCGCCGACATCACCACGAAATCCGGTCTGCAGTCAGTCGCGGTGCTCGGCGCCTCGCTGCGTGTCACGTGCAACGGCCCTTCCGTCACGGTCGACGTGCTCAGCCCCGACGGGGAGGCCATCGCCGACCGTCTCCACGACCAGCTGGCCGAGTACGCGACGGGCGAGCGCACGTTCAGCTTCCCGCGACCGGACGCAGCCGACGAACGCGACCGACTCACCGCCCCGAGTTCAGCGGACGTTCTGCGCGCGCTCACCTTCGACGCCGGCTACACCGACACCGAGCACGCGACGTTGCCCATGCTCGTGGGCGGTTTCGCATTCGACTACCTCGCCACATTCGAGGAGCTCCCGGAGGTCCGGGACAGCACGAATACCTACCCCGACTACCAGTTCATTCTCGCGGACATCGTCCTCACGATCGACCACCGCGCGAGCACTGCACGGCTGACAGGAGTGGACGGGGGCAGGGGAGACGTCGATAAGCGAATGCGCACTTTCGCCGCGCTTATCGACGACGCCGAGCACCCCGCGCCCCGCCCTTCCCCCGCGCAAGGAGCTTTGCGCGTTGAGGCGAGCGTGGACGATGCCGAGTTCCGCCGCGACGTGGACAAGCTGAAAGACAATATCTATAACGGCGATATTTATCAGGTGGTTCCTGCGCGCGCGTTCACTGCGGATTGTCCCGATGCTTTCGCCGCGTACCAGTGTTTGCGCGAGACGAACCCGTCGCCGTACATGTTCTACGTGCGTGGACTCGACCGCAACGGGGAGCCGTACGAACTGTTCGGCGCATCGCCCGAGTCGAATCTGAAATTCGATGCCGCATCCCGCGAGGTTCAGCTTTACCCGATCGCCGGAACCCGCCCGCGCGGCGAGACCCATGAGCTAGATACCCGCATGGAGCTCGAGCTGCGCACCGACGCGAAAGAGATCGCGGAACACACCATGCTCGTCGATCTCGCCCGCAATGACCTCGCCCGCGTCGCCGTGCCCGGCACCCGGCAAGTCCGCGATCTACTGCAGGTCGACCGTTATTCGCGCGTCATGCACCTCGTTTCCCGCGTGACCGCGACACTCGCCGACGATCTCGATGCCCTCGATGCGTATCGCGCCTCGATGAATATGGGCACCCTGACCGGCGCACCGAAGCTACGCGCCACGGAATTGCTCCGCGAGCTTGAGGGAGTCCGTCGCGGTTCCTACGGCGGCGCGGTCGGGTATCTGCGTGGCGACGGCGAATTCGACACCTGCATTGTGATCCGTTCCGCCTATGTCCACGGCGGGGTGGCCACCGTTCAAGCCGGTGCCGGAGTTGTGCGCGATTCCGTCCCCCAATCCGAGGCCGACGAGACTCTCCACAAGGCCTACGCCGTACTCAACGCCATTGCGATGGCATCCGGCCAAGACGTGGAGGTGAACCGATGACCGCGCGCATCGTCCTACTGGATAACCGTGATTCCTTCGTCTACAACCTCGTCGACGCGCTGTCTACGCTGCCCGACGTCGAATTCACCGTCTTCCGCAACACCGTCACCGTCGACCGCATCCTCGCCGCGGAACCCGACATCATCATCCTCTCGCCCGGCCCCGGTTATCCCGCCGACGCTGGCTGCATGATGGAACTCATCGAGCGCATTCACGGCGAGATCCCAATCCTCGGCATTTGCCTCGGCTACCAGGCCCTCATCGAGCATTTCGGCGGCCGCGTTTCACCGTGCGGACCAGTCCACGGAATTAGCGAAGCCATGCAACTCACGGAAGAGGGCATTGGGCATCCGCTTTTCGACGGCCTCACCACCGACTCCGGCCCCCAATACCGCGACACTCCCGGACGCCTCGTCCCAGTGGCTCGCTACCACTCCCTCGGAACCGTTGATGTGCCCCAGGGACTCGTTGCTCTCGCACGTGTGCCCGCCAAGATCGGCGACGTAGTCATGGCTGCCGAAAGCACCGACGGCATGTCTATCGGCCTTCAATTCCATCCGGAATCGATTCTCACGCCTCAAGGACCGGTGATTTTGCAACGGTGCGTGGACCAACTATTGGCCCACTCCAAGAAAGGTGATTTCAATGGCTAGCAGTTCTTCACTCGATACGCTCCGCGCATTCCTCGACAACAAAACGCCGACTCTCGAGGAGGCGACTGAAGCATTCGTTCCGCTGACCGTAGGCGATTACGACGATGTCCACATCGCCGCACTACTCGCCACAGTGCGCACCCGCGGCGAGACATTCGCGGATATTGCAGGCGCCGCGAAGGCTTTCCTGGCCGCTGGCCGACCTTTCCCGATCACCGGCGAGGGGCTCATGGACACCGCCGGAACGGGCGGCGACGGCAAGAACACTATCAACATCACCACCGCCGCCTCCCTCGTCGCCGCCGCTGGGGGAGTGAAGATGATCAAGTGCGGAAACCGCTCCGTATCCTCCAAGTCTGGGTCTGCCGACGTGCTCGAGGCACTGAATATCCCGCTCGACTTGGATCCCGAGCGCGCCGTCCGCCAATTCGAGGCATCCAATTTCACGTTCCTCTTCGCCCCCGCGTACAACCCGGCCATCGCTCACGTGCAGCCCGTGCGCAAATCCTTGGGTATCCCTACTTTGTTCAACACCCTCGGTCCGCTGCTCTCGCCCGGTCGCCCGGAGTACCAGATTATGGGCATCGCCAACCCCGCTCTCGGACAGACCATCGCTGAGACCATGCGCGAACTGGGACGCGGCCGCGCCATGATCGTCCACGGCGCCGGAACCGACGAGCTCGCCGTCCACGGCGATACCCTCGTGTGGGAGCTCGACCGTGAGGGAAATATCGAGCACTACACCATCACTCCCGAAGACATGGGTCTTCCCACCTATTCGCTTGAAGAGCTCGAAGGCGGCGACGGCAAGGAGAATGCCACGGCCATCCGCGCCATTTTCGACAACACCGCCCCCGATGCGCACCGCGATGCAGTTGCCGCGACCGCCGGCGCCATTTTCTACCTCTACGGCACCGACCCCACGATTGCCGACGGCGTCGCACGCGCCCAAAAATTGCTTATCGACGGCTCCGTCGCCCAGTGGCTCTCCACCCACGAAGGAGCTGATTACAGTGGCTAATAAACATGCCTCTGACCAGCGCTTATCCGATACAGCTCCGCCTGCCGGCTTACCGACAGTCCTTGGGGACATAGTCACCGCACGAAAACGTCACATTGACGAAATTAAGGCTCGCATCTCCCATGTGGACCCGGCAAGCCTGCCGCGCTCCGAGCGCTCCCTCTACGATTCGCTGGCACGGCCCGGAACTCGCTTCATCATGGAATGCAAGTCCTCATCGCCGTCGCTCGGCATGATTCGCGAGCACTACGAACCGGGGGAGATCGCTTCCATCTACTCTCGCTATGCCGCCGGCATTTCCGTTCTCTGCGAACCGGAGCGATTCGGGGGAGACTACGACCACCTAGCCACCGTCGCCGCGACCACCCATCTTCCCGTTCTGTGCAAGGACTTCATTGTTGACCCGGTCCAGATTCACTCCGCCCGCTATTTCGGCGCCGACGCGATCCTCCTCATGCTCAGCGTCCTCGGTGACGATGAGTATGCTTCCCTTTCTGCCGAAGCTGACCGACTCGGCCTCGACGTTCTCACTGAGGTGATCGACGAAGATGAGGCAGCCCGCGCGACCAAGCTCGGCGCAAAGATCTTCGGAATCAATCACCGAAACCTGCACGACCTGACAATCGACCTCGAACGCTCTGCCCGGCTCGCACCACTCGCTCCCGAAGGTGCCCTGATTGTTTCCGAATCGGGCATTCGGGATGTCGAAACCGTCCGGCGACTCGGCGGTCACTCCGATGGCTTCCTCGTTGGGTCCCACCTCACAGGCACACCAGATATCGACTGGGCAGCACGCATGCTTGTCTACGGCCCAAATAAGGTCTGCGGCCTGACTTCTCACACCGCCGCACAGACTGCCCGTGCCGCCGGCGCAGTGTATGGCGGGCTCATCTTCGAGGAAAACAGCCCGCGCAATGTTTCACGTGAAACAGCGAAAAACATCATTGCTCACGAGCCCGGGCTCCACTACGTCTCCGTCAGCCGTCGCACCGACGGCTGGGACGAGCTGGTATTTCCAGGGATTCGCGCCGTGCAAATCCACTCGCCGTACCAAGGCTCGCTCGACGCCGAGCGTGACCTGATCGCGAAGATCCGCGACAGCGTCCGTGCCCTCGACCCGGATATTGAGATCTGGCGCGCAGTATCAATGTCAGATCCCGACGGGCCGGCGGTGGCAAAGGGTCTGGCAGGGGACGTCGATAAGCTCGTTCTCGATGCGAAGGACGGCGGATCCGGGACTGGATTCGATTGGTCCACGATTCCCGATGACGTACGGGGCCGCTCCCTCCTCGCCGGGGGATTGGGGCCGGAAAATGTCGACGAGGCCCTTAACGTTGGATGCCTCGGCCTCGACCTCAACTCGGGCGTCGAATATCCCGCGGGCGCAGGCACCTGGGCTGGCGCGAAAGACGCCGGCGCACTGCGCGTAACCTTCGACCGGATCCGCAATTTCCATTACTGATTAACGCTCAATAAAGACTTCCAACTACCAAGGACTCTTCATGACTGACTCCACAGACACACGCAACGGGGGACGCACGATTCTGCCGGCGTATTTCGGTGAATTCGGCGGACAGTTCGTCGCCGAATCGCTGCTCCCGGCGCTCGACCAACTTGAAAAAGCATTCGTCGACGCCTGGAATGACGAGCAGTTCATGGACGAGTACCGCGCTTTGCTCCGCGACTATCTCGGCCGCCCGACTCCGCTCACCGAAGCGAAGAACCTGACCAAGGGTAACGATTTCGCGCGTATCTTCCTCAAGCGCGAGGACCTCGTTCACGGCGGTGCCCACAAAACCAACCAGGTCATCGGTCAGGCGTTGCTGGCGAAGAAGATGGGGAAGAAGCGCATCATCGCCGAGACCGGTGCCGGTCAACATGGCACCGCGACCGCACTCGCGTGTGCGTTGATGGACCTTGATTGCGTAATTTACATGGGCGCAAAGGACATGGAACGCCAGGCGCCGAATGTCTACCGCATGCGGCTCATGGGCGCGGAGGTGATCGGTGTCGATTCTGGCTCCGGGACCCTCAAGGATGCGGTCAACGAAGCCCTGCGCGATTGGACCGCTACCTTCCACGAATCGCACTACCTGCTCGGCACCGCCGCGGGGCCGCACCCATTCCCGACTATCGTTCGCGAATTCCACAAGGTCATTTCCGAGGAGGCTAAAGCACAGCTCGCCGAGCGCACGGGAGCGCTTCCCGACGTGGTCGTCGCCTGCGTCGGCGGCGGATCCAACGCCATCGGTATGTTCGCTGACTTCATCGACGACGAGTCAGTGGAGCTCGTCGGCGCCGAGCCCGGAGGCGAGGGCATGGAATCCGGCAAGCACGGTGCCGCCATCGCCGCAGGTACAGTGGGTATTCTGCACGGGACGAAGTCCTACCTCATGCGCGATGCCGACGGCCAGATCGAGGAGTCCTATTCGATTTCGGCGGGGCTCGATTACCCGGCCGTCGGTCCGCAGCACGCACACCTGGCCAAGTCCGGCCGCGCGACGTATGCGCCCGTCACCGACGGCGAGGCACTCCGCGCGTTCCAGCAGCTCTCCCGTCACGAGGGCATCATTCCCGCCCTCG
The DNA here is from genome assembly GCF_053479455.1 of Corynebacterium sp. 20-84. NCBI lineage: Bacteria > Bacillati > Actinomycetota > Actinomycetes > Mycobacteriales > Corynebacteriaceae > Corynebacterium > Corynebacterium sp. 20-84. Next base: position 57,422 of record NZ_JBRBCB010000001.1, read on the forward strand.
AGTCCTCACACGCGCTCGCGTACGCATTGCGCCGCGCCGAGGAAGCCCGCGACACCAGCACGTCGACGACCATCCTCGTCTCCCTGTCCGGCCGCGGCGACAAGGACATCGCCCACGTCCAGCAGACACTCGAGGAGCACCCGGAGTACGTCCTGAACAACTCGGAGGAGAAATAATGTCCCGCTTTGCCACCCTTTTCGCGGACCTCGACGCCAAACACGAAGGCGCATTCGTCCCCTTCGTCATGCTCGGAGACCCCTCCGCCGAAGATGCCGTAGACATCATCAGCACGCTTATCGACGCCGGCGCCGACGCCCTCGAGCTCGGCATTCCCTTCTCCGACCCCGCAGCCGACGGCCCGACCATCCAGAAATCGCACTTGCGGGCGTTGGACGGGGGCGCCACCGTCGATAAGTGCTTGGACCAGATCCGTGAGATCCGCCGCCGATACCCGAATGTTCCGATCGGCATGCTCGTCTACGCGAATGTGCCCTACGTTCGCGGACTCGAGAAATTCTACTCTGAACTGCACGAAGCCGGCGCCGATGCCGTGTTGATTCCCGATGTTCCGGTCCGCGAGGGCGCTCCCTTCATCGAGGCCGCGACCGGAGCCGGTATCGACCCCGTCTTCATCGCCCCCGCTCAGGCCCGCCCCGAAGTCCTCGAGGACGTTGCCGCGAACTCCCGCGGATACATCTACGCCGTCTCCCGCGATGGCGTCACCGGTGCCGAGCGCGAATCCCAGACGCAAGGGCTTGCCGACGTCGTCTCCAACATCGCCTCCTACAACGGCGCCCCCGTCCTTCTCGGATTCGGTATTTCTACCCCGCAGCACGTGGCCGACGCCGTTGCCGCTGGCGCCGCCGGCGCGATCACCGGCTCTGCTATCGCGAAGATCATCGACGCCCACGTCGATTATGCGCACCCGAATCCCGGCACCATCCGCGATATCGATGTCCTGAAAGACGAGCTAAGCGAGTACGTCAGCACCATGAAGCAAGCTACGATCAAAGCATGACTGAGTTCTCCTGTTCCCGCCGCACATTCCTGCTCGGCACCGCGACCACCTTCGCCGGCGCATTCCTCGCCGCTTGCGGCAAAGCCCCGTCCGCGGAGGTCGCCGCCACGGAGGTTCCTGTCGGTAGCGCGGTGATCGTGGACAACCTCATCATCGCCCAACCCACCGAGGGCGAGTTCGTCGCCTACTCCGCTAAATGCCCGCACCAGGGCAACCCGATCACGCAAGTCGACGGCGATACAGTGCGGTGCCCGTCTCACGGCTCGGTGTTCAATATCGCGACCGGCGATCCCGTCTCCGGACCGGCTGCAACAGGCATGACCACCGTCCCCGTCCGCGAGGAAGGCGACACTGTCGTCGCTGGCGGCAGCAACGAGTAGCAATAGGAGCAAGAAAATCAGCGAAAATCCCATGCGCCTCTTCGTGAAGACAATTTTCACCACCCCAGACGGGTCCGGGCTGGTGAATGTCGCCGAGCTAGCTGAACTCGACGACACCCGCACTCACTGCCGCATGGTCAGGATGATCGAATTGACCCCTGACAATTCCATCGTCGGCACATACACTGAGGGCACGGTCTACGGCAGTGCTAACAAACCCCTCGATGTCGTGCCACACCCAGACCAGCTCGGCCAATTCGAGGACATCGAGCACCACATGCTCGAGAAAAGCGCTTTCGATGGACTGTGGGCAGAAGCCCAAGCCATTTTCCCGGACATTCCCGATCGCCCAACATCCCCCGACCCGAACTAAGACCCTCGAAGCAGGAGTAGAAGATCATGGTGCGACAGTCCACAAAGATTTTGGCCGGAATTATCTTGGCGGCTGCCTCTCTCACTGGTTGCAGCCAATTTTCCGACGACATTGATGAACCAACCCTCACGGAGCATAGCTCCACCGCGAGCCCAAGCCCCGCCGCCAACACAGAAGCTGCAGGAACGACAACGATCGAGTCTGGGCCGTCCTTCGTGAAGTGCGAGAAGAAGGACACCGCGCAGCTTGCCGACGGCAGCACCGTCACCGACACCCGCCGATGTGGCGATTTTGAGGAAGAATCCGCACAACCCGAGCAGCCGGAACAACCAAAGCGACCGGCACAATCTGAGCAACCAGCAGCCCCGGAAGCTCCCGCAGCTCCTCCGGCTGCACCTGCTGAACCAGAATGCACCGGCGGTGCCGCGGAATGCGGTTACGGTCACGATGAGCAGGGAAACCCGAACCCATCCTCGGGTGAGCTGCAGACCCAGTACGGATGCGAACAGGGTTATATCACCGACCCCGAGTTGTGCGCCGCGGTGAGGGATCTCTAGAACGGCGGTTCCTCGGGGAGCTGACATCCCCGGTGCTTTTCTGCCCCATTTTTCTGCCCGTTTTCCGGTGATTGTCCATTCACCTCCTCGGCTTCATCTTCGGGAGGCTCCGGACGGAACGGGAATTCCATGTTGAATTCCTTTTCGAGTTCGGCGATCGCTTCGAGCGTCTCCTCGTAGGTGATCGGGGAGAGTTCCTCAGAATCGGTACCGGATTCTGCGCCAGAATCGGGTTCGTCGTTGGTGGGGCGGGGGAGGCCTGCCTCGTACGCGTCGATAAGCGTGTGCCCTTTCGCGAGAAAATGGGCCTTTTTACGCTTGCGGTGCTCGATGTCCGCGGTGGAAGCGCGCCAGCGCGGTGCAGTCGGGGTGACCTGGGTGCCGATGAATCCGGCGGGTTCGGTGCGGGCGTAGGTTCCATCGTCGAAGAGCCAGATGATTTCGCCGGTGACCGGATCGGGCACGTAGAAAGCACGGCGATCGGTCTTGATGTTGTGGTGGTGAGCGCACAGGCAGTAGAGATTCGCTGCAGTGGTCTGGCCGCCTTCGTCGTAGGGGATGCGGTGGTCGAGCTGGCAGCTCCACGCCGAACGGTGACAACCCGGGAAGATGCAGGTGCCATCGCGGCCGCGAACGTACGCCTTGACTTTGTCGGGCGCGATATAACCGGCGACTGCGTGGTCCTTGTATTCTTCGAGGTCGATGATCTTGTCGGCCATCTCGTGGAAGGCTTCCGTGCCGGCACCGGTAGTCCAACCGAATCCGGGCAGGAATGCAGACTTCGACGGATCAGGCATTCCGTTCTTCATCGGCGCATAACCGTAGATGGTGGCCGACGTGGAACGAACCTTGTCGAAGATGAGCAGACGCAGTGCGTCCCACTGATCGACGCCATTTTCACGCGCGATGGCGTTGAGCTCGGCGCGCATAGCGGCGACTTCCACCTTGTCGCCCGTGATATTCATGTACGCGTTGCTGGGGTCGCCGGAACCGGAAGGGGGCACGGAGAAGGAGATCTCTCCTTCACCCGGCCCGAAAGGTTCCTTCTTCTCTTCCCGGTCCTTACGCTTCTTCTCGTCGTACGCGGCGGTGGAATCGAAGTTGGCGATCATCGAATTGATGCGGTGCGTGATCGCTTTCTTCGTGGGCAGCTGCTGGTTCATCTTCTCCGGCGTGAACAGGGCCGTGAGCATGTCGTCGAACTTCGCGTACACCTCGTCCGACACGTTGTTGCCCAGATCCGCGAGGCCGTTGGCGATAGCATTGACCCGCTCGAGATCGAGACGGTAATGCTCGAATTGGAGGGCGCGGAGCTTGGGCAGATTGCGCAGGCACATATACGCGGTGATCGCGTTGTCTACCTGCGGCTTCGTCATTCCGGTCTGGGTGCAAACCTGAACAACTTCGCGGTCGTGGTCCTTAGAGCAGAACCCATAACCGGGCTCGGAATAGGGTGCGAAAATCTTGGTCTGTGCCTCACGGATGGCCAACGCGGCGCGGCACGTCGCATTGTCGAAGTTCTCAGTGGCGAAGCAGGCGGGTTTCTTGGAACGGGCTCCTTCCTTCTCGGGCTGATTATTGGTCGTGCTATTGGAATCGGTGTGATGTTCGTTCGGAGGGCTGTCAGTCTTTCTATCTTCGGGTGGTCTCGCTGTAGTCATTGTGCTGGCTTTCAGTGAGTGCTTTGTTTGGTTGTATAGAACACTCTTTCACATAGGACGAACCATACCCCTGGAAGGTTTGCTCACATTCGCCCCTCTGTTCGACTCTAGTTGCAAAACTCCAGGTCAACCCTGTGGATAACTTTTGCTTTTCGAACAACCCCGGATGCGAGACCACCATCTAGACAGCGAACCAAGGTCGCACTGAGTACGAACCGCAAAGCAAACCGCGGGCCACACTGAAAGCCACCGAGCCCACGGCGCAAAAGCTACGGCAAGTACGCCTCAATCTGCGCGCGTACATCGCCCTGGACTCGCGCGAGATTCGACTGCGCATCAGCCTGCAAACGCGTGAAATCAGCAGAAGTGGGAAGCGCGATAAGACCAGCCTGATCAGCCGCGAAAACACCGCCGAACAGACCCACCAGGACACCAGCAGCGATCCACCAGTTCAGAGCCGTGCCCAGTTGCTGTCCACGCGCAGCATCCCACCGCAGGGAGCTTCCGAGCACCGCATTCGCGGATTCGTTGTTGTCGTATCGCGCCACGTTTTCGTCGACCGCATCCATGCGCTCTTCAAACCCATCGGGGATCTCAAGGTCGTAAATCGACTCAATGATCGGGGAGAAAAAGCCCTTCCGAGAGGCGGCTGCCCACTCCTCGCGTAGATGCTCGTCCGTTGCCATGCTGGAGTGCTCGGAACTGTGCTCTGGGGAGCTGAGCTCGAGCAACGGCTTGATCGAGCTGTGCTGATCAACAGGCCGCTCCTCGCCAGCATGCGCGGGCACGGCACCCGCAACGAGTGCGACGGTCAGGGCAGCAGCGACGGCACGACGCTTCATGGAAACTCCTTGAACGGCAGAAATACAGCACAGCAAGCATAGGACCTCAACGCATCTTTAGCAGCACGTTTACAGAAAATTCACTCACCGAGCAAAAAGCATTCGCTTATCGACGCCCACCCCTCCCGCGCAGAAGCCCCAACCCGCATCCCTTTGAAGGAGCGTGGTTGGGGCTAAAAGACTGGAGCGCTAGGGCGCTAGAACGGGAGCTTCGGCAACTGGACCAGACCCTGCTGGACAGCGAAATTACCGAGACCGCCGAGAATCAGGGCGGTGATGCCGGTGCCGAGCAGAATGTTCAGAGTCTTACCCGAGGCGTAACCGTTAGCGGCGTCATTACGGAGGGAACTGTAAAGAGCCTGCGCAGCGGGGGAATCTTCAGCCGGGTTCTGGTGCTCCTTGATCGCAATTTGCTTCATGAGCGCAGTGACATTTCCATTCCGCGCTTGCTCCAGGAGGTAGCTCTTCAGCTCAGTGTCCGAGATTTCGGACGAGGTTTTATTCTCAACTGCCTGGGCGGGGGCGACGGAGAGGGACAGGGCCGTGGCGGCTGCAAGGCCGGCGGCGAGGATACGACGCTTCATGTGGGGACTCCTTTGTGGATCTCTACGACGGCGAGTGAGTTCGCGTGGATGTTCCTAGAACGGCAGCTTCGGAAGCGGCAGCTGACCGGACTGTGCCGCACCGCCGAGCAGGGCGAGCACCGCGACAGCGATGCCGGTGCCGAGCAGGATGTCGAAGGTAGTTCCCATTGTGTAGTCGTTCTTCCAGTCGTTCTCGGAAGAGGGCAGAGTAAACTTGTACAGGGCTTCATTGACTCGATATACCCGTTCCAGTTTTTTGGGATCACGGCCAGCATCATCCCGCCTCTTTTCATACATCTTGCTGCTGGACTCGTACGAGGAAGTCAGCTCGAGCTTGGACGCTGCCTGGGCGGGGGCGACGGACAGGGACAGGGCAGTGGCGGCTGCAAGGCCGGCAGCGACGATACGACGCTTCATGTGTGGGCTCCTTGTGGGGTTGTGGGGCAATCAGCAAGGGGAAAGCCCACCCGTCCGGAGCACCGAGCGAGTGGACTTCAGCGATTTTAAGAGGATCTTCTTAGAACGGCAGCTTCGGAAGCGGCAGCTGGCCGGACTGTGCCGCAGCTGCGACGCTTCATGTGTGGACTCCTTGTGGGGTTGTGGACTGAAACTTGAGTGATCGGGGTGTGAACCAGTGAGAAATGATCAACCAATGTAATTGGCGTCATTTGATTAATAGCAGAGCCAAACCGAGTTGTTACTACAACTGGAGAAAAAGTTACCGAGCAGTGACCCTAGAACACCAGATTGATGAGCAGCATGTAGATGGCGGTGCCGGTGAGGATGGACAGGCCAGCGCGGCGCTTCCAGGCATGCAGTGCGAGGGTGATTCCGGCGGCTATGAGGGCAGCGACGAGTCCATGGGGAATGTCAGGGTCGAGAGAAATTGAGGAAATTGTGTAGATAAGGAGGACAGTCATCACGCCGACCGGCATGGTTGCGCCGAGGAACTGGACAACGGGGCTGTCCTTGAGCAGCCGCAGGAACGAAAAGGGGATGGCACGCAGGAGCACAGTGACGATGCCGACGGGAATGAGGACAGCGGCGACCATGGCGAAGGTGACGCCTTCGGGAAGGCCCAAGATCACTGACCTCCTTCGTGAGAGGGGCGGAGCTCGAGGGCGCGGTCGAGGTCGGGGTGCGCGTAGCGGAGCAGCAGGACAAAGAAGTAGGCGGTCAGCGCGACCATGAGGAGCCAGGAGGGGGCGACGACGGCGACAAGGATGGCGATTGCTGTGACGGTCAGCGGCAGGGAGAAATCGCGGTTGGAATTGAAGGACTCGTAGGCGAGAACGACGAAGAGGGCGGTCAAGGCGAAGTCCATTCCTTTGACCTCCGGCGGGATGACCTCACCGAGCAAAGCGCCGAGAATGCCGGGGATGACCCAGAGAAGTTGGCAGACGATCTCCACGGTGAGGATGCGGGTGCCAGTAAGGGTCGAGCGGGTGGAGGGGGGAAGGGAGGAGATGACGGCGTAGGTTTCGTCGGTAAGCGCGTAGGTGGAGTACGCGCGGCCGAGAGACGACGAAATGCGGTGGCGGGGGAAGGTGAGGCCGTAGAAAATGTGGCGGAAATTCACCATGAACCCGGTGACCGCCGCGGACAGTGGGCCGACGCCCGCGGAGACGAGCTGCACGGCGAGGAACTCCATCGACCCCGCATAGATGACGACGGAGAAAAAGGGGGTCCACCACCACGCGAAACCAGCTTGGGTCATGACCAGGCCGAATGCGAGGCCGAGGGGAATCAGCCCCAGGCCGACAACCCACAGGTCTTTGAGGGCGGCGTGGATCTCCCGATCCACGGCTAGTTGTCCTCGAGGTCCGCGGGGAAGGTCGAGAAGAGGGGCAGGGGCATCGGTTGACGGCGCAGGACATCGCTGTACAGGTCGGCGGCGGCGGGAGCGATGACGTCGGTGGGCAGGGCGGGGGCGACGTACCAGTCGCCGCGCTCGATCTCCTCGTCAAGCTGGCCTGGGGCCCACTCGGCGTAGCCGGAGAAGACGCGCATGCCCTCGAGGAGACCTTCGACAGACTCGGGCTCGGCCTGCAGGTTCACGTGGACAAGGCGATTAGCCAGACGGGTGAAATCGGGGTGGTCCTCGATGACGGTGCCGGAAGACGTCATGCCGACGGCAATAGCGGCCTGGGGGCGCAGGGGTCCACCGACATAAAGAGCCTGCGGCTTTGCCACGTGGGGGAGCCAATCGGGCAAAACGGAGTGGACGGCCAATTCGGAGCGGCGGTTGAGGACGACGCCGAAGGTGGCGGAAGGGGAGACGTCGATAAGCAAAATGACGGTGCGGGAGAAGTCATCCGCGAGCATGCCTGGGGCGGCGACCAGCAGCATTCCGGGCGCTGGTGTTTCGCGCTCGAGCGCGGTGAATAAGCGGTCCGCGTAAAAGAACTCAGCCATTTTCCTTCTCCCACCAAGCCTTGAGCTCCGCAACGGCCTCGTCGTGGTCTAGCTCGCCGCGTTCGAGGCGCAGGTCCTTCATATACTTCCAGGCTTTGCCGACCTCGGGGCCCGGTTTGAGGTCGAGAATCTTCATGATCTCGTTGCCGTCGAGGTCCGGGCGCACGCGGGCGAGGTCCTCCTTGGCGGAGATCTCCGCAATGCGTTCCTCCAGCTCATCGTACGTGCGGCGGAGACGCGCGGCCTTCTTCGGATTGCGGGTGGTGCAGTCGGCGCGCACGAGCTTGTGCAGGCGCGGAAGGAGATCGCCGGCATCCGTGACATAACGGCGAACCGCCGAATCGGTCCACTGGCCCTCGCCGAAACCGTGGAAGCGCATGTGCAAGTAGACAAGCTGGCCGACGTCCTCGATGACGTGCTTCGGGTACTTGAGCTTGCGCATACGCTTGCGGGTCATCTTCGCGCCCACGACCTCGTGGTGGTGGAAGGAAACGCCGCCGCCGGGCTTGAGCTCGCGCGTGTCCGGCTTGCCGATGTCGTGCATCAACGCAGCCCACCGCAACTTGAGATCCGGGCCCTCGTCCTCGAGCTCCGTGGCCTGGCGCAAGACGGTGAGCGAGTGGGCGTAGACGTCCTTGTGCTGCATGTGCTCGTCGCGCTCGAGTTGGAGCGCGGGAATTTCGGGGAGAATATGGTCGGCCAGGCCGGTCTCGACGAGCAGGTCAATGCCCTCCCACGGCTGGAGACCCAGCATGAGTTTGTCGAGCTCAGCCTGGACGCGCTCAACCGTGATGCGGCCGATCTCTTCTGCCATGTCCGTCATCGCACGCTTGACGCGCGGGCTGACGGTGAAGCCGAGCTGGGAAACAAAGCGGGCGGCGCGCAGCATGCGCAGCGGATCGTCGCGGAAACTCACCTCGGGTTCTTGAGGGGTGTCCAAGGTACGCCCCAGCAGATCCTTCAGGCCGTCGACGGGGTCGTGGAAATCCAGCGACAACGTGCCGTCGGCGGCGGGAATGAGCTCGATTGCCATCGCATTCGCGCGGAAATCGCGGCGGACGAGATCGCCCTCGATCGTGTCGCCGAAGGTGACCTCGGGGTTGCGCGTCACACCGTCATAGAGGTCGGCGCGGAATGTGGTCACCTCCACCTGCTGGTCGTGCTTCACGGTGGACACGGTGCCGAACTCAATTCCGGTGTCCCACACGGCCTCGCCCCACTCGGTCAGGATCGCCTTGATCGTCTCCGGGCGGGCCGAAGTGGTGAAGTCCAAGTCGTGGCCCAACCGTCCCAGCATCGCATCGCGCACCGGGCCGCCGACGAGAAACAGCGACTCGCCCTCGGCGGCAAAGGCGGCAGCAAGGGGTCCGAGCAGGCCAGCGAGCTCGCCAACGGCACTTTCCGCGCGGGCGAGCAGGGCAATGAACGCTGTCGGATCCCCCTTCTCCGGCAGGTTGAACAGCTCCGCCGGGTCGGTGGACGTCGTCTGACTGCTGTTCTGGGTGGTCACCCGCACAACCTTACAGCCCCACGCAAACCACCCAGTAGCACCTCACAGAACACCACCTTGGAGCAACTCAAGTACCACATGGTCACCACGGGCGGATACCATTCAATAGATGGCTCAAGAAACCCCCGGCGATTCGAATTCGCCGCAGCACAACACGCGCAGGCGCAAACGCCGCCGGCGCGCGTCGAGCCGCGCCCACGATAACCAGAGCCAGAACAAAGGCCAGAACAAGAGCCAAGGCAAGAATCAGGGCCAAAATCAGGGCGATAAACACGGCGACAAGCAGGGTGACAAGAATCGTCGCCGCAAGCGTCGCGGGGGAAGCAACAACCGGGGCAATAACCAACGGGGCAACCAACGCGGTAATCAGCGCGGCCGGAATCGCGGCGGCGGGGGCAATAGGTACCGCAAGCCTTCGCACAAGAACGCGCAGTACGCGTCGCAAAACATGGAAACGCGCGACGAAACGAGCGCGGGCGGCCTCGTCGTTTCGGGCATGGCGGAGGCAGTTGCGCCGGACGGTTCCGTGGACATGTCGCAGATCTACGTCGCACTCATCGGGCGGCTCGACAGGCGCGGGCGTTTGCTGTGGTCCATGCCGAAAGGGCACGTCGAGCCGGACGAGCACCAGTGGGACACCGCGCGCCGCGAGGTATGGGAAGAAACGGGTATCTCGGGGGAGCCGTTCGCTGAGCTGGGCGTGATCGATTACTGGTTCGTCTCGGAGGGGGTGCGCATCCACAAGACGGTCCACCACAATCTGTTGCGCTATGTCGACGGGGTGCTCAATGACGAGGACCCGGAGGTCACGGAAGTCGCGTGGGTGCCGGTCAGCGAGTTGATCGAGCATTTGGCGTACGCGGACGAGCGGAAGCTGGCACGCATCGCATTCGACAAGATGCCGGAGCTCGCCCGCGCGGAAAAAGAAGCGGGAAGGACCACCCCGCGGTGATGATTCGGCGCACGCATCGGGCGGCTGCGGTGCTCACCGCGGCGGTGCTCTCATGCGCGGCCCAGCCCGTCCCCGTCGATCCGAACGATCCCGCAGTTGCACACGAGTGGGTCAACGAGCAGATCCGTCCCGACGACGGGGAGCAAGGACTGAAGCTTTCGCTTATCGACGCCCCGGCCACCGTCCCTTCCGGCAACCCCCTGTCCGTCACTGTTCGTGTCAGGAATGAATCTGACGCGGACGTCTCCGGACTGACCGTGGCACCACTGCGCGGACCCGCCTCCGGCTCGGTGTCGGACGCGCGGGCGGCGAGCGTGGCATCGGTCTCGGAGTACCACGCGGCTGGCGACGAAGTGAAGGTCCCGGAGCTGGCACGAGGCGAGGAGACCGAGATCAAGGTCACCATCCCCACCCAGAAACAGCCGTACAACAGTAATTTTCCGATGATGCTGGTGCTGGGCCAAGACGGCGCGACGCTGGATACGGAGCGCTGGCACATGGCGGTGAAGGGGGAAACGCCTGAGAATGAAGCAGAAGCAGAGGCAGAGGCAACCAAGCCCGCAGGAATGAGCGTGCTGTTCCCGATTTCTGCGCCGGTGGACATCGTGCCGGGGGAGACGGGAGAGGCGCCGAACCGGCCACCGCTGATTCTGCGCTCGGAGGAACTCGCCGCTCAGGTCGCGCCCGGGGGGCGCTTGGACGAACTGGTGAACACGTACGAGGAAGCGACGAAGGACGAGGGCGTACGCAGCTCGACGTGTCTCGCGGTCGACCCCGCGCTGCTCGACACCGTGGAACGCATGGCCCAGGGCTACACGGTGGATGACGACCGGCCCTCGCCAGGACTGAACCGGAAGCGGCTGCGCGATTCTTGGGGCGGTGACGAAGCTAGCGCAGGTGCGGAACAAGGCACAGGTGCCGAAGATGCCGCGGCGTGGCTGGACAAGCTCCGCGGGGCCGCAAAAAACAATTGCGCGGTCGCACTGCCGTGGGCGAATACCGACCTGAACGCAGTGGCGCGCACCGGCGACACGTGGCTCATGCGAGAGGCGGTCGAGCGCGGACCCTTCACAGCAGAACGCATCCTTGGGACCCCGGTGGTACGCAACCTGGTGGTGCCCGGCGCGGGCTACCTCACCTCCGAATCCGCGCCGGGCATGGGCTGGGCTGACCTGAGCAAGTCGGACCTGCCCGTCACCGGGATGCACACCCAGTGGGAGCTCGACCAGCAGGCACAGGCGAAGAATTCCGAGGCGCCTGGCGGTCGCATCGAGGGGGAGCAGGGCGTTGCCTTGGACAACCTGAACAACCCGGCACTGCCGAGCGTGGCCGACATCGCGGCACCAGAACCGGCTGAGACCGTGCGGGTGCTGGTGGCGGACAACACGGTGGATACTGTCGAGAGGTTCGCCACTCTCACGCCTGGGGTCACGGCGGTGACATTCGATAGTTCACTGGCGGCCACTTTGGCAGCGACGGGACCAGCGCCGGAAACAACGGGGTATTCCGACGAGCACCTGCGCTACGACTACACGCTCGACTCGGTGCAAGCGCGGGATCTCACTGCGGCGACGGCAGTGCGGACCGCGGCGGAACGGGCAGAACGGTCGGAAGAGCTCGATCCGACGCTGGTGAACCCACCGGCGGCATGGGAGGCCTCGACGGCGCAAGCGGTCATGGCGACGGTGACGGAGCTCTTCGGGGAGCGCACTGCCGCTCCGATGACGCTCGAAAATTATGTGGGGGCGCCGGGACAAGTGGGGCAGGGGGACGTCGATAAGCTCGGCGTCCCGGAGAGCGACCCGGCTGAACTCACGGACACCGAAGTGCTCAATTCTGGGCAGCAAGCGCGCTTCATCAACGACCTGACGGCACTGCTGGCCAACGACAACGCGATCGCGCTGACGCGGTACGGGTACACGTTGCCGCTGCGCACAAACCTGCTCACCGCGATGACGGTGACCGGGCGGCGGGCGTACACGGGCTACGCGGAGGCGGAAAAGCGCACCCGGGAGCGCCTCAACGGAGGCCGAGACACGCTAGCGGCGCTGAGGTCGTCGATCGCGCTCATCCCGCCGGGAAACGTGTACACGCGCACGTCTGCGTCGTCGCCACTTTTGATCGTCGCACAGAACGGCCTGCCGTTGCCCGTCGACGCGACGATTCTCTACCGCGGACCTGAGGGGGCAAAATTGAACACCCCGACGGAATTCCGCATCCCGGCGCGTGGCTCGATCACGCTGCAGATGACAGCGGACCTGCCGTCGAATAACGAACGCACCGACTTGCAGTTATTCCTGGCCACACCACAAAACCAAGCGATTTCGCAACCGGTGGGCATCGGGGTGCAGACGGCGGGGACGTCGATAAGCAACTGGGTGCTCATCTCGCTGCTGGCGGGACTGTTCGTGCTCGCTGTTCTCGCGCAGTTGGGGAAACGCCGACGAGATAGAGATTCGCGGCAGGCCGACTAACATACCCTTGACCCAGAATTCCCGAACCCGGGATTCTCAAGACTTGGAGTGTGTATGGCGGAAACGACGACGGAGGAGCAAAAGACAACGAGCGATAAATCCGTTGTCCGCTCCACCGGCTCCATGGCTGTGGCGACACTGATGTCGCGCATCACCGGCTTCATCCGCACGGTGATGATCACCTCCGCACTCGGCGGCGCCGTGGCATCGGCATTCAACACGGCGAACACGCTGCCGAACATGATCACGGAGATCGTGCTCGGGTCGGTGCTCACCGCGCTGGTCGTGCCGGTGCTCGTGCGCGCGGAAAAGGAAGACCCGGACCGCGGCGCCGCATTCATCAGGCGGCTATTCACCCTGACGATCACGCTGCTGACCGCAGTCACGTTGATCACCGTGATCGGTGCGCCGCTGCTCACAGAGGTGATGCTGAAAGAGGGCGGGCACGTCAACCTGGTGCAGGCGACGTCTTTCGCCTATCTGCTGCTTCCACAGATCATGTTCTACGGCCTGTTCTCGCTGTTCATGGCCATATTGAATACCAAGGAAGTGTTCCGGCCCGGGGCGTGGGCGCCGGTGGCGAACAACCTGGTCTCCATCGGCGTGATGATGCTGTACATGATCCTGCCGGGCCAGCTCGACCCGAAGGAGCACACCGGGGTCACCGACCCGCACATTCTGCTGCTGGGTCTGGGCACCACGCTCGGCGTGGCGGTGCAGTGCCTGATCATGCTGCCGGCGCTGCGCCGACTGAAGATCGACCTGCGGCCACTGTGGGGCATCGACGAACGTCTCAAACAGTTCGGGGGAATGGCCCTGGCGATCGTGACGTATGTGGCGATCTCGCAGGCAGGATACATCATCAACAACCGCATCGCATCGGGCGTGGATAGTTCCGCGCCGGTGATCTACATGCAGCATTGGCAGCTGCTCCAGGTCCCGTACGGCATCGTCGGCGTGACCCTGCTGACGGCGATCATGCCGCGCCTGTCGCGCAATGCCGCCGACGGCGACGACGAGGCCGTGGTCCGCGATCTGACGTTGGGCACGAAGCTGACGTTCATCGCGCTCATCCCGATCATCATCTTCATGACCGCACTGGGCCCCGACATCGGCAACGCCCTGTTCGGCTACGGCAACTTCACCAACGAAGAGGCCCGCACGCTCGGCCTGACCTTGAGCTTCGCCGCGTTCACGCTCATCCCGTACGCACTCGTGATGCTCCACCTGCGCGTGTTCTACGCCCGCGAAGAAGCGTGGACGCCGACCTTCATCATCGCCGGCATCACACTGACCAAGGTGGTTCTGGCCACCTTGGCACCGACTGTGGCATCGCGGCCAGACCAGGTCGTGGTTCTGCTCGGCGCGGCCAACGGCTTCGGCTTCATTGCCGGCGCAATGATCGGCGCATTCCTGCTGCACCGCAAGCTGGGCTCCCTGCGCTTTGCTTCGGTGCTGCACACCTCCGTGTGGGCGGCCGCCGCAGGCCTGGTGGGTGTCGCCGCGACCATGCTCGTGCGTTTCCTGCTGCGCCTGATCCCCGGCGGCATGCCCGGGTTGGCCGCGGCTTTGGGCCGCCGCGATTCCTTCGGCCTGCTGCTGGAAATCCTGATCCTCGGCATCGTCTTCGTCATCGCCACGGGCATCGCACTGTCGTTCTCCAAGCTCCCTGAGGTTAAAAGCCTGGGCGCGGTGCTCGCCCGCGTGCCTGGCCTGCGCCGCATCGTGCGCACGAGCCCCGCCGATGACATCGCAGCAGGCACCGGCGTAGACCCGCAGTTCCTCGGTACTGACACCTTCAACACCTCCCCGGTCCCGCCGCCGATGTCTGCCGGCGTGGTCCGAGGGCCGCGACTCGTGCCCGGCGCGGCTGTCTCCGACGGCCGCTTCCGCCTCCTGCGCGATTGCGGCGCGTCCAATTCCGCCCGCTTCTGGCAGGCGCGCGAGCAGGCCACCGGCCGCATCGTGGCGCTGACATTCGTGGACACGTGCGGCACGGCACCGATGGCGCCCGTCACCCCGCGGCAAGCGGCGATCGACGCCGCCGGCATCTGCCACCGCACGAATCAGCTGAAAGAGCTAGGCCTGCCCGCGGTCGCACCGGTTCTTGAGACAATCAGCTACCGCACCGGCGCGGTCGTTGTCGCCGACTGGATCCCAGGCTCCGACCTGAAGACAGTCGCCGACTCGGGTGCAACGCTTCTCGACGAAGCCGTCGCCGCCGCCATGATCCCCCTGACCGATGCCATGGCACAGTCCCGCGATCGGGGCGTGCCACTGGGTCTGGACAACCGCAACCGCATGAGAGTCAGCGACGACGGCACGGTCGTCCTCGCTTTCCCAGCGATCCTGCCCGACGCCGACGTCGAGGCCGATGCTTCCGCCTACGCATTCGCCCTTGAGTTGCTGGCCGGTTCCGCGGAGACGGATGCGCTCACGCCTCCTGCCGCCGCCGCGCGCGAAGAGGTGCCCGACTACCGCGCCATCGAGCAGTCGCTCGCTGAGATTGCGCACACGCACGTCGCTCCGGCACCGCTCGTGGAGGTCGCTGCTCCGGAGGAAGCGAATTACGACGCGACCTACGAAACACACGAGCACACCGCGCGCAGAGGCGGCTTCGGCGAGCGCGGTATCGGCGCACTGGGCACAGCAGGACTGGTTGCCGTCGCCATCACGGCGGTCGTGCTCGTCGCGGCGCTGACCGTCTACCTCGTGGGTATGTTCAGCCACCGCGCCGATTCGCCGATCACCAGTGAATCCGCGCGCGACGGAGCCGACCAGGTCTCCGAAGGCATAGAAAACGGCCCGCTCGGAACACTGCCCGTGATCATCGCACCGCTCACCGCTACCGCATGGGGCGAGGATGCCGACAGCGACAGGAATATCGACTTCGCCGCGCTTGTCGACGGCGAGGACTCCACCGCCGCCTCCGCCAAGGCGGGCGAGAAGGTCCTGCTCACCGCCGATAACGGTGCCCCGTTCATCCCCGAGGAGCTCAATATCGACTCCGCCAGCGGCGCGGGCATGGACTACGTCGTTTATGCCACGACCGAGCAGACCGCGAACACCACAAACGTCAACCACCTGCGCATTTTGACGAACGGCACGTTGAAAGACGGCCGCACGAGCATCGAGATCGACGGCAGCAAGGAGGCGGTTACCGGTCTCGTCATTGCGTTCAACAGCGAGAACGACGCTGCAGCGATCATCCGCGGCATTTCCGTCGTCGGCACGCGGATGAGGTAGAAAGCCCGTTACAAGCGTTGCGCACTATAGTGCGCACTTTTGGCGAGCGCGTCCCCCACGCGTCAGGGCAAAATGGGTTCCACAGCACACATACAGCTGGAAACAGGGGAGACTTGTTCGGGGGGACAAGGTGAATACGCATAGTCACGGCCGCTTGGCGCGCACATACCGGATCAACGCGCAGCGGAAGCAGCAACAGCTAAAGAAGACCGATAATGCACTGGTCACGGAGTACGTCGCGGGGGACAACCGGGCCTTTCAGATCATTGTGGAAAGGCACCGGCAGCGGATGATGGCCGTGGCCAAGCAGTACGCGCGCAATGAGCACGACGCGCAGGACATCGTTCAGGACGCGTTGTTCAAGGCCTCGCGCAATATGCACACTTTCCGCGCCGAATCCGCGCTGACCACGTGGCTCTACCGCCTCGTGAAGAATGCGGGCTACGATCACGCGAAACGCGCGGAGAATAAAAGGCAGCACACGAGCCTGGATGATTCGGAGAAGCTCAGCCCTGACGCGAACCGCTACCTCGCGCATGACCCGCTGGGCAATCTCGACCGCCTGCTCACGCTCCGCCAGGCCCTTTTCAAACTTCCGGCCGCGCAACGACGGGCTTTAATGCTTATCGACGTCGCCGGCTACTCCATCAACTCCGCCGCCTCCCATCTGGGCGTACGCCCCGGCACCGTGAAATCGCGCCGAAATCGGGCTCGCCAGGCGTTATCTGACGGCTTGCGCAGTTAACTACACTGGCAGCCATGACTGAATCCAACGGGTCCACCGGCTCCAACAACATTCCGAAATTTCCCTCCGTCAATGCCCTGGGCGGATTCAAATCCGCACCGGAGACTGCTCCCACCGAGCAGATGAAGGAATCCTCCGAACGCACCGGCGCGGACGCCGACAGCAACACCATTTACGACGTCATCGTGGTCGGCTCCGGACCTGCCGGCTACACCGCTGCGCTGTACACCGCGCGCGCCGACTTGAAGCCGCTCGTTTTCGAGGGCTACGAGTTCGGCGGCGAGCTGATGAACACCACCGAGGTGGAGAACTTCCCCGGTTTCCAAAATGGCATCCAGGGCCCGGACCTGATGACGGAGATGCGCGCCCAAGCCGAGCGTTTCGGTGCCGATCTCCGCGCTGACCAGGTCGATAGCGTCGAGCTGGACGGCGACATCAAGAAGGTTCACGTCGGCGACGAGGTTTTCCACGCCCGCGCGGTCATCCTGGCCACCGGTGCGGCACCGCGCCACCTGGGCATTCCGGGCGAGCAGGAGCTCACCGGCCGCGGCGTGTCCACCTGCGCGACGTGCGACGGCTTCTTCTTCAAGGACCAGCACATCGCTGTCGTCGGCGGCGGTGATTCCGCGATGGAGGAAGCCACCTTCCTGACCCGTTTCGGCTCCAAGGTGACAATCATTCACCGCCGCGAGGAATTCCGCGCCTCCCAGATCATGCTGGACCGCGCGAAGGAGAACGACAAGATCGAATTCCTCACCAACGCCGTCGTGGAAGAGGTCCTCGAGGACGGCGGCAGGGTCGCCGGTCTTCGCATCAAGGACACCCAGACGGGGCAGGAATCCACCCTGGACGCCACGGCAATGTTCGTCGCCATCGGCCACGACCCGCGTTCCGGCTTCCTTGACGGCCAGGTAGCCACCGACGCAGAAGGCTATGTCACCGTCGAGCACCCCACCACGAAGACGTCGTTGCCGGGCGTTTTCGCCGCTGGCGATTTGGTGGACAACTACTACCGCCAGGCCATCACCGCCGCCGGTTCCGGATGCCGCGCTGCCATCGACGCGGAGCACTACCTGGAAGCGCTGTAGGGAAGCGGAAACCGCATCTGAAACAAAATCGAAAACAGCAGCGGTAAAAGAAAATCGCAAGTATTTTGGACGAAAATAAAGCAGAATAGGAGCGCAGCGACCATGAGCAAGCCCATCGACATCACGCAGAACACCTTCAAATCGGAGGTCGTCGAATCCGATATCCCCGTCCTCGTCGAGTTCTGGGCGGAATGGTGCGGCCCGTGCAAGAAGCTCTCGCCGATCCTCGACGAGATCGCAGAAGAACTGGACGGCAAGGTCAAGGTAGCGAAGGTCGACATGGACGAAGAACGCACACTCGGTGCGCTGTTCCAGGTCTTGACCATCCCGCACGTGTTGATTTTCAAGGACGGCCAGAAGGTCGACGAGTTCAGCAGCGTGCGGCCCAAGGCCGAGATCCTCTCCCGCCTGGAACCGCACCTGTCGTAAGCAAAAACGGCGACACGCAAGGTGTTCGGCTTACCCAACGCAGGGGACAGTAAGATGAAACCGTTCCTCAATGCTCATAGAAAGGTGAGTTGTGTTCGGTCCGTATCGAGTGGGAGACTCCAGCGCACGCGTCGCTGAAGTCCGCTCGACCCTTGCGCGTCTGGGGTTGGTGGACGACTTCGAGGGCGATGTGGGGGAGTGGAACCGCCGGCGTTTCTCCCAGTCGGAAATGTATTTCGACGAGGAATTATGCACCACGCTCAAGGCCTTCCAGCAGTCCCGCGGCATTTTGCCCTCGGGCGAGATCGACGAGCTCACTCTGCGCGAATTGCGCCACGCTTCCTACACCCTCGGTGCGCGTGCTTTGTCGTACCAGCCGAACCAGGTCCTCGTCGGCGACGACGTGGGCCAGCTGCAGAAGCAACTGCAAGAACTCGGCTTCTACTCCGGGCGTATCGACGGGCACTTCGGTCCCGACACCCACGCCGCACTGTCTAATTACCAGCTGAATTACGGTATCCAGGACGATGGTGTCTGCGGCCCGGAGACCCTGCACGCGCTGAGCTTGCTGGGCCGGCGCATTACCGGCGGTTCTACCCAGGCGATCCGCGAACGCGAAGTCGTCCGCATGGCGGGACCGCGCCTGACGGGCAAGCGCGTGGTCATCGATCCGAGTATCGACGTCGAGAATATGGCACGCATCAAGGGGCCGTACGGCGAGATCACTGAGGAAGAAATCCTCTGGGACCTGGCCGCCCGCGTGGAGGCACGCATGATCGCCGCCGGCATGGAGACGATCATGTCGCGTCCGCACGGCGATAATCCTTCGGCGAAATCGCGGGCAGATCTGGCGAATAGCTTCGAAGCAGACCTGCTGATCTCCCTGCAGCTGGACCGCTACCAGAATGAGAAAGCTAACGGCGTAGCCACCTTCTATTTCGGGTCTGAATTGGGCGCGTCGTCCATGACGGGCGAGATGCTTTCCGGCTTCATCCAGCGCGAAATCGTCGCGCGCACGCAGCTGGGCAACTGCTACAACCACGGCCGGACGTGGGAGCTGCTGCGCATGACGCAGATGCCGTCAGTCGAGGTCGTGCTCGGATACGTGACTAACCCGCACGATATGTCCATCATCACCGATCCGACTCAACGAGACGCGATCGCCGAAGCGATCGTCGTTGCCGTCAAGCGCCTCTACCTGCTCGAGCAGGACAACCAGCCGACAGGCACCTTCTCTTTCACAGAGCTGTTGCGCCAGGAACGCGCTTAGCGTCCACCAACGGAAACAGCGGCGAGCAGATCTGCGATCTCACGCTCAGTGAGCAGATCGTGCACTGGCGGCAATTCCAAACGCAGACGCGGAATCGCCGGGTGATCGGCGACAATCTGAAAGCCCGCTGACTCCAACACATCAACAGGCATCAAGCCGATGGTGGAGCGGTTGGCCACCAACTGGCGACACATCCGGGTCAGGTCCTCGGGCAAATCAGAACGCAACCCGAACGCTTCCACCGCGGGAAGGGACCTTTGGGTGAGGGCGGCAACGGCGGCGTCGATAAGCACTGCCTCCCAGCCGATGCCCTCGACCGCCGCATCAATATGCAAGCTGGTCAGGCAAAATGCGTCGGTGGAGAAGGGCGCGGTGGGCATCCGAACAGCGCCGGGCGCTGCCGACGGCGGGCACATGAGCAGACTCGCGTGCGCACCAGCGGTGATAGCCGGGTCGACGATGGAAAAGCCCACGGCGGGCTGCTCGTAGGCGAGGCTTAAGAGCCAGGCGGCCTTGTCCACGTCGGAATCGGTGCCGCTGAACGCGTCACCCAGCGGATCGAGCTCCCAGAACACGCTGCGCGCGGTCGTGCGGTGAATGCGGTCCAAGGTGGCCGCCTCCAGCGGAATCACCCGGACGTGTCGCAGCGCCATGGCCCCAGGGCTAGTCCGTGCCCTCGATGAGCGACATGATGCGCTCGAAATCCTCGCGGTCGCCGAATTCGACGACGATCTTTCCCTTGCGCTTGCCCATGGTCACCGAGACCTTGGTGTCCCACTCGTCGGCCAAGCGATCGGCTGCCTGGGTGAGGAATTCCGGCTGCGGAGTCGGCTCGCGCTTCGGCTTGTCCGGCAAGGCGCCCTGGCGGTTGAGCAGGGTCACGGCCTCCTCCGTCGCGCGGACGGACAGGCCCTCGGCGACGATGCGGTCCGCGAGCTGCTCTTGGGCCTCCGGGCCCACCTTCACGCCGAGGAGCGCGCGGGCGTGCCCGGCACTCAGAACACCGGCGGCGACGCGGCGCTGCACCGGCACAGGCAGGTTCAGCAGGCGGATCGAATTGGTGATCACCGGGCGGGAGCGGCCGAGGCGGTCGGCGAGCTGCTCTTGGGTGACGCCGAATTCGTCGAGCAGCTGCTGATACGCAGCGGCCTCTTCCAGCGGGTTGAGCTGCACTCGGTGGATATTCTCCAGCAGAGCGTCGCGGAGCATATCCTCATCGGATGTCTCGCGCACGATCGCCGGAATGCGCTTCAGGCCAGCCTTCGAGGACGCGCGCCAGCGGCGCTCACCCATGATCAGCTCATAGCCGTCCTTCGCCGGGCGAACCACGATCGGCTGGAGCAGACCGAATTCCTTGACGGAGTGAACCAGCTCAGCCAGCTCGTCTTCGTCGAATTGAGTACGCGGCTGCTTCGCGTTCGGGAAAATATCCCCGATCGGGATCTCCTGGTAGGAAGCGCCGAAAGAATCGTTCTTGTCTGTCACCATCGCCGCCGGCACAGAAGAGGGCCGGCTCATCGTCGGCGCACCCGGAATCGTCGGAGCGCCCTTGACCTGTTTCTTCTTCTTGGGCTTGCTGTTTTCATCCCGCGCGCCCTTATTCCCGCCGATGATCACGTCAGCCGCGCCATCACCAAGCGGGCCCGTCTTCTGGTGGTGGTCCGGATTCGACGGGATCAGCGCCGCCAACCCGCGGCCCAGACCGCCCTTGCGTTGCTCTGCCATTGCTCTACTCGTCCTCCTCGCCCAACTGGGCGAAAATCTCGGGACTCACACCGATCGGCCCCGTCGTCTCATGCGGCTGATAGTCGCCACGGGTAGCGAATTCACGCGCGGCATCGAAATATGCCAGCGCACCGCGCGAGCCCGGGTCGTACTCGATCACGGTCTGGCCGTAACCCGGCGCCTCCGACACCTTCACCGATCGCGGAATCATATTGCGCATCACCACATCGCCGAACTGGCCGCGGACCTCTTCTGCGACTTGCTCCGACAGCTTCGTGCGGGCGTCATACATCGTCAACAGCACAGCGGAGATGTGCAGGCTCGGGTTCAAAGCGCCGCGGATCATCGTGATGTTATTCAGCAGCTGGCCCACACCCTCGAGTGCGTAATACTCGCACTGGATCGGGATGAGAACCTCATCCACAGCATTCATCGCGTTGATGGTGAGCAGACCGAGCGACGGCGGGCAGTCCACAAAAACGTAATCGAAGCCGTGCTCCTCAAGGAATCCACCGCGCAACGCATCTGCCAAGCGGTACTCGCGCCGGACCAGACTGACCAGCTCAATCTCAGCGCCAGCCAAGTCGATGGTCGCGGGAATGCACCACAAATTTTCGTTGTCCCCGGAGCGCTGCAGAGCCTCTGCCGGACCCGCGGCACCGATGAGAAGCTCATAACTCGATGTCTCGCCGTCACGGTGGCCGGCACCCAGCGCGGTGGACGCATTGCCCTGGGGGTCCAAATCCACCACGAGCACCTTGCAGCCCAGCTTGGCCAGCGACGCCGCGAGGTTCACCGACGTAGTGGTCTTGCCCACGCCGCCCTTCTGGTTTGCCACAGTGATCAGGCGCGGTTGATCCGGCTTCGGCACCGTCGAGCGCCCAGTATTCATCTGCGCCGCACGGCGAGCCGCCGCAGCAATCGGGGTGTCATCCCACTGCTCGTCGTCCACGTGGCCTCCCGTCACTCTCAATATCAGTCAGTGTCAGATTAGTAGAGCGACCGAACATCCGTTACCCCGCCCGCTTAATGCGGATCAAGGTGGTGGGTTGTTCCAGCAAGCCCTCACCGACGGTGAGGATCTCCGCATCCGTACCGCGGGCCTTGGTGATCATGGCGGCGTCGCGCTCCAATTCCTCTGCCACGCTCGCACCCTTCATTGCGGTCATAGAACCGCCGGGGCGCACGAGGGGAAGGGACCAGCCAGCCAGCTTGCCCAAGGGGGCGACGGCGCGGGAGGTGGTGACGTCGAAAAGCATCTTTTTCTGCTCTTCCGCACGCCCGCGGACAACCGTGACGTTATCGAGTCCGAGTTCTGCAGTGATCTCGCTGAGGTACGTCGAGCGCTTCAGCAACGGCTCGATGAGCGTGATCTGCAAATCCGGGCGGGCGATGGCCAAGGGAATGCCCGGTAGGCCCGCGCCGGAACCGATATCCGCAACGCTTTGGCCCTCGTCGAAGGCTTCGGCGATGACCGCGCAATTGAGCACGTGGCGGCTCCACAGGCGGGAGACTTCCTTCGGGCCGATGAAACCGCGCTCCGCCGCGGTGGTGGCCAGGGAATCGTGGTAGGCCTGCGCGAGCGGCAGCCGGTCGCCGAAGATCTCGGCAGCTGCGGCGGGCGCGGTCTCCCACTCAGGCGTGTGCTCAGGCATATGCCTTATTTCCCCTTCTTCTTTTTCTTCTTGCCCTTCTTCGGGTTATTCGGCTTAGCTCCCGGCTTGGGCTTGAGGCCGACATTGGAATCCCCATCCGGATCAGCCTTGTCCGACGATTTGCTCTCCGGCTCATTCGCCGCGGACTTTTCCGTGTTGTTTTCCGGGTGATTATTGTTGGCGCGCTGCTTCGCGGCATCGCGCTGACGCTGTTTCTTGGAACGGTTGTCCACCGTACGGGCGCCAGCGACCGGTGCGGAAGCACGCTTTGCCTCGCGCTTGGCCTCTTCCTCTTCCGCCTCTTCCTTGTCCATCTTGGCGTAGACAATCTTGGTCTGGAAGAAGGTCCAGATGTTGTTGGACAACATGTAGGTGAGCAGACCGATGTGCCAAAAAGCACCAGTGACCAGCAGGGTTGCCGGGAGGAACCACAGCATCATGCCGTTCATGGTCTTCATCTGCATTTCCATCATTTCCGGCGAGTTCATGCCGCTTTCCGGCTGCTTCTTGCCGGCCGCTGCCTGCTCCGCCTTGCGCTTGGCCATGCGCTCGCGCTGGCGGCTCATCGAAATGCGCGCGTTGAAGTGGGTCAGGAGCACACAGGCGATGACCATCGGCAACGCAACCAGGATGATGTCGGTGCGGGAGAAGTCCGACGGGGCGAACGCGGCGAACTGCTCTTCCGGCATGGACATGTAGGAAGACAGCGGAATGCCGAAGACGCGCGCATCAAGGAAGGACTGCACTTCTTCCGGAGAGAAGATGTAATTCGCAGTATTGCGGTTTTGCTCCACGGTCATGCCCAAGCCGCCGCCGGAGGTGCCGGTGCGGTTGAAGGAGCGCAGCACGTGGAACAGACCGAATAACACCGGCATTTGCACCAGCGGAACAATGCAGCTGGCCAGCGGGTTCATGTTGGCTTCCTTGTACAGGCGCTGCATCTCCTGCGCCTGCTTTTGCTGGTCCTTGCCGTATTTGGCGCGGATCTCCTGCATCTTCGGCTGGAGTTCCTGCATCTTTCGGCCGGCGCGCAGCTGGTTCACCATCGGCTTGACGAGGAAGACACGGATGGTGAAGGTCAGGAACATGATTGCCAGCAGCCATGCGGCGCCGGAATCCGGCGAGAGCAGGTAGCCGAAGATCTTGTGCCAGAACCACAGCACCGCTGAGATGGGCCAGTAGATGAAATTCAGCACTGGTTGTCTAACTCCTGTTCATAGGTACGGGGTCGTAACCGCCGGGGTGCCATGGACCGCACTTGGCTAGACGCGCAAGGGCGAGAAGGCCACCGCGGGCCGCTCCATGCCTCGACACTGCTTCAAGCGCATACGCGCTGCAGGTCGGCTCGAAGCGGCACGTCGATCCCATCTTAAGGGGTGAGAAAAGTTTTTGGTAAAGCCGCACGCACCGCACCATCACACGGCCGACGGGCCCAGATGGTGCAGGAATACGCTCACCGTCAGTATTGAAATGCTCGAAATCGGTCATGAGCGCGCGGCTGCTTTCTTGCGGGCCCGCGATACACCTGATTCCAAGTCCGCCAGCAGTTGCGCACTCGTGGCACCGGCACTCGCAGGAAGGGCACGGATGACAATGTCCACTTCCCGGTCGAGCGACTCGGCGACCTCCATGCACAGGTGTCGCAATTGTCGCGATAGACGGTGACGGGCAACGGCGTTGCCCACCTGCTTAGACACAATTAACCCGAACCGCGGGCCGCCGGAGATGACGGTGTCGGTTCGGGTGTAATAGTGCACCACGAGGGTGCGGGTGCCTGCGCGCCCGCCCTTAGAGATCACCCGGCGGAATTCCGCGGACGAGGTGAGCTTGTGGGCACGGGGCAGCACAGCGCGCTCGAGATGAGCCTAGAAGAACTAGGCAGTGAGCTTGGAACGGCCCTTGCGGCGGCGCGCGGAAACGATGGCGCGGCCGGCACGGGTGTTCATGCGGGTACGGAAGCCGTGCTTGCGTGCACGACGGCGGTTATTCGGCTGGAAAGTCCGCTTAGACATGGCGGGGTACTCCTTGCAATCTATGCGGCGGCCAGCGGCGCACACCGAATGATGCGGTGCGTGCGCCTTCCCGGGAAGAGGCAGCCATTTTCAAAACATGTAAGTGAGATGCTCTTACAGCGAATTTGCTGGTGGCATACATTATCTGCGCTGACTCGCCGACACGGGCGGCCCGGTACTCGGCGCTGATGATGCTCTCACGCACACCCCGACTTCCGCGGAACCGCAGAGGTCACAGAGTGCGACAGACCATGCCAGGATACGTGATCGTCGTCGCACCGGCCAAATCGACGCGCGGGGGTAGTTGACCCCAAATTCGTTCACCCCCGAAATTACAACAATGTGTTTTTCCGCAGGTCAAACCGCGACACGCCGACGTAGCCTGCACGGGACCGGTGGGGGTGTCGAACGTGCTTTCTCATACGTCGCGAACGAGGCCCCGGCCACGGATCGGTCGCCTAGACAGTCGGCGGCGGATCAGGGTAAGAAAGCTTTATCACCACAACTTCACAGGAAAATTTCCACCACCGCTGTGGATAAACCTCAATCAGACCTTGAGGCTTGATCGAAAGATGCGGTAAAACACGAGGTCAAGGGCGGTAATTTGGCTCCAGGGTTTATCCACAGCAAGATGAACGTCTTGTGGATAAACTTTGAGTCACCCTGTGGATAACATTGTGAATTCACATGTTCAGGGCGATGTTCACACTCCTGTGAGTTGTGAATAGCCCGCGGCATGCACGGCCCGGAACCGGGGGATCCCGTGCGCGCCGCGGGCTGATTGTTGGGATTTGTATGAGGGAAAGCAGGCTTTCATGGCACACGACCAGCAGAGTTTGAATGCTCTGTGGCAAGACATTGTCGCCGAACTGCTCAACCTGTCCGAACGCCCGAATTCCCACGTTCCCACGTTCAGCCCGGGCGACCGCGCATACCTGCAGCTGGTCACACCCGTCATGCTCGTCGACGGCTACTGCATTCTCTCCGCGCCCCACGCGGCCGCGAAGAATGTCGTGGAGAATAATTTGGGCCCCTACATCGTGGAACTGCTCAGCCACCACATGGGCCAGCCCTGCAACCTCGCCGTCTCAGTGAACGCGCCAGCACCCGAACCGCAATCAGCGCCGCAGGAACAGCCGGCCTCGCAGCCCGCACAGCACACGCAGCACACCGACAGCTCCGCCGACGATTGGTACAGCACCTATTCGGAGCCGGCTTTTCCGATGACGCCGCAGCAAGCACCCACGCGGCCAGCGAATCCGTCACCGTTGGCGGGAGAACAGTTGCCGATGGGGCTGGACGAGCTTGCCCGCATTCATGCGCAGCAACAGGAAAACCCGGTCGAGGAATCCTCCCGCCAACAATCGAGCCACCCAATCGTCGCGGCGCCGCAGCGCATTCCGCGCGAGAAACCGGCGCATGATCCCGATCGGGAAATGAGCCTGAACCCGAAGTACACCTTCGAGAATTTCGTCATCGGCTCCTCCAACCGCTTCGCTAACGGCGCCGCCGTCGCAGTCGCAGAGAATCCTGCCCGCGCCTACAATCCGCTGTTCATCTGGGGCGGATCAGGCTTGGGCAAGACGCACTTGCTGCACGCCGCAGGCAATTACGCCCAAGTGCTGCAGCCGAACTTGCGCATCAAATACGTCTCCTCGGAAGAGTTCACCAACGACTACATCAACTCCGTGCGCGACGACCGGCAGGAATCCTTTAAGCGCCGCTACCGCGACTTGGACATCCTCATGGTCGACGACATCCAGTTCTTGGAAGGCAAGGAAGGTACGCAGGAAGAGTTCTTCCACACGTTCAATGCCCTGCACCAGTCGAATAAGCAGATCATTTTGTCGTCCGACCGTCCGCCGAAGCAGCTGACCACGCTGGAGGATCGCCTTCGCACGCGCTTTGAGGGCGGGTTGATCACGGATATTCAACCGCCGGATCTGGAGACGCGCATTGCGATTTTGATGAAGAAGGCCGCAGCCGACGGCACGCGAGTGAGCGAGGACGTCCTCGAGCTCATCGCATCGCAATTCGAGTCCTCCATCCGCGAGCTTGAGGGCGCTTTGATCAGGGTGTCGGCGTATTCGTCGCTGATCAACGAGCCGATTACGCTCGACGTCGCCCAAGTCGCGCTCCGTGACATCCTCCCGGACGAAGGGGATGTGACGATCACGGCGGAGACAATCAAAGAAGCCGCAGCGGAATTCTTCCGCGTCCCGATGGACAAGCTCACCGGCGCCGGCAAAACGCGCGTTGTCGCGCACGCCCGTCAGTTGGCCATGTATCTGTGCCGCGAGCTCACAGATTTGTCTCTGCCGAAGATCGGCCAGGAATTCGGCGGCAAGGACCACACGACGGTGATGTACGCCGACCGCAAGATCCGCAAGGAAATGACGGAAAACCGCGAAACATACGATGAGATCCAGGAGCTCACCCAGATCATCAAGAATCGCGTTCGCGCGCGGTAATCACAAACGGTAATCACGTACTAGCACGGCGCTTATCGACGTCGCACTCGCGCCATTGAGGGACACACCCCCTCAATGGCGCTTTTTTGTTGCCCATGAATTGCATGGTTTTTGCAGCGATCGAGTTATCCACAGAGTTATACACACCTGTGTAATTCCACGGTTGTAATTAAGTGGAGTTGGTCACTTCTGGCTTCTCCACAGCCGAAATCCGCTGTCCACAGACGCGGGAGAAGGTTGTGATTTGGCGGTGGAATTTCACGCGTCCGCTGTGGGAAACGAAGACCCCGAGAAAGTTATCCACAACATCGCCGAGTTATCCACAGAAATTGCACACCCGCTCCCCACAAGCGACACGCCGATCCGACATGCACCAATGAGGTGAGATCCACAGACTGCACAACGCTTACTGTTACTCCCAATCTTTTTCCTAGTATTGAAACCAAGAGAAAGAGAGCGTGGGGACAACTCCGCCGGGCTGCCGCCGCCGAAGCGAATGACAATGCGCGACTATGGGCAGCCTTCCGTTGAGGCGAAACCACGCACCGCTTAAGGTGAGTTGGACATGAGCTCACCTGACGATGACCGGCAGCGCTAGCAAGGAGCAACGAGGACCATGGACGACAACAACGTGTCATTCCGCGTGCACAAAGACGATCTTTCGGATGCCGTCGCATGGGTGGCACGGAACTTGCCGACGAAGAACACCCAGCCTGTGCTCCGCGCCGTGGTGATCACGGCAGATGACACCGGTTTGGAGTTGGCAGGCTTCGATTACGAAGTCTCCACTCGCGTGCGCATCAGCGCTGAAGTCGCAGAGCCTGGCCGTGTGGCTGTTGCTGGCAAACTCATGGCGGACATCGTCTCGAATATGCCGGCCAAGCCGGTCGAGGTATCCGTGGACAATTCGCGTCTGCTTCTGCAGGGCGGCTCCGCGCGCTTCGAGCTGCCGCTCATGCCGCTCGACGACTACCCGGTGCTGCCTGAGCTGCCGGAGGTGACCGGCACGCTGGACACCTCGACTTTCGTCAACGCTGTCACCCAGGTCGCATCTGCTGCCGGCCGCGACGACACGCTGCCGATGCTCACGGGCGTGCACATGGAAATTGCAGGCAACCAGGTCAAGCTCGCTGCCACCGACCGTTTCCGTCTGGCGCTGCGCTCCCTGGAATGGGATCCGGTAGCAGGCGACGTGCAGGCAAAGCTCCTGGTCCCGGCGAAGACGCTGCTGGACAACGCTCGCACCCTGGATTCCCACCTGCAGGATCCGGTGGAGATCGCGGTGGGCACCGGCGAGAATGTCGGCGGTGACGGCCTGTTCGGCCTGCACTCGCAAAACCGCGAGACCACCACTCGCATGCTGGACGCGGAATTCCCGAATATTCAGCCGTTGCTGCCGAAGACCCACACCTCGATGGCGTCAGTGGAGATCGCTCCGCTGGTGGAAGCGATCCGCCGCGTGAGCCTGGTGGCCGACCGCAACGCGCAGCTGCGCATGCACTTCAAGCCGGGCGAGGTCTCGCTGTACGCCTCCGGCGCCGATTCCGGTGAGGCGACCGAGTCGCTGCAGTGCGCTTTCACCGGCGCCGATGAATTGCTCATCGCCTTCAACTCCGGCTACCTGCGCGACGGCCTGAGCGTCATTCCGACGAAGCGCGTTGTTTTCGGCTTCACCGAGGCGTCCCGCCCGGCGATCATGATTCCCGAGCCGGAGGAAATGCCGGAAGCAGGAGCGGACGGCACGTTTGAGACTCCGGCGACGGACTTCACCTACCTGCTCATGCCGGTGCGCCTGCCGGGATAGCACGTGTTTGTCCGTGAACTCGATCTGCGTGATTTCCGCTCCTGGCCGGAGCTGAATCTCGCGCTGGATAAAGGAGTCACAGTCTTCTCCGGCCGCAACGGCCACGGCAAGACCAATATCGTCGAGGCAGTCATCTACTCGGCGACGCTGTCCAGCCACCGCGTCTCTCAGGACCAGCCGCTGGTGCGAGCGGGCGCGCAGAATGCCCGAGTCTCGGTCACCACGGTCAACGAAGGCCGTGAACTGACAACCCACCTGCTGATCAAGCCGAAGGAAGCGAACCAGGCGCAGATCAACCGCACCCGGCTGAAAACGCCGCGGGAAATTCTGGGGGTTTTGCGCACAGTGGTTTTCGCGCCGGAGGATTTGGCGCTCGTCGTGGGCGAGCCGGGGGAGCGGCGCCGCTTCTTAGACGGGCTGGCCGCCATCCGCACGCCGCGCTTCGGCGGGGCGAAAGCCGATTACGACAAGGTTCTGCGCCAGCGCAATGCGCTGCTGCGTTCGCAGAAAATGCTGCTGCGCCGGGGCTACAACGACGACCAGGGCGCGAGCGCGCTGTCCACCCTCGACGCCTGGGATATGCAGTTGGCCTCTCTTGGCGCGCAGGTGATCGCAGGACGGAAAAAGCTGGTGGGGGAGCTCGCCCAACCCGTCCACGACGCATATGCCTCGGTGGCGCCGGAGTCGCGGCCGGCGAGCATTAGTTATGTGTCGACGGTGGATGGGGGCGTCGATAAGCTCGCTGGTGTTGATAGTGATGACCCGGAGATTCTTGAGGCCGCTTTTCTCACTGAGCTGTCGCGGCGGCGCAAGGAGGAGATCGACCGGGGCACGACGCTGGTCGGCCCGCACCGCGACGACCTCGTGCTGATGTTGGGTGACCAGCCGGCGAAGGGGTACGCGAGCCACGGCGAGACTTGGTCATTCGCGCTGTCTCTGCACTTGGCGGAGTACGCGCTGCTGGCATCCGACGGCGCGGAACCCGTGCTGATCTTGGACGATGTCTTCGCTGAGCTCGACGCCAAGCGCCGTCAGCGACTTGTGTCTGTGGCGGAGAAAGCTGAGCAGGTGCTCATCACTGCCGCTGTCGGCGACGATCTGCCTGGAAATCTCGACGACCATGTCTCCGCGCGCTACGGCGTCGTCATGGAGGACAGCGACGACGGGCGGCGCGTGTCGCGGATCGAGGAAGCCCCGTGACGCGAGCGGAAGAACCAGACCTGGTCCGCGCCACGTTCGAGAATCTCCGCGCTACCGCGAAACGCCGCGGTGGGAAGGTTCCGCGACTGTCAGGGCAGGGAAAGAATGTCGTGCCGCGTCGCTCGGTGGGCAAGCTTGCTGCGGCGATGGGCGCGGACGAACCCGCGACGCCGGAGATTTCCGTCCCGGGCTTGGACCTTACGCCTGAGCCGGCGAAAAAGAAAAGGTTCCAGCGGGGACGTCCGACCGGCCCCGACGGGCGCCCTCTACAGCGGGAATACACAGTCGCCGGCTTCGGATCACTGCTCAAAAAAGAGATTTCCCAGCGTGAATGGACCGAACCGATCGCCCACGGCTGGGTGATGGGTAACTGGGAAGCGCTCGTGGGGGAGAAGATCGCGCAACACACCAAAGTCAGCATGATCAAAGACGGCGAGCTGTTCATCTCCTGCGACCAGACCGCCTGGGCGACGAACCTGAAGTACATGCAGTCCACGGTCCTGTCCCAGATCGCGGAGAAGATCGGGCCCGGCGTGATCACCAAGCTGCACGTCTACCCGCCGAAGACCAAGAATTGGCGGTACGGGCCCCTGCATGTCAAGGGTCGCGGGCCGCGGGACACGTACGGGTAGATTGCAATTCAGGTCATGAAATCGTTGCGAAAAAGGTTATAAAACAGTTGCAGATCAGGTCATGAAATCGTTGCGATTCAGGTTATTATAGGTCTATGCAGTATAAATGCCGCGCTGTTGACTCCGTTCTCATCGAGCTTTTAGAGGCGATGGGTGCAGTCTTGATTGAGGGACCTCGCGGTTGTGGAAAGACATCTACAGCTCTAGCCAAGGCTGCTAGTCACGTTCGGTTGGATAAATCGCCGAGCATGGTGCAGCTGGCGGAATTGAATCCTTCAGAAATTCTGAAAGGTGAAACTCCACGACTGATCGACGAATGGCAGCTAGCCCCGTCGATTTGGAATGCCGTTAGGCATGAGATCGATGATCGGCAACAGCAGGGCCAATTCATACTGTCTGGGTCATCATCGCCAAACATCGATGAAAAGCGCCATTCGGGAGCGGGACGAATTGCTCGGCTACGCATGCGTCCGATGGCTTTAGTCGAAAGCGGTGCCTCTTCGGGTTCAATTTCTTTGAATCAGTTGAGTATCGGTGAGAGTGTCAGCGCGACCTCGAAGCTGGGGTACAAGGACTTGGCGGAACAGGCTGTCCGTGGAGGATGGCCCGCACTGCTGGAAGCTGGGACACGACAGGCTATAGCTTTTAACCGTTCGTATTGTGAAAATCTCTATGAGGCTGAACTTGAAGCAGTGGTTGGTGTTAGGCATAACCCAGATGCCGTACGAAGGTTGATGTCATCCGTCGCACGCAATATTTCGAGCGAGGCAACACTCCAGAATCTGGCTAAAGACATTGCTCCAGCTGGCGCCTCTACGGAACCAAAAACTGTAGCTACTTACTTGTCCGCGTTAAACCAAGTTTTCGCGTTGGAGGAGCTCCCTGCTTGGAGTGTGTCTTTGCGATCGAGATCGCGTTTGCGCACCTCGTCAAAACTGCACTTGGCAGATCCGAGTCTTGCGTGTGCAGCTCTAGGCGTCGGGGTAGATCGGCTGTCGAACGACCCTGAATACTTCGGACAAGTATTTGAGTCGATGGTGATCAGAGATCTGAGGACTTTAGCCGGTGCTGACTTTGGCAGGGTCTATCACTACCGCGACAACACTGGACTAGAGGTTGATGCGATCATTGAATACCCCGAGGATTCTAAGTGGGCCGCGTGCGAGGTAAAGCTAGGTTCAAGCAGGATTGCTGAAGCAGAAGAAAGTTTGCTGAAACTGGCTAATCATCGAGTCGATCTTGAAAAGGTAGGTAAGCCTGCATTTCTAGCTGTCATTACAGGAACTGAGTACGCCTATACTCTCCCGAGCGGGGTCCATGTGGTGCCCTTAGGCGTGCTGGGATACTGAGCCCAAAGTGATTGAACCGGTCTCATAAAACCTGACGGCTTCCGGTAAGTACGGAAAAACGCGCGTGAAACACCCTGTCGCTGAAGCTGGCGCTGCAGCTGTGGGGGACCACAACCGTGTAAGATGACATGGGTTAAAGACGTATTCACGCCGTGACAGGAGAGTTTCGGGAAAGTGGCCGAACAACAACCGCATTATGACGCGTCATCGATCACCATCCTTGAGGGATTGGAGGCCGTGCGCAAGCGCCCCGGCATGTACATTGGCTCCACCGGTGTGCGTGGCCTGCACCACTTGGTGTGGGAGGTCGTGGACAACTCCGTCGACGAAGCCATGGCAGGCTACGCGGACAAGGTCGAGGTGACGCTGTTGGCAGACGGCGGTGTCCAGGTCGTGGACAACGGCCGCGGCATTCCGGTGGAGATGCACCCGTCGGGTGCGCCGACCGTCCAGGTCGTGATGACGCAGCTGCACGCCGGCGGCAAGTTCGACTCGGAGTCCTACGCGGTTTCCGGCGGCCTGCACGGTGTCGGTATTTCCGTGGTGAACGCGCTGTCCACCCGCGTTGAGGCGGACATCAAGCGCGACGGAAAGCACTGGTACCAGAACTTCACCAATGCTATCCCCGAGGATTTGGTTGAAGGCGATAATGCCCGCGGCACCGGCACGACGATTCGTTTCTGGCCGGACGCGGAGATCTTCGAGACGGTCGATTTCGACTACGACACGATCTCCCGCCGCCTGCAGGAGATGGCTTTCCTGAACAAGGGTCTGACGATCACTTTGAAGGACGAGCGCGTCTCCGAGGAAGAGCTGGAGCTCGAGGCCATCGCCGAAGAGGGCGACACCGCCCAGGTGGTCGAGGGCGATTCTTTCGACGACGCTGATTCTGAGGGCACCGACAACGAGACGGAGAAGACTGAGGACAGCGACGACGAGACTGGTGTCGCGCCGGACACCAAGAAGAAGCGCGAGAAGAAGGTCACGTACCACTACCCGAACGGTCTGATCGACTACGTGGATTACCTGAACCGCAATAAGACGGCGATCCACCCGACCACCGTCGGCTTTGAGGCGAAGGGCGACGAGCACGAGCTTGAGATCGCCATGCAGTGGAACGGCGGCTTCAAGGAGTCGGTGCACACCTTCGCCAACACCATCAACACGCATGAAGGCGGCACCCACGAGGAGGGGTTCCGCGCGGCGCTGACCACGTTGATGAACCGCTACGCGCGCGAGCACAAGCTGATCAAGGATAAGGATCCGAACCTTACGGGCGACGACTGCCGTGAGGGCCTCGCCGCAATCGTGTCTGTCCGGGTGGGCGACCCGCAGTTCGAGGGCCAGACGAAGACGAAGCTGGGCAACTCGGAGATCAAGGGTTTTGTCCAGCGCGCGGTGAACGAGCACCTCAACGACTGGTTCGACGCGAACCCGGCTGAAGCCAAGGTCATCATTAAAAAGGCCGTGTCCTCCTCCCAGGCACGTGAGGCCGCGCGCAAGGCCCGCGAGTCCGTGCGCCGCAAGTCCGCCACGGATCTCGGCGGCCTCCCGGGCAAGCTCGCCGACTGCCGTTCGAAGGACCCGACAGTCTCCGAACTGTTCATCGTGGAGGGCGACTCCGCTGGTGGTTCCGCGAAGCAGGGCCGTGACTCGATGTACCAGGCGATCCTTCCGCTGCGCGGCAAGATCTTGAACGTGGAGAAGGCCCGCCTCGACCGTGTGCTGAATAACAACGAGGTCCAGGCGATCATCACCGCGCTGGGCACGGGCATTAACGACGAGTTCGACATCTCGAAGCTGCGCTACCACAAGATCGTCCTCATGGCGGATGCTGACGTCGACGGCCAGCACATTGCAACGCTGCTGCTCACGCTGTTGTACCGCCTGATGCCGGATCTGATCGCGAACGGCCACGTGTACTTGGCTAACCCGCCGCTGTACAAGCTGAAGTGGGCCAAGGGCGATCCTGGCTACGCATACTCCGACGCTGAGCGCGACGCTGAGCTCGAGGCCGGCCTGAACGCGGGCCGTAAGATCAACACCGATGACGGCATCCAGCGCTACAAGGGTCTGGGGGAGATGAACGCGGGTGAGCTCTGGGAGACCACGCTGGACAAGGAGCACCGCGTGCTGCGCCGTGTGGACTTGGAGGACGCCCAGCGCGCCGACGAGCTTTTCTCCATCCTCATGGGCGATGACGTCGCCGCTCGCCGCTCGTTCATCACGCGCAAGGCAAAGGACGTCCGCTTCCTCGATATTTAGCGCATTTTCGCTTATCGACGAATAGTTGTTGCCCCCTGATGCATGTCATCCGGGGGCATCTTGCTTTGCGTGAACAGGTGTTGAAAATCACAAACCAAAAAACGGGGCGAGACCCGTCAGCTGGAATACCCGACCGAGTTCATCCTGGATGACTCCCTGCCGGCTGGTACCCAGAAGGTGGACCAGCAAGGCGAGAACGGAGTCGAGACCATCACTTCGGTCCAGGAGATCAAGGACGGTAAGCCGGTCGGCGAGCCCAAGATCACCACGGAGCGCACGAAGGAGCCCAAGAAGGCGATCATCCGCGTGGGCACCAAGGTCGACCCGACCACTGTGCCGACAACGGTTCCGACGACCGTGGAAAAGCCGGTTCCGACGACGGTCCCGACCACCGTGCCGACGACGGTGACGGAGAAATCCACCGAGAAGACAACGGAGACGACCACCGAGCGCACCACGGAAACGGTGACCGCGACGATCACGAATGTGATTGAGAAGCACTTCACCACCACCGTCACGCCGACGCCGGCGACGTCGCTGCTGACCACGACGGTGACGCCGTCCCCGGTAACGACCACTGTTACCGAGCAGGGCGAGCCCGTGACGAAGACGATCACTCCGGACCCGGAGACGACCGTGGTGACCACTACTGTTACCGGTGAGCCGATGCCGACGACCATCACTGAAACCGAGACTGCTGACCCGGTAACGACCATGGTCGAGGTCCCGGTCAAGGAAGTCGAGGTCAAGGTTGTCGGTGGCACGATCATCGCAAAGGGCAAGCCAGATACGCCGCTGGCACTGAAGCTGCGTGATCCGCTGGTGGACAACGACTCACTGAAATTCCGTCCGGTCAACGGCGGAACCCTCAGTGACGACGGACGTACCCTCACCGTCGAAGGCCAGGACGTGTGGAAGGTCAACCCGGAGACCGGCGAAGTCAGCTTTGACCCGGAGAAGGGCTTCAACGGCCAGGTCACCCCGGTTGAGCTGGATTACGAGCGCACCGACGGCGCAGAAGTGATCACCCCGATTCGCATCGAGGCGAGCTACCTGAAGGCCGACGAGCTGGCCCAACCGGAAGAGCCCGGCAAACCCGAGGATCCGAATCAGCAGGGTTCGTCCGGTAGCGAGACTGCAAAGCGTTGCTTCGGTAACGCGGTGCGTTCCCCGCTGCTGTGGCTGCTCCCGATCGCTCTGCTTTCTCAGGTTGGCGGCAAGCTGGCCCAGCCGTACATCGGTCAGGTCCAGGGTCAGTTCAACGCACTGAATGCGCAGATCCAGGAAGAGATCCGTCGTAATACGCCGGACTTCGGCTTTGGCCACCACGGTCACGACAATGAGCAGTTCAACGAAATTGTTAGTCGTGTGAACGCGGCCAATGCGCAGCTGCAGGGCTACGCGAATGACCCGGCCATCCAGAAGATCGGACAGGGAGCGGGTGTCATCCTGGCAATGGTTGCCGCAGGCGCCGTCCTCTACGACTGGTGCTCCAGCCCAGTGGGTGAAGCCAAGACCTCCATCGGTGGTGCTGGTTCTTCCAAGCCTGATGGTGGCGAGCCGGCGAAGAGCGGTAGTTCTGCACAGCAGGACCGCGGCTCCTCCCGCAGGAAAGGCAGCTCCGGCAAGTCCGGCAGCTCCGAGAACTCGGAGAACTCCTCGAGCAGTAAGGGTTCTCAGAACTAAATCGAGTCCTTCAGGCTCCTCCCCGTGAGGAGCATGGAGAAAGTGGCTGGCGGCCGTTCGAGCATGAGCTCGGGCGGCCGTTTCCGCTTATCTAGGTCTGTGATCTGGCACACTAGCTTCATGAGCGAAAACAGTCATTCACGCGACTACACCTTCGTCAACGCAGATGTGACCTTGCCGGACGGGACGACCTCGCCGGTGTTCGTGTTTCCGGCAAAGGGGGGAGCGGGGAACGTCGATAAGCCGTTGGTTGCTATTTGGCCCGGTTTCGGCATGGGTGCGCGGTACTTCAGGCCCACGGCGCAGGAACTGGCGGACCGCGGCTACCCGGTCGTGATCGGTGAGCTCCGCGGGCAGGGGAGGAGCAAGGCCAAAGCGTCGCGCAAGGCGCGCTGGGGCTACCACGACACCGCCTCGGAGGATTATCCCAGGACGATCCGCGCGGCAAAAGAGGAGCTGGGTCTTCCGGTAGACCACCCGACGGTGCTGCTGACGCACTCGATGGGCGGGCAGGTGGCGTCGCTGTTCCTCGCGCGCCCGGAGGCGAAAGAGCTCAATGTGGTGGGCATGATGGGCGTCGGCACAGGCAGCCCGTACAAGGAGAGCTTCGTGGGGGCGGATCGGCGTCGTGTAGCACTGGGAAGCCTGTTCATGACGGCCGTGTCCAAGGTCGTCGGCTACTGGCCGGCGGGACGCGTCGACCTAGCCGGGTACGGCCGACAGTCGGGTGTTCACGTGGAGGAGTGGACCCGGTTCGCGCACTCAAATTCCTTGGCTAATCTGCGGGGCCAAGACATCGATTACGAGGCGGGAATGAAGAAGGTGACCGTCCCGATTCTGCTCACCCGTTTCACCGACGACGATGACTGCACATTGGCATCTGCGGCGTACCTGGCAGATAAATTCGACCCCGACAATGTTCATGTTGAACAGTTGATCGGGGGACTGGGGCACACGAAGTGGGCGCGTAAGCCGGAGCGGGTCGCCGACCGGCTGGAGAAATTCGTGGCGTCGCTCTGAGTTTGGGTGGGTCGGGCTCAGAACCTAGCGTTCCAGCCACTCCGAGCGGAGAATCCCGTGGCGTGAGCAGATAGCTTCCCAAGCCACAGGGTTCATTTTCACGACCATCCGGCGCTCGCACAACGGGCAGATCCGGGGTGCGTCATAGGGTCGCGCCGGGTCAAAAGGTAATTGGATCTCGCCGCTCAACACTGCGTCGGCCAGTTCCGTCGAATCGGGGATTCTCACTAGAGCGACTTCAACGTGCTGTACAGGACGCCGTGGTCGGTGCGCTGTTTCTGTCCGACGGGCGTGATGGGAAGGTTCCGCGGAGACTCCATGGCGCGGTCGACCGCATCACGGTCTTTTTCGATCGGCCGGCCGAATGTCGTCAGGTAGTTGCCGCCGATGATGGCGTTAGCCCCGCCAAGGAGACCAGTTTCTGTGCCGTCATCCCCGAGCGCGAGCTCAGTACCGCCGGCAAAACGCAGCTGTGTCGACGGCATGGCTAGTCGGAGAGCGGCGACCGCGCGCAGGGCCTCGCCTTGGGGAACCAAGGGCCGGTCAGCGAACGGGGTCCCGGGGCGGGGGTCGAGGAAGTTGATCGGTGTTTCGTGCGGGTTGATCTCAGCGAGCTGAGCGGCGAACTCGGCGCGCTGCTCGAGAGTCTCGCCGAGACCGATGATCCCGCCGGAGCAGGTCTCCATTCCTTCCGCCAAGACATTGTCCAAGGTGTCCCTACGCTCCTGCCACGTGTGCGTGGTGACGACGTTGGGGAAGAACGACTTCGCGGTCTCCAAGTTGTGGTTGTAGCGCATGACACCCATCTGCGAGAGCCGGTGGGCATCCTCGCGGGTCAGTGTGCCGAGGGAGGCGGAGATGGAAATGTCCACCTCGTTGTTGATTGCGACGATCGCCTGGGCGACTTGGTCGAGCAGGGACTCCGTCGGGCTCTTCACAGCGGCAACGATGCAGAACTCGCTCGCGCCCATCTTCTCGGACTGCTTCGCGGCCTCGACTAGTTCTGCTGTGTTGAGCGTGACAGAGCGGACGGGGGATTCGAACAGCCCGGACTGGGAGCAGAAGCTACAGTCCTCCGGGCACCCGCCGGTCTTCAAGGAAATGATGCCTTCGAGAGAGATCTCGACACCGCAGTGCTTGATCCGGACCTGGTGGGCGAGATCGAGTAGTTCCTGCAACCGATCATCCTCGATGGTGAGAGCTCGGTAGATCTCACCTTGGGAGAGTCCTTCGCCGTTTTCCAGGCATTTCTCTCGCGCGATGTCGAGGATGTCGGGTTCGTTCACTGAACTGGGTGTAGCCATAGCGACAAATGTAGACCACTCACCGCCAAATAGCAGCATGCAGCAGGTTTTGAACGGTGTTCAGCAGGTGTTTGGCAGTGGGGTAGGGGGTGCGCTAGCTGTCGAGCGCCTGCTGCCAGAAGTCGGCTTCCAGGCGAGTCGCCGTACGGAAAATATCCAGTAGGCGCTCGAAGCGCTTCGTGCCCTTGATCTCCTCGGCTGGCACCCCCAGTAGGTCGTCGAGAAGCGTCGTCATGGCTACTGCTTGGTTCTGGAAATCGTCGCCGGCGTATTCCTGGATCCACTCCGCGTACGGGTGGTCCGGGTTCTCCTTCAGCTTCGGCTCGAGGTAGGTGCCGATCTCGGCATAACCGATCTGGCACGGCGCAAGCGCGATCTGCAGCTCCAGCAGGTCGCCCGCCATGCCCGTGTCGAGCACGTAGCGGGTGTAAGCCACCGTGGACTTCTTCTCTGGCGCGCGCTCAAGCTCCTCGGTGGAAATGCCCCAGCGCTCCGTCAGGCGACGGTGGAGATTCGTCTCATGAATGGTGGCGGACAGGCCCTGCGCCGCGGATTCAACCTCCGCTAGCGTGCGGGACTTGTACGCGGCGAGCGCGTTCGCGCGGGCGTACTGCACGAGGAAGAGGTAATCCTGCACCAAGTAGTCCTGAAAGACCGGAAGGGGCAGAGTGCCCTCGCCGAGATCCTCGACGAATTTGTGGTGGATGTAGGCATCCCACTCGGGGGAGTCCTGCTTGAGAAGCTCCAAGAGATTCATGTTTTTACACCTCTAGCGGTTGCTCGTAGGAATTGTTGAAGAAGTCCAGCTCCAGCGCCACGGCGCGGCCGAAGTACTCCTCGACGACCTCGCGGTTGTCCGGGCCGACGCGGTCGACCTCGCTGCGGAGGAACTCCACCAGGTCGTGGAACTCCGGGTAGTCGTGCAGCTCGATCCACTCGTTGTGGACGAAGCTCTCCGGCCTCTTCTCCGGGGCGTTCGTGGCCCAGTCGAGGTACAGCCACTCCGCCACGACGAGCACGCCAAGGGCGGCGGCGTAGGAGCGGGTCTCGGCTGCCTCGCGCATCAGGCCGGTGAAGCCGGCGCATGCTGCGGTGTCCGGGGTGTTGTCGCGCTGCTCCTCAGTCACGCCGAGCTCCTCGAAGGAGCGGAGGAAATACGTGTTCTCATCGCCCGCGACCTCGCCGATGAACTGGGAGAGACGCAGACGCGGGGCGAGCTCGTCAGCGGTGGACATTGCTGCACCGAGCAGCTGCAGGAAGCTGTCCAGGAAACGGTAGTCCTGCACGAGGTAGCCGGCCATGACACCGTCGTCGATCGTGCCGTCGAAAAGCTCCTGCACGAAACGGTGACCCACTGCGGCGTCCCACTTCTCGCGGTGGGCGTCGCGCAGCTCGTCGCTGAATCTAGTCAATGTTGTGTCCTTCCAGTTGACGTGGAACTAGCGGACACGGGGGCCGTTGCAAGACAATCCCTCCGCGAAGATGGCTTCGATCAGGTTCGGCGGGTGTGATCTCAGCCCTGCTTGAGCAGGGCACCCCGTGTCTTGCCCGCCCACGCTACCAATTTCTGTGAACGGCGGCCTGGGCGCGGGTGTAGTGCGCGTTTGCTACTTCGCGTGGCGCTCGATGATGTCGCCGAATTCCGGCAGTGCAGGGGCGACGATCTTGCCCACCTTGCCGCGCATGGAGGAGTACACCTTCTGCACCGGACCCGGCGCGCGGTCGGCGAAGGAATCGCCGATCTTGAGCACGGACTCGGTGACGCTGTCCTCGTTGTCGGCGAGGTGCGCGCCAAAGCTGGCTGTGCCGGAACCTTTGTAGGACTCCCAGTGGGGTGTGAGTTCCTCGACGATGCTCGGCATGAGCTGGTTGATGCCCTTGCTCAACGCATCCGCATCCGCCTTCTTGGCGGCGCCGACAGCGGATTTCAGTGCCATGCCGGTCAGACCGGATTGGTTACTGATGGTCGTATCCGCCAGCTTGGTCAGGTCGGCGACGACCTTGGTGCGGGTGGAGTCATTCAGGAGAGATTTCAAGTCAGTCACGCGGACCATATTAACTGCCTTTTTGATCTGCGAACGGGTCCAGCAACAGGGAAACGGTCCCGCGCGTTCACCCTTGTCGGTGCTCGCGGGACCGCTGATTCCCATTCAAGTTGCAGTTCTTCCGCCACAGGTTCACATGAATCACTGCAACCACAACAGCCACAAATGTAACAAACGTTTCAGAACTCCGCTACATAAGGTGGGGGAGTGTCGCGTTTGTCGCTGTGTGCAGGCCGACTACTGGCCCTGTTGTTGCTGGTTCTGGCGCTGCGGCTGGTTCTGCCCCTGGTTCTGCTGCGGGAGGGGAAGGAACTTCTGGAGCTCATTCATCGCCTGGCGCTGGATATCCATCCACTGGGCATTGACCTTCTGCAATTCCTTCTGGATCGGCGGGTACTGCGCAATGACACCCAGAATCGCAGCGGTGGCGGCGGTGGCCAGGAAGATCGAGAGCGAGGCCGAACCGGTGTATGCGCTACCGAAGGCCGGCTGCTCCGGCACTTCGTACCCGTCCGGAATGGCGTCAGCGTTGTCCTTATTCCTTGTCACAGAATCAGCCGAGGAGCTGGAGCTGCCGCCATTATCTGCCGCGACAGCGGTGGGAGCGACGAGCAAGGATGCGGACAGTGCGGCTGCGACAGCAGCAGAGGTGAGCTTTTTCATGCCCCGCATTTTACCGCCCAGCTCTTTCGGCGGAAACTAGAACGAACGAAAGCCGGGCGCATCAGTCGCGCTCGCACCAGCGCTGATAGATCTCCCCGGCGATATCGGCGAAGGGAGCATTGAAATCGGCGAGCGGCTCGAGGCGCTCGATGCCGCGTGCGAGAGCGGCGGCAGCGGCGGTGGAGGAGTCGAAGACCGGCAGACCATCCAACTTCGCGCCGGGAATCGCCGCGGCAGCGCACAGGGAGGAATAGCTCCGCACGGTCGTGCCCCACTTCGCGCAGCACTCGTCCGCGATGATGAGCAGTTGCTCGGGGTTTAAAGGTTTCATGATTGGTGTGTGTGTGGGGGGATGTGGTGGGGTTTAATCCGTCTCATTGGGTCGGGCGCGGCGGATGCGGGCCTGCAACGCGGCACGGCCGGGGACGGTGTCGTTGGCGAGGGAGGCCACGGCGGCGTCGTCAAGCAATCTGCTTGCTGAAATGACCACCGCGCGTTTCGCTGCTTCCTGTTTGCTGCACCCCCATGCGCTCGCGAGCAGGACGAGCGCGCGGTCCTCCTCGGCGGACAGCCTGAGCGTCATAGCCATGATCGTGATGGTATCACTCTGATACCGCATGTGAGCGGGGGAATGGTTCTCACGGCGCGTAAACTGCTTTGTGAACTATCTCTAACTGAAAGGCCTCAACTTTGAGTGACGATATTTTCGGTGGCGGTAGCGAGGGCGACCGCATCCTCCCCATTGACATCAACGAGGAGATGCAGACCAGCTACATCGACTACGCGATGAGCGTCATCGTCGGCCGTGCACTGCCTGACGTGCGCGACGGCATGAAGCCCGTGCACCGCCGCATTGTCTACGCAATGTACGACTCCGGCTACCGCCCGGAGCGCTCGTACGTGAAGTCAGCGCGCCCGGTCTCCGACACGATGGGTCAATTCCACCCGCACGGTGACTCGGCTATTTACGACACCCTCGTGCGCCTCGCGCAGCCGTGGGTCATGCGCTACCCGCTGGTGGACGGCCAGGGCAACTTCGGCTCCCGCGGCAACGACGGCCCGGCGGCCATGCGTTACACGGAGTGCCGAATGACTCCGCTGTCCATGGAAATGGTGCGCGATATCCGCGAAAATGCCGTGGACTTCGTGCCCAA
Organism: Corynebacterium sp. 20-84; assembly: GCF_053479455.1. Lineage (NCBI taxonomy): Bacteria > Bacillati > Actinomycetota > Actinomycetes > Mycobacteriales > Corynebacteriaceae > Corynebacterium > Corynebacterium sp. 20-84. The sequence goes on from NZ_JBRBCB010000001.1 coordinate 99,951, forward strand.
TTACGACGGCAAGGCGCAGGAGCCAGTCGTGCTCCCGTCGCGTGTGCCGAACCTGCTGCTCAACGGCTCTTCCGGTATCGCCGTGGGCATGGCCACCAACATCCCGCCGCACAACCTGGGCGAGCTGGCCGAAGCGATCTACTGGATTCTGGACAACCACGACGCGGACGACAAGGCCACGCTCGACGCGTGCATGGAACGCGTCAAGGGCCCGGATTTCCCCACCGCAGGACTTATCGTCGGCGACCAGGGCATCAAGGACGCCTACACCACCGGCCGCGGTTCCATCCGCATGCGCGGTGTCACCGAGATCGAGGAGATCGGCACCCGCCAGGTCATCGTGATCACGGAGCTGCCGTACAACGTCAACCCGGATAATTTCATCTCCGGCATCGCCGAGCAGGTCGCCGCGGGCAAGCTCACCGGCATTTCCAAGATCGAGGACGAGTCTTCCGACCGCGTGGGCATGCGCATCGTGGTCACGCTGAAGCGCGATGCCGTGCCGCGCGTTGTGCTCAACAACCTGTACAAGCACTCGCCGCTCGAGTCGAACTTCAGCGCCAACATGCTCTCGCTTGTCGACGGAGTGCCCCGCACCCTCCGCCTCGACCAAATGCTCCGCTACTACGTGGCCCACCAGATCGAGGTCATTGTCCGGCGCACCCAGTACCGCCTCGACGAAGCCGAAAAGCGCGCCCACATCCTGCGCGGCTTGGTCAAGGCTTTGGACATGCTCGACGAGGTCATTGCCCTGATCCGCCGTTCCCCGACGGTCGACGAGGCGCGCACGGGCCTCATGGAGCTTCTCGACGTCGATGAGATCCAGGCCGACGCCATCCTCGCCATGCAGCTGCGCCGTCTGGCCGCTCTCGAGCGCCAGAAGATCGTCGACGATTTGGCCGCCATCGAGGCCGAGATCGCTGACTACAAGGACATCCTGGCCAAGCCGGAGCGCCAGCGCACGATTGTGGCTGAGGAGCTGAAGGAGGTCGTCGATAAGCATGGCGACGCGCGCCGCACCCGCCTTGTCGCAGCCACCGGCGACGTGACCGAGGAAGACTTGATCGCGCGCGAGAACGTCGTGGTCACCATCACCGCGACCGGGTACGCCAAGCGCACCAAGGTCGACGCCTACAAGTCGCAGAAGCGCGGCGGCAAGGGCGTGCGCGGTGCTGAGCTGAAGCAGGACGACGTGGTGAAGAACTTCTTCATCTGCTCCACCCACGATTGGATCCTCTTCTTCACCAACTTCGGCCGCGTCTACCGCCTGAAGGCCTACGAGCTGCCGGAGGCAGGCCGCACCGCACGCGGCCAGCACGTGGCCAACCTGCTGGAATTCCAGCCGGAAGAAAAGATCGCGCAGATCATCCAGATCCAGACGTACCAGGACGCTCCGTACCTGGTCCTGGCCACGCGCGACGGCCGCGTGAAGAAGTCCCGCCTGACCGACTACGAATCCGCGCGTTCTGCCGGCCTGATCGCCATCAACCTCAACGAGGGCGATGCCCTGATCGGTGCCTCCCTGGTCAGCGCGGAAGACGACATCTTGCTCGTCTCCGAGCAGGGCCAGTCCATCCGGTTTACCGCCGACGACGAGCAGCTCCGCCCGATGGGCCGCGCCACCGCTGGCGTGAAGGGCATGCGCTTCCGCGGCGACGACCAGCTGCTGGCCATGACCACGGTGAAGGACGACGACTTCCTCCTCGTGGCCACCTCCGGCGGCTACGGCAAGCGCACCCCGATCTCCGAGTACAACCCGCAGGGCCGCGGCGGCATGGGTGTCATGACCTTCAAGTACACCCCGAAGCGCGGCAAGCTCATCGGCGCACTCGCGGTGGAGGAAGACGATCAGATCTTCGCCATCACGTCTGCCGGTGGTGTTATCCGTACCGAGGTCAACCAGATCCGCCCGTCGTCACGCGCCACCATGGGCGTCCGCCTCGTGGACCTGGCCGAGGGCAACGAGCTTCTGGCTATCGACGTCAACGTCGAGGACGAAGGCGAGCAGGAAGCTACCGCCGTGGCCAAGGGCGAGAAGACCCTCGACCAAGGCGCCGAGCCCGTGAACGTCAACTCCGTCGAGACCGACGAGGTGGGCGAGAGCCACGAGTACGACGAGTCTGATTCCGACGGGAAGGAATAAAGCATGGCCGCACGCAACGTCACCGTCACGCACATCCGCGCCGGGAGCGCCTTCAAAATAGGCATCCTCATGGCGCTCATCGGGTTCGCCGCGTGGCTGATCGCCGTCTCCGTGCTCTACTTCGCCGTCGATGCCGCCGGTGTAGTGGAATCCATCAACTCCCTTATCGGCGGCGTGGGCGGGGAGACCATCATCGACTTCCCGCTCGTCATCGCTCTCGCCGCCCTGGCCGGCGCCATCGGCGTCGTGGCCGTAGCCATCATGGCCCCGCTCACCGCGTTCATCTACAACGCGCTTGCGGACCTGGTCGGCGGCCTCGGCGTCGAGTTGACCGACTACCGTTGATTAAAGCGCGTATAGTCGTGTTAAAGGCGCAATGAAACAACGCTAAATAACTTCATGACCAGGCGATTTGGTTTTAGTCCGGTCGTCTGGGTAATGTTCTAACAGTTCCGAGCGGGCCTATAGCTCAGTCGGTTAGAGCGCATCGCTGATAACGATGAGGTCGCAAGTTCGATTCTTGCTAGGCCCACCAGTTCGGAACAAAGGGGCATTAGCTCAATTGGTAGAGCGCCTCCCTTGCAAGGAGGAGGTCAGGAGTTCGATTCTCCTATGCTCCACAGCATAAAGCACCGCTGACTTCGGTCGGCGGTGTTTTTATTTTCGCTCGGCCCGGCTCGGAGTTGCGGGTTAAACGAGGGTTAAGTAGCAAAATGGGGTGCGGACGTGCTGCGAAGGTTTGTGACAAGTAATGGCGAAACCGCGACATCAAACTGCGAAAAACTGAGAAAAGTTCTCACTTTGGCTCATACTTTAGACTTGAAAGTGTGAATATGCAGGTAGTGAAAGTTTCAGTCATGCACTAAAGTCGTAATCATGACTTGGAATGACGTGCGACTTGCAGAAACGCTGGCGGAGCTGCGTGCCTTCGGCGACGACACGACGCTTATTGAGTGCAAGACTGCAGCAGGAGGAGTTCCTGAAGATCTCGGGGAGACTCTGTGTGCATTTGCGAATATGCCCCAGGCAGGCACGATCATTCTCGGCGTCAGCGAACGCAAGGGTTTCGAAGTGACCGGGGTGCAGAATCCGGCGGAGATGGAAAAGGCCGTCACGTCAGTGAACCGCACCACCGTGCAACCGGCTCCGCAACTCACGTTCTCTTATCGCACGGTAGATAACAAGCAGGTCGTCGTCGTTGAAGTGACTCCATTGATGCCGTCGGAGAAGCCGGCAACGTTTAGGAACAAGGCGTATCTCCGTCAAGCTGATGGCGACTACGAAATGAATTCCAACGACCTGAAAATGCTGGAGCTTTCCGCACTCACGGAGAACCAGCAAACACATTTCGATTTCCAAACAGTGCCAGGAACCGATACCGGTGTGCTCGACGCGGAGGTGCTCAACGAGTTCATCGCCTCCGTGAGGCAGTCACGGTCACGCGTGGCCAGGATCGACGATGATACTCAACTGCTGCAGGTCACTAATGTGACTGACAACCAAGGCAATATCCGGCTCGGAGGACTGTACGCACTCGGCTACCTTCCGCAATCGGTTGAGCCCGCTCTCGGTGCGACTGTTGCAGTAAGACTGTCGCGTGGTGACGGTGTCGGTCGCCATAAAAACCTCAAGGAGATTGAGGGACCCCTGCCAGTGATGTTGGTGGAGGTCATGGAGTGGATCAGGCAGAACACCGACACGGTTAGCCGGTATACCGAGAATGGCCACTTGGTCGACGAACCGGAGTTCCCTCCGTCAGCAATCCGTGAAGTGCTGGCGAATGCACTTGTTCACCGGGATTTGGGCCCTTCCGTAGAAGTGGGGAAGAAGGTTGAAGTCAGGATTACGGAGAAGATGCTCGTGGTGGTGAGCCCGGGGGGACTTCGGGGCCTCTCTGCGTCTCAACTAGAGAGTCCGGAGCTGACTAAGGCGCCCGTGAACAAGCGCCTGTACGAGATTGCGCGTTATTTGCGGACAGCAGACGGGGAGCGCGTGATCGAGGGCGAAGGTGGCGGCATTCAAGAGATTCTCACGGCGACCCGAGAAGCCCGACTGCCCAAACCGAGATTTATCGACAACGGTGTCACTTTCAAAGTGCTCTTCCCGCGAGGTTCTCGCTTTACCGAGGAAGAAAACCAGTGGCTCGAGGAGCTGCAGCGAAAGGGGGAGCATCCTCTGAATCCAACAGAGGAGGACATTCTGGTCAATCTTCGAAGCCAAGGTGGCGCGACGCTGCAGCACATCGTGCAGCTCTATATGCCTTTGGGGGAGCGGACGTGCAGGAGAATGCTTGACCGGCTGGTAGAAAGTGGCTTCCTGGACCAGGAGGATAGTGTTTACTACGCGGTCGGGGAGAGGGCATCGACCACGGCGCGATCGCAGAGTACTCAAGTGGATCCTCCATCACTAGCCGCGATGGGCAAGAACGTTCCGGCAGTGTACGGCGCTATTCAGGACGGCGAGTCCGTGACACTAAAGGAGTTGCGCGAGAGGACCGGCTTGTCGGAGGCGCAGGTGCGGTACGCGCTTGATCCGCTTCTCGCAGTGAATCATGTGGTGATGATTGGCGGTCGGGGTCGCAAGGCGACCGTCTATAGGCGGACGTAAGCGGCGCGAAATTCTAACTTTGAATCAAAGTGTGAAAAATGGTCGCACTTTCACACTTAGGATTCGCACTTTCGCAGTGTGGTTTCCAGTTTTCGCGGTTTGAGTGTGAGTTGCAGCGGTCGTGCGGAGGTCGGTGTCAGAGGTCTGCGGGAGCGGTGCCGTCGACGAAGACGAAGCGGTGGGTGCCTCCGCGCATGTGCTCGAGGGCGGCGCGGACGCCGGCTGCGGTGCCGGATGAGGGCTGGTTCATGTGCGCGAGGACGATCGCGCCGTCGGGGGCTTCCATGATCGCCGCGGCGACTTGATCTGCGGGGGAGGTGGCGCCGTAGTCGGCGTTGACAGTGAAGCCGGCGATCTTCACTCCCCGGTCCCGGGCTATTTCCACCGCGACATCGTCGTAATGCGCGGTGCCGGAGCGGAACCAGGCGGACTCGACGCCGTAGGTGCGCAGCAATTCGCGGTTGTCCTCTATTTCAGCGATCGCCGCGGCAGGATCTGCCGTGCCGGCAATTCCATAGGCGGATTGGCCGGTCACAGATAAAGGAGCATGCAGGGTGCCGTGGGAGTGGATGAGGAAGAGGGGGTCGTCGATAAGCGATTGCGTTTCGTGCGGGTGAACGTCGATCCAGCGCGAATTGAGGAAGAGCGTCGCGGGGACGCTGATTTCGCGGAGCGTATCGACGAGCCCCTGGTCCACCCCTGAACCCGTCGGCCCGCCGCATGCGTCGAATGTGAGGGCGACGGTCGTCGTGCCGGGTGTGGTGGGGACGGTGTCGGTGATGCCGTCCATGTGAAGGCCGAATTCGCGCGGGACGCGGCCTTCGTAATGTTCCGCCGGCGGTGGGGGAGGGGCAGTGGTCGTTGTGGTGCTGCTGCCGGGCTGTGTGCCCGTGGTTGTTTCGCTGGTCGTGCTTGAGTGTTCCTCGCGCTGCTGCGTGCAGCCAGCGAATAAGGCTGAGCCAGCGACGGCGAATGCGCCGGTGAGGAATTGGGCGCGGGTGAGGTGGTGGTCCACGCGACGTATATTTCCGCGCCGGGCGCGCGCCCGCAACAGGAGCGAACCTTGGTGAAACCTGGCCACCCGTGGGTGTCCAGGGAGTTTTGCTCACACGAGTGACAGGCGTAACGTCATAAAAGCCTTCAGGGGCATTAGCTCAGTTGGTAGAGCGTCGCGTTCGCAATGCGAAGGTCAGGGGTTCGATTCCCCTATGCTCCACAAAAAATGCTCTTATCATGCCTTTTGCATGCTTTCCGGGTCCGCTCTTGGTGACGTGCGCGGTTTTTTGGCGACATGGAATTACGTTGCGGACATGTCACCAAGCCTATGAATACCCCCTAATGGGGGTAAAAATCATGTCCGAATATGCTCGTTTGTTGAGCTGACCACAAAACCGTTCCCGAGGAAACGTTAAGGATTGCGTGTCGCGGCAACCAGTGAATTTCAAAAATTCGTCCAGAAACCGGTCAACGGATACTAAGGAACGCCTCATAAATCGGTCTAGCTTATGCAAAAAGCACTATAGGAAAATCTACCTATCTATCGCCTACTGTTCTCGGACGGGTTCGAACTCGTTCCCCATTGCTGCGCAGTGGACTTCCCCGAAAGTCCCCTTCGGGCAATTAGCTAGCAATGCGAAGGACGCCGTCATACGACGGCCATCAACGAGGAGATAAAGAGAAATTGGCTCACATTAGCCTGAAGAAGAAAGTCATGGCCGCGACCATCGCCATGACCATGGGTCTCGGCGCGACCACGGCGGTTGCGCCTGATGCTGGTGCGCAGACGATGGCGTTGTTGCAATCGGATTCCCAAACCGTCCGCGCGGCTTACGAGCCGCTGCCGGATGACGTTACGCAGCAGACTGAAAGTTCGCTGCTCGACCGCAAGAACGAAGAGAACATCAGCGTCAACCTTCTGGGAACCGGTAAGGGTCCGGGTTGGTGCATCGACTATGCAATTCCTTCACCGTCGAATGATCCGGCTGACTATGAGCTGCGTAAGCTGACTGGTCAGTCCGGCAACTACGGCGATAGTACCTCGATCAACGCTGACATCGAAACTGCGGCGATCCACGTGACGAAGCAGATGATCAAGGAATACAACCTTTCGTCCTTCGACCGCAGCAACGAGAAAATCAAGAAGCTCAACTACGTTCTTCAGGCGCTGCTGACCAACAACCTGTCCGCGCTGAACCAGATTCGCGCGGATATCAATGAAGGCAAGTACATTAGTACTGCCGATTTCCGTGAGTTCACGGGGTTTGACATCAACTACGTACGTCTGGCTCCGGAAGACCGCGGCCAGGGTCTTGCCGACTACCGTCTGGTGAAGAATGATGCTGCTTTCTCCAAGGTGGCTCAGGACGTCAATGACTCCGAATACATCACTGTCCTCTTGCCCAAGGATTACACCCTTAATCCGAACAAGATGGATAACTTCACGACGCAGCGTCTAATTACTGTCGAGCAGCCGGGCCTCGAACTGACGCCGAAGCCGACGCCGACGCCGGAGCAGACCACCACGCAGGAGCAGCCGTCCTCTGAGCCGTCTACCTCCCAGGAGACCACCACTCCGGAGACGACGACGCCGGAGTCTTCCAAGGAGACCACCACTCCGAAGTCCTCCGAGCCGACGACCTCCAAGGAGACGACGAAGCCGTCTGAGCCGAAGTCTTCTACCGTGACTGAAACGACGACCGCGACCAAGGTCAACAACACCACAGAGACCGTGACCAAGTACGAGTACCACTACGAGTACACTTGGATCTTCAACTACCAGCAGACCTACCGCGAGATCAACGTCAGCAAGAAGGTATCCGGTAGCTGGGATTACACGGTAATCAAGGGTGGCGACCTCGTCACGGTGGAAAAGAAGGACGGCACGCTCGTCATCACCCCGAAGGATGGTGCCAAGGGCGAGGTGACCATCGTTGTCACCGACAGCAAGGGCAACACCCACGAGTACACGATCAACATCGACAACTCCGCCAAGAACCAGAACGGCGGATCGAATACCACCAACATCACCAATATCAACGTGACGGTCAATGTCACTGGCGGTTCCTCGGAGCAGGTAACGAACTCCCGCATCATTTGGCTTCCGTCGGGCGGCGACTTCCGCATCATCAGCGGTGGCGACAACGTGAACGTTGAAAATAAGAACGGCCAGCTTGTCATCACCCCGAAGCCGGGTTCGAACGGCAAGACCGCCGTTATCGAGATTCTCGACCGCGACGGCAACCCGGTTCAGCGTGTGAACGTGGACATCACGATCACGACCGAGGTCAGCGAGAATGAGGAGAAGCTGGTCAACGGTGGCCAGATCATCATCGAGAACACCGGCAAGCGTCACTTCGAAAAGGGCGAAGACCTTGTCACGGTCACCGAAAAGAACGGCCAGCTGGTCATCGAGCCTAGGCCGGGTAAGAGCGGCCAGGCGATCCTCGTCATCGAGGACAAGTGGGGCAATAAGCACCGCTACATCATCAACGTCATCAACAACGTGACCGTCATTGAACGCACGCTCACGCTGGAGAACGGTGCTACCGCCAAGATTGATATCCAGGGTGAGTGGACCCACCGCATCAAGAGCGGCGAGGAATTCGTCAACGTCGAGAAGAACGGCAACAAGCTGGTCATCGAAGGCGTCAAGGACAAGAACGGCACTGCCGTCGTCGAGATTCTGGACAAGAACGGCCAGGTCATTGCCCGCTACACCGTCGTGGTCAACAACACGACCCAGCAGATCGTCACCAATGTCGTCGAGCGTGATATCACCGACCGCACCGATTTCACCGTTTCCCGTGGCAATGAGGGCAATACGCTGAAGATTGTCAAGGGCGAAGATCTGGTCAACTGGAAGGACGAGAAGGGCATTCTCTCCGTCAAGCCGAAGGCGGGTGCCAATGGGACGCTCGTCATCGAGGAGAGGAACGCAAACGGCGACCTGCTGACCAAGTACGTCATCAATATCACGCCGGAGAAGGTTCAGGAGATCCGCAGGGAGATCACGACCCAGCAGATTATCAACATCGGTGGCGACAACCTCACCGTCGTCGAGGGTGAAGGCCTGGTCGACATCAACAAGTCGACGGACAAGTGGAAGATCACCCCGAAGGATGGTTCCAACGGCGAACTCATCATTGAGGACCGTGACGACGAAGGTCGCGCGAACATCCGCTACATCATCACCATCAAGCCGGCTCAGCCGAAGGTGACCGAGATCAACATCTCCATCACCAACACCGTTACGGGCAAGGTCTCCATCGACAAGGACTCCACGGTCAAGGTGATTGAGGGCAAGGACAAGGTCGACGCCTCCAATGACGGCGGCACCCTCGTCATCACCCCGAAGGATGGCGCAACTGGCAAGGCTGTCATCGAGGTCAAGAACCCGGACGGCACCATCACCCACTACGTCGTGGACATCACCCAGACTGAGGTGAAGGACCACAAGGTCACCATCATCAACCCGGGCAAGGATTCTGACTCGAACAACAACTCCGAGTCCGGCTCCCTGGTGATCGACGTAAAGCCTGGCAACACGGTCGAGGTCGTCGAGGGCGACGCTGACCTGGTCGTCATCGACAAGCGAGGCGACAACGTCGTCATCCGTCCGAACGAGTACAAGGCGGGCCAGTCCGGCACCATCGTCGTCGAAGAGCGCGATGCCAACGGCAACCCGGTCAACCGCTACGAGATCGAGATTGTGGGCAAGAACCTGTACAAGGGCGACAACCCCGGCAAGATCAACGTGATCGAGAAGGACCCGAAGAACGGCATCATCAAGATCACGGCTCCGGGCGAAGACGGCACGATCACCATCAAGGATGGCGGCAAGGACGTCACCGGCGAGTACGACATCAAGGACAACGGTGACGGCACCTACACCATCACCCGCAAGGACGGTAAGCCGATCAATGGTGACCTGACCATCACCTGGACTAGCCCGGACGGCAAGAAGGTCACGAACAACGTGAACATCACCGTCAACACGGGCAGCAGCCGCGGTGAGGGCGGATCCTCCAACCCGGCTTGCGTCGGCGCGATCTCCCTGTTGTCCCTGCCGCTGCTCCTGGCTATCCCGGCGGGCATCCTGTCCCAGGTCCAGGTCCCGGGCTTCGAGCACGTCAGCGCACAGCTGAACGCTGCGATCCAGCGGGCGAACACCGATCTGCAGAAGGGTCTGGGTGTCTTCAACGAGGACCGTGCAGCGAAGGCAGCAGGTATCGATGCCGCTGCATCTCAGGTCGCACCGCTGATCGGTGCCGGCGCAGCAGCAGTCGCAGCTATCGCTGTCATCGCCGGTATCGGAGCAGGCGTCCTGCACGCATGTGAGGTTGTCGACCTGAACGAGGCTTCCTCCAACGGCTCTAGCTCTAACTCCAACGGTGGCTCCAGCTCCCGCGAGCAGTAGTTGAACCTTCGGTGCAGGGCATGAAGACGTTGGTAACCCCGGCGACATGCTCTCGCTGAGAGCCTGAGCGGGCGAACTCCTTTCACAGGGTTCGCCCGCTTTGCTGTTCTGTGGAAGAAAAGAGTGGTCGATATTGTGGCGGGATTAACTGGAGGTCTGGTTGCTACGCATTCTTCCGGGTGTCGAGCAGGAGCTCCTTATCCTCGAATCGGATATGCACCTCAAGAGTTCCGCCGAGTGCTTCGACGTAGTTTTTGATCGTGCCGAGAGACGACTTCTCAAGTTCCCCAGCCTCGACGGCTGAGATGCTCGGTTGGGTGAGGCCCATCCGGGCGGCCAGATCTGCCTGTGTGACGCGCTGGAGTCCTCGGAGTTCCTTGAGCAGGTAAGCGCGCTCCTCAAGAACCATGCGCGCGGCGTGCTCAGCAACGGAATCTTCATCGATCGGACGGCGCTTTTTTACGTCATCCCAAGAGACTGTGTCACTCATTACGTACCTCATTTCTTCAACCAATCGTCGAAACGTTCGTCAGCTAGAGGAATGTTTTCTTCGTACCAACGCTTCCAGTTCCCGGCTTTATCTCCTGCTACGAGCAGTATCGCTTGTCGTTGGGAGTCGAAAGCATACAGAATGCGGATCGCGCTTTGGCCGGAAGACCGCGGACGCAACTCTTTCATGTTGTGATGTCGAGATGCTTTAGCGCGGTCAGAAGTGGGGCGTCCAAGTGTGGGTCCCACTTGTTCTAAGCGGGTCAACGCACCTGCAACCAGGTTGTAGTTCTTATCGTCCAGTTGAAGCATCCACGATTCAACCTCTTTCACCATCCTGATTTCCCACCCCATGCTTTCAATATAGGCCACGGTCGATATAGAGTCCAGGTTATTTTTTCGTCGATAAGCGGAAGCCCCACAGAACCTGGAAACACTCCTGGTATACCCTTAGAGGCGTGACACGGGGTGCCACCGTGGCTGCGTGAGGCAGTGCGGCGCCGGGAGGCGATGGCTGAGATGACACCCGTTGAACCTGATCCAGTTAGTACTGGCGGAGGGATGGTCGCGAGAATGCATGCGCCTATGCTTCCGCCCGGAGAAAGGCCGAGGTAAATGGGCATTAGCAAGAAAATCGCCGTTTTTCTGACCGCGCTGGCATCGACGATGATGCTTGCGGCGTGCGGTGGCGGCGCTGATGATTCGGACGGCATGACTAAGGTCCGTTTCGCACTCGACTGGACCCCGAACACGAACCACACGGGCCTGTACGTGGCCATGAATAAGGGCTACTTCAAGGAAGCGGGCCTGGACGTAGAGGTCGTGCCGTACAACGACAGCAACCCGATCCTGCTGACGGACTCCGGCAATGCCGAGTTCGCCGTCGACACGCAGGACCGCATGACGATGGCCAAGGCGGCCAGCGCAGATGTGCGTTCCGTCCTGGCGGTCGAGCAGACATGGACCACCGAAGTCAGCGTCCTGGCTGAGCGCGACGACATCAAGAGCCCGGCCGACCTGGACGGAAAGACGTTCGGCGGCTTCGGCTCCCCGTCGGATCACGCGATTTTGAAGGGCGTCATCCGCGGCGCCGGCGGCAAGGGCGAATTCGAGGAAGTCACCCTGGGTACCTCCGCATACGAGGCGCTGTACAACCACGACGTCGACTTCACCGTCCCGTACGTCGCGTGGGAGGGCATCGAGGCCGCCGACCGCGGTGTCGAGCTGAAGAATTTCGCCTACACCGACTACGGCTTCCCGGACTGCTACCAGATGCTCGTCGTGGGCAGCAATAAGTGGATGGAGGAGCACCCGGAGGACACCAAGAAATTCGTCCAGGCCATCCAGCGCGGTTACCAGGACGCCGTGGATAACCCGGACGAGGCGGCGGAGATCCTGCAGAAGGAGAACCCGGAGATCCTCACCGACCTCGAGTTTTTGAAGAAGAGCCAGCGCATGCTCTCCGAGCAGTACATGCTCGACGAGAACGGCAAGTTCGGTCACCAGACCGAGCAGCACTGGGCGGACCTGGGCCAGTTCCTCTTCGACAACGAGCTGCTTGTCGACGATGCCAACAACCCTCTGAGCGAAGCCCCGGACTGGAGCACCTACTTCACTAATGAGTACATCTCCGAGTAGTCCCGCCGCCGGCGGCGCCCGCGGGCTGAGCAGCAACCTCTGGGTGCCGCTGCTCTTCGTGCTCGCCGGCCTCGCTGTGTGGGAGGCGGCCGTGCGCGCCACGGGCGTGCGCCCGCAGGTCCTGCCGGCGCCGTCGCAGGTCGCGCGCTCTGGGTGGGCGCAACGCGAAATCCTGGGCACACACGCACTGGCGACCTTGCAGGTCACCCTCATCGGCTTCGCGTTGTCGCTGGTGTGCGCGTGGATCATCGCCATCGCAATCGATTTCTCGCCGACGCTCAAGCGTGGGTTGACCCCGCTGCTGGTGGCGTCGCAGACGATCCCGGTGGTGGCCATCGCCCCGCTGATGATCATCTGGTTCGGCTTCGGCCTGCTGCCGAAGACGCTGGTGGTCGCACTTGTGACCTTCTTTCCCATCTCCATCGGCCTGATCGAAGGCTTCGCCCGCACCGACCGCGAGGCATCGAACCTGCTGCGCAGCATGGGGGCGTCGAAATGGCGCGAGTTCTGGATGGTGCGCCTGCCGTCGGCCATGCCTGAATTCTTTACCGCGCTGCGTATCGGCATCACGTACGCGGTCACCGGCGCGATCTTCGCTGAATACGTCGGTGCGAAGAAGGGCCTGGGCATTTACATGAGCGTGCAGAAGAACGCCTTCCGCACCGACCTCGTTCTCGCCGCGGTGGTGGTCACGGCCATCATCAGCGTGGCTTTGTACCTGTCCACCTACCTCATTGAGCGTGCGGTGATTCCGTGGCACATCAAGGAAAGGAAGGCCGAGCGTGCTTGAGCTTAAGCAGATCAGCCGCGCATTCGGCGACCGCCAGGTGCTCGACAGCGTGAGCTTCGAAGTCGCGCCCGGCGAGTTCGTTTCGCTCATCGGCCCGTCCGGCGCGGGCAAGTCGACGCTGTTCAACATCATCGCAGGGCTGGACAAGCCAGACTCGGGCGAGCTGCGTTTCGACGGCACCACCGCCTACATGCCCCAAAAAGACCTGCTCTTTCCGTGGCGCACCATTGAAGCGAACGCCGCGCTCGGCCTCGAAGTCCAGGGCGTGCCCAAAAAGGAAGCGCGGGCCCGCGCGCGTGAATGGTTCCCGCAATTCGGCCTCGCGGGATTCGAAAAGGCCCTGCCGTTCCAGCTTTCGGGCGGCATGCGTCAACGCGCCGCGCTTTTGCGCACCGTTGTGCAGGAAAAGAGCACATTGCTTCTCGACGAGCCGTTCGGCGCCCTCGACTCCCTCACCCGCTCCGAATTGCAGACGTGGCTGCAGGGCATGTGGGCCGAACACGACTGGACCGCGATGCTGATCACTCACGACGTGCGCGAGGCGATCATGCTCTCCGACCGAATCGTCGTGCTCAACCCCCGCCCGACCAGCGTCCGCGAGATCATCGACGTGAACCTGCCGCGGCCCCGCGGTACCGAGGTGCTCAGCTCACCCGAGTTCGGCGGGTTGGAGCGCCGTATCCTCGAGCACCTGCAGGCCCGGTAGTCGGGGGCGAGCCGCTAGACGTCGAGCTCGGGGTGGATGTCCTTCTCCATGAGCACGCGTTCCTTCCAGAATCCGAGCATGGCCAGCAGGAACGAGGCCACACCGACGGCGCCGAGGACAAGCATGGCCACTTCGACGCGGTTGTCGCCTTCCATTGTGCCGAACAGCGTGTGGCGCATCAGGTCGACGGAGAAGCGCATCGGATCCCAGGAGTGGACCCACTGGATGAACCCTGGCTGAACCTCCGGCGGGTAGAGACCGTTCGAGGCCACCAGCTGCAGGGACATCAGCACCATAGTGACCAGACGGCCGACAGATGGGCCGAGGAGCGAGTAGATCGCCAAGATCGCCGTGTTGAACACCACGGCGATGAAGCCCAGCGACAGCAGCATCTGGAACGGGTGCTGCGGATTCACGTCCAAGACGAAGTGCTGCACGACCCACAGGTTGAAGGCCTGCACGAGGCCGACGAGGACAGCGGGGATCCAGGAACCCATGACGACACGCGCCGGGTTCGTACCCGAATCGATCGCGCGGCGGGAGATCGGGTTGAACACCATGAACAGGATCAGGCCGCCGAACCACAGGGACAGCGACAGGAAGAAGGGGGACAGGCCCTGGCCGAAGGTGGTCAGGTCGTCGCCGGTGTTCTGCAGGCGGACGGGGGCGCCAGCGACATCGGCGGCCTCATCGAGCTTGTTGCCCTCGAAGCTGGGTACCTGATCCGCGCCCTCAGTGATTTTCAGTGCCAGCTCGCCGGAACCGTCGTCGAGCTGAACCAGGCCGTCGTTAAGCTCATCCATGCCAACGACGAGCTGCTCGGAGCCGTCGGCGAGCTGGGTGGTGCCGTCGGCAAGCGTGCGTGCGCCGACGACGAGCTTGGACGTGCCGTCGGTGAGGCGCGCGGTGCCGGCAACGAGCTGGCCCGAACCGTCATGCAGCAGGTGCAATGCGTCGGAGAGACGCTGCGCGCCGTCCGCTGCGTCGTTGATGCCGGTGACGAACTGGGCAGCCGGGTTGTTCAGCTCGTCCGTGAGCTGGGCCGCGCCGTCGCGCAATTCCTTGAGCTGGTCGATCGTGGCCGGGTCCAGCGCGGTGTCGATCATCTCCTGGGTCTCCGGGTCGACGACGGAAATTCCCGCATCGTCCTGGATCTGGCGCAGGCGGTCAACCAGACCGCGGGCGGCGGGGACGCCGACATTCTCCAGATCGGTGATCGCCTTGTCGATCGACGAGTTGAGGCGGTCATTCGCCGCCTGGATCTCCTCCAACTGGTCGCCGATGCCCGTCACCTTGTCCACACCAGCGGACACGGCGGCAGCGCCGGCACCGAGTTCGTTCACGCCGTCGCGCAGGCGGCCCATGCCGTCGGCGAGCTCGTCAGCGCCGTCAGAGGCCTCGCCGAGACCGTCGTTGAGGCGGTTGGCGCCGTCGTCGAGTTCGGTCGCGCCGTCGTCAAGCTGCTCGATGCCGTCGACGAGCTCTGGCGTCTTGTCCTTGGCTTGCTGGAGACCATCGTTGAGCTTGCCCGCACCGTCGCCGATCTGCTCGCCGCCGTCCTTGGCTTTGCCTGCGCCGTCGTGGAGCTGATCCGCGCCGTCCGCGGCCTTGTCCATGCCGTCGCCAATGGTGTTGAAGCCCATGAAGAGCTGGCGTGAAATCTGCTCGCCCACTGTCTCACCGATCACCGACGTCATCACACGCGTGACCTGGTTGCCCAGCATCGTGGGGATGAAGCCGTTGGTGTTATTGAGCGTGACGTTGATCTTTGCCGGGTGAGGGTGGTCCGAATTCACGCTGACGGTCGACTCCGAGAAATCCTTCGGGATCTCCACGCCGAGGTAATACTTGCCCTCGGCAATGCCTTGGCGGGCATCCTCGGCACTGACCTCGACGAAGTTCATCGGCTCTATTTCGAGCAGTTTCTCCGTCACCTGGTCGCCAGCGTGAATCTCCTTCCCGTCAGGGCCTTCGGCACCTTCATCCGAGTTGACCAAGGCCACCGGAATCTTGTTCAGGTTGCCCAGGGGGTCCCAGTAACTCCACACGAACAGACCGCCGAAGAGCAGCGGGAGCAGCGTGATGGCAATCAGTGCTAGAGGTGGCAGCTTACCGTTGAAGAGCTTGCGGAAGTGCGACCCGGTGTGCAGTCCTGAAATCATGGGTTGACCTCCTCGATCTCTTCGGTATCGGCTGGTTTGCCTTTGCTCCACGGGTCCTCGGCCGCGGCGGCGGCGAGAGTGGAGTCTTCATCGAGCTCGGCATCCGGGGCGGGCCCGGCACCGTGGCGCAGGTCGATAATGTGATCGGCGTGGTTGCCCTCGTCATCGTTGACGGTAGTGGCCAAGACCGGGATCTGCTGCGAGAGGCGGGCCAGGTCGTTCAGGACCTCGTTGCGCAATTTCAGGCTGCGGATCTGGTCCAGGTCGTCGACGATGAGCAGGTCCGCATCCGGGCGCGCGATGAGCGCCAGCAGCACGCGGAGGCGGAAACGGTCCTCCACATTGAGGTTTCCCACGTCCAGCGACGGCACCAGGTGCGTCAGTCCGAGCGGCTCCAGCCACGGCTCCACCTTCGGGTGGTTGAGAATGTCGCGCCGCACGGGAACGAAGAACATCTGGCTCCACGCCACTTGCTCGCGGATGACCTCGCGGACATCGACGAGACGCTCGAGACTGTCAATCAGTTCGACGCCTGCCAGCGCAACGCGTTTGAACCGCTGGCGCGGAGAGGTGGCCTCGCCGCCCAGGAGAACCTCGCCGCCTTTCGGGCGGTAGCGACCGGCCAAGGCCATATTGCGGGTCGACGCACCGGACTCGCGCTCCGTGATGAGGAGCGTGAGTCCATCGTGCACGTCGAAGCTCAATGGCGCGTCATTACGGCGAATAACCAGGTCGCGGGCGCTAAGGATTGGTTCCACAGGGGTACCCCTCGATTAAGTGGAGGTTAGACTATCGTTTATTCCTAGCGTATGGTCCCCTTAAACGGACAATTAGTCAAGGCGGGGCCCATGAGATCAGACGCGAGAATCCGGCGCGAGCGGATCATCGACGCTGCTTGCGACCTATTGCGCACCAAACCTGAAACTTCAGTTACTTTGGAAAGTGTCGCGGCGCGCGCCGACGTCGGAATTGCCACCCTCTACCGCAA
Organism: Corynebacterium sp. 20-84; assembly: GCF_053479455.1. Lineage (NCBI taxonomy): Bacteria > Bacillati > Actinomycetota > Actinomycetes > Mycobacteriales > Corynebacteriaceae > Corynebacterium > Corynebacterium sp. 20-84. The sequence continues at coordinate 116,890 of NZ_JBRBCB010000001.1, forward strand.
TTTCTCCACCCGCACTGACCTCGACATAGCCTGCGGGTTGCGCTTGCTGGGCATCTTGGAGGAGAGAATCGAGACAACACGCACGCTTTTCGACGCCGACCCGCGCGCCCACTGGGACCACCTTGTCTGGGGTCTTCTCGACTACGGAGTCGGGCCGTTAGTCAACGCCATCACTGCCGACCATTGGCACGACGACCCCGAACTGGCTGCCAAGCGCGAAGAGACCATCGAGGCTTTCCAATCCGTTCTGGATATGGCAGCTCCCGCTGGTCTCGTCCCGGCGGATATGAAGCCACTCGATTTCGCCGCTGAGGTCTTTGTCGTCACTAGGCCGCTGGACGGGAAACTGGTCCATCATGCACCCGAAGTGCAGCGTCGACTGCTCGGCCGCCTGCTCACCGCTTGGCGGCACGAGAGGTAGCGCTGTGCTCCCAGAGGTTTAGCGGGGGTCGGTGGCTCCGGCTCCACGCTGATCGTCGTCAAGCGTGTCCAGCGTGGACAGCTGCTCGTCGATGGAGGTGAGCAGCTCCTCGTCGCGCTCGGCCGGCTCCTCGCTCAGCGGGCCGTGGTCGGCGGCCGTTTTGCTCGTGGTCACCGTGGTCACGCGGGTGGAACCCATTGTGGGCGGCTGGGTGCGCTGGACGTTCGGCTTCGTCGTCGTGGGCGCGGTGTTTTTCTTGGTCTTCTTGGCCGCGACGGGGGAGTCCGTGCCGAAGAGGAAGTAGTAGACGCCGCCAGCGACCGCCGCGAGCAGGGCCAGAATCAGAGCGCCGAGAGCGATGCCGCCCTTCTTCTTTTTCTTGGCGGACTTCTTCTGCTTCTTCAGAGCCTTCTCCAGCTCCTTCTTCTCTTTCTTATCCAGCTGGTCCGCCTCGAACAGAGCGCGGCGGCGGTCCAGGCGCGCGTGTGCCGCGCGGGTGATGTCGCCGGCCTGCAGGCGGGCATCGCTGTAGTTGGAGGTGTCTTCTTCCTCGGCGTTCGTGCCTTCACCCTCGCCGCCACGGGCCATGATGCGGACGGCCTCGTACACGTCGCGCTTCTGCTCGTTATTCAGCTCGCGGTAACGGTTGAACAGGGTGCCAGCCACCTTGGAGGCGAGGCGGATATTGCGGAGATTCATGTGCGTTGTGGCCTTTCTTCTTTGTTCGGGTCGGTGTCGTGCAGGGCTGTGGTGCCACCCACAGTAGTGAAGTGAGCGCCGGCTGGCGCGGGCTTTCGGCGGTACGTGATCGCACCCCACCGCTTGGTCCGCCACTGCGCGCAAAAAGTGGACAGCTCGGTCCATTTCCGGCGAATTTTTGGCTTTTATATTCACGAGACGTAGCGCTGTGAGCAGCAGAAACAGTGCGTGAAATAGCACAGGTGATTGAACCTTCAAACGAGCCCGGGTTACATTCCAACCAGTTTCCAAGTGCTGAGCCCAGCCAATCCATGAAACCGACGAGACGAAAGGACTCCTTCGTTGACTGAAGGACACTTTTCGTCGAGGCTGTCGGCGTCTGCGCCCTTGGACCACCTCGACGAAGCACCCGATACCGGTGCCCGCACCGCTGTGAAGCGGCAGCAGAGGACCGCCCTGAGCTTCGAGCTCATCCCGCCCCGCCACGACGCGGACGAAGCGAAGCTCAACGAGCTCATCGCCGGGCTCGCCGACTACAACCCGGACTACGTCGCAGTGACCAGCTCTCGCCGCTCCGGCTGGCTCGAAGGCACCGCCGACTTCATCTCCCGGCTCAACGAGTCCACCAACTTGCGCACCATCGCGCACCTGGCGTGCACCGCTGGCCCCGTCGACGAGCTCGCCGACTGGATCCGCACCCTGATCGACTCCGGCGTCCGCGGCTTCCTCGCCCTGCGCGGTGACCTCCCGGAAGGGGAGACCAGCCTGCCGGAGGGCTACCTCCAGTACGCCACCGAATTGCTCTCCCTCATCCGGGAGATCGAGGACGAGAACGCTTTCCGCCTCGCCGCGGGCAAACTCGCCCTCTCTGTGGCGTGCTACCCGTCCGGCCACGCCGAATCGCCCACGCCCGACCTGGACTTGGACGTCCTGCTTTCGAAGCAGCGGCTCGGCGCGGACTTCGCCATCACGCAGCTGTTCTTCGAGGCAGACGACTACCTGCGCTTCGCGGAGCAGTCGCGGATGGCGGGCGTGCGCATCCCCCTGATCCCCGGCATCATGCCTATGACAAGCCTGAAGCGGGCACAGCGCATGGGCGTGCTGTCGGGGATCGAGGTGCCGCAGCGTGTCGTCGATAAGCTCTCGGCGGCGCGTGACCCCGACGAAGAGTACGAGGTGGGCATGCAGCTCACCGCGGAACTCGCGGGCACGCTTCTCGACGCCGGCGTCGGCGGCCTGCACATCTACACCCACAACAACCTGGCGGTGACGCAAGACCTGCTGTCGCGGCTCGGAATAGAACCCAAATAACAAACCCCAAGGAGTAACAGTGAGCACTTTCCCTAAGGCCACGATCGAGGGCTACCCGCGCATCGGCGCGAACCGCGAGCTCAAGCGCGCGCTGGAGTCCTACTGGGCTGGGCGTATCGACGCCGAGACCTTCCGCACCACCACCCGTGCGCTTCGCATTGACACCTACAACCACCTGCGCGACCTCGGCCTGGACGAGGATTACGCGATTCCGGCAGATGTCGCCTTCTACGACCAGGTGCTCGAGACCGGCCTGACCGTCGGCCTGATCGCCGGCGGCACCGACCTCGACGAGGAATTCGCCCTCGCCCGCGGCAACGACACCCGCGTGCCGCTCGAGATGACCAAGTGGTTCGACACCAACTACCACTACCTCGTGCCCGAGGTTTCCGCTGGCCAGGACATCACTCCGGCGCCGGAGCGCATTGTCCGTCTCGTCGAAGAAGCACGCGAAGCAGGCCACAAGGTCCGCCCGGCACTCGTCGGCCCGGTCACCCTGCTCGCCCTGTCCAAGCCGGTCGAGTGGTCCCTGCTGGACAAGCTTGTCGAAGCCTACGCCGCCGTCTTCGCCGCCCTCAAGGACGCCGGTGTCGAGTGGGTCCAGGTCGCCGAGCCTGCCTTGGTCGCTGACCTGTCCACCCCGGATGCCGAACTGGCGAAGTACACCGAGCAGGCCTGGTCTGCGCTCCTCGGTGCCGAGAACCGCCCGAAGGTGTACGTGACCACCCCGTACGGTTCCGCCCGCGAGGGCCTGAACGCCCTGGCATCCGTCGCCCCGGAGGCCGTCCACGTCGACCTGTCCCCGTGGACCCTCGACGCCGACGCCGACTACCCGGCACGCGTCGCCTCCGCTTTCGACGGCAAGGACACCACCCTCGTCGCCGGCCTTATCGACGGCCGCAACGTCTGGGCCGCCAACCTGCGCGACAAGGTCGAGGTGTTGAACAAGCTCGGCACCGCCAGCGTCTCCACCTCCACCTCCCTGCAGCACGTTCCGCACACCCTCAACGCTGAGAAGAACCTCCCGGTCGACGTCGCGCCGTGGCTGTCCTTCGCCGACGAGAAGATCGAGGAGATCACCGCTCTCGTCGCCGGCGAGTCCGAGGCCCCGGAGGCATTCGGCCGCTCCGACCGCGCCGTGCGCACCCGTGCCGAGTCCACCCGCATCCACAACTCCGCTGTCACCGACCGCGTGGCCAAGCTTCCGGAAGGCGCCGTCCAGCGCCAGCCGGAATTCGCGGAGCGCCAGGAAGCGCAGAAGGCCCTCGGCCTGCCGCAGCTGCCGACCACGACGATCGGCTCCTTCCCGCAGACCACCGAAATCCGCAAGGCCCGCGCCGATCACCGCGCAGGCGAGCTCACCGACGAGCAGTACAACGAGGCACTCAAGACCGAGATCAAGCAGGTCATCGAGCTGCAGGAACGCCTCGGCCTCGACGTGCTCGTCCACGGCGAGCCGGAGCGCAACGACATGGTCCAGTACTTCGCAGAGCTTCTCGACGGCTTCGTCGTCACCGAGAACGGCTGGGTCCAGTCCTACGGCTCCCGCTGCACCCGTCCGCCGATCGTCGTCGGCGACGTCTCCCGCCCGGAGGCCATGACCACCGAGTGGTCCGCTTTCGCGCAGTCCCTGTCCGAGCACCCGGTCAAGGGCATGCTCACCGGCCCGGTCACCATCCTGGCCTGGTCCTTCAAGCGTGACGACGTGCCCCTGTCCGTCTCCGCCGACCAGATCGGCGTCGCCCTCGCCGACGAGGTCGCCGACCTGGAAAAGGCCGGAATCAAGGTCATCCAGATCGACGAGCCTGCCCTGCGCGAGCTGCTCCCGCTGCGTGCCGACGACCGCCCGTCCTACCTCGACTGGGCCGTCCGCGCCTTCAGGTTGGTTTCGTTGAAGGCTCTGCCTTCAACCCAGATCCACACCCACCTCTGCTACTCCGAGTTCGGCCAGATCATCGACGCCGTCGCCGGCCTGGACGCCGACGTCACCTCCATCGAGGCCGCACGCTCCAAGATGGAGCTGCTCGAGGATATCGACGAGACCTTCCACGCCGAGATCGGCCCGGGTGTCTACGACATCCACTCCCCGCGCATCCCGTCCAAGGAAGAAATGGTCGAGCTCATCAAGGCCGCCCTGGACAACGTCCCCGCCGACCGCCTCTGGGTCAACCCGGACTGCGGCCTGAAGACGCGCGGCTACTCCGAGGTCGAGCCAGCCCTGGCCAACATGGTCGCTGCCCGCGACGAGGTCGTCGAAGGCCTCTAAGGTCTCAGCCCCTAAGCCTCCGAGGCTTATAGCCACCTCGCGCCAGGTAAAGAACAACTAGCCCCGGTCAGCCACGTCGGCTGCCGGGGCTAGCTGTCTGTGTTTTCGCGCGGTCCGGTTCGCTCTGGATCTAGATTCACTTTGGTCGGGCGCCGGACGCAAAACCCCAGGTCAGTTTTGCTTGCTGTGACAATTATTTCATCTATCTCCAGCGTCATGTAGGTGGGCCAGCGAGAAGGGCCCGAGGCCACCACCCCGGGCCCGATCCCTACGCGAACGCGCCGATGCCCGTCATCTTCTGGCCGAGGATGAGGGTGTGCATCTCGTCTGTGCCTTCGTAGGTGCGCACGGACTCGAGGTTGGCGGCGTGGCGGATGGGGGAGTAGTCGTGGGTCACGCCGTTGCCGCCGAGAATGGTGCGGGCTTCGCGGGCGATCTCGATGGCGGTGCGGGTGTTCTGAAGCTTCGCCACGGAGATCTGGGAAATGTCCAGGGTGCCGGCGTCTTTCTGGCGGCCGACGTGAAGGGCGAGCAGGTAGCCCTGGTTGAGGCCGACAGCCATGTCGACGAGCTTTTTCTGGGTGAGCTGGAAGCCCGCGAGCGGTTTGCCGAACTGGGTGCGCTCCTTGGCGTAGGCGAGGGCGCATTCGATGGAGTCGCGGGCGGCGCCGAGAACACCCCAGCCGATGCCGTAACGAGCCTCGTTAAGACACATGAACGGGGCTTTCAGGCCGAAGCGGCCGGAGAGGATCTTGTCTTCACCGACAAGAGCGTCCTTCATGTAAATGTGCGCCTGGGTGGACACGCGCATGGACAGTTTCTTGTCGATCTGCTGAGGGTCGAAACCCGGGGTGTCCTTTTCCACGATGAAGCCGGCGATGGTCTCGTCGCGGCCCTCCGGAATGCCATCGAGGCCGGCGGCTTCGAGGTCGGCGGTGGACACCTTGGCCCAGATGATGGTCAGGTCGGCGTAGTGGGACAGGCCGATCCAGCGCTTCTCGCCGTTGAGGACCCAGCCTTCACCGGGCTTGTAGGTGGCGCGGGTGGTCATGGAGGCGGGGTCGGAACCGGCAGTGGGCTCGGTCAGGCCGAAGGCGCCGAGAAGCTCGCCGGCGGCCATCTTGGGCAGGTACTTCTCTTTCTGCTCCTCGGTCCCGTTGAGGTGGATTGAGGTCATGGCCAGCGAACCGAGGACGGAGAAGATGGTGCGCAGACCGGAGTCGGCTGCTTCGACCTCGAGCATGGCCAGGCCGTAGTCCACGGCGGAGCGGCCGGGGCAGCCGTAGCCGGACAGGTGTGCGCCGATCATGCCTTTTTCGGCGAAGCGGGGGATGAGTTCGAAGGGCACGTGGGCGTCTTCGTACCACTGGCCGACGTGGGGTTTGATCTCGTTTTCGACGAAGGAGCGGACGTCGTCACGCCATTCGATTTCGTCGCGGGAGAGCAGACTGTCGAAGTTGATGAGGTCGGTGGCGAGGGGAGATGCGGAGGTCATGAGGAGGTTCCTTTCGGAGGTTGAAGAGGTGGAAGAGGTTATTTGGCAGGGGTTTGGGCGATCCATTCGAGGACGTCGTCGCGGTCTTCGTCGAGGCCGGGGGCGGCCTTGGTGTAGGTGATGCCGCCGGAGCTCATGTCGAGAGGGTTGGAGACGAAGGGGACGCGGTCGGTGCCGTCCTTGGTGGTGATTTCGACGACGGGCTCGAGTTCGAGGTCGTCGGCGAAGTCGATGGCTTCGCGCACGGACAGGATCGGCGCGATGGGAAGGCCCTTGGCGCGGAACAGGTCGATCCATTCGTCGGCGGTTTTCGCCGCGAGCAGTTCGGTGAGGATCGGGCGCAGTTCTTCGCGGTTGACATTGCGTTGCTCATTGGTGGCAAAGCGGGGATCGTTGGCGAGGTCGGGGGAGCCGAGGCCGTCGACAAGCGTTGCGAACTGCTTGTTGTTGCCGACGCAGATGACGAGCTCGCGGTCCTTGGCGGAAAACGGGCCGTACGGGAAGATCGACGGGTGGTCGTTGCCCGTGCGGGTCATTTCGGCGTCGGAGGCGACGGCCGCGGATGTCATGTTGACCATGGATGACAGCGCCGCGGACAGCAGGTTGGTGCGGATGGTCTCCCCACCGCCGCCGAAGCGCTCGCGGCGCAGCAGCGAGGCGAGGATGCCGACGGTGGTGTGCAGCCCGGTGAGCACGTCGATGAATGCATAACCTGCTTTTTGCGGCGGGCCGTCGGGCGAACCCGTCATGGACATGAACCCGCTGGACGCTTGAATGAGCATGTCATAGCCCGGCAGCTGCGCCCCGGCGCGCGAGCCGAAGCCCGTGATTTTCGCGTGGATGAGCTCCGGCCACCGCTTGGTCACGGTCTCTGGGTCGAGCCCGAATTTATCCAGGCTGCCCACACGGAAATTGTCGATCAGCACGTCCGCCCGGTCGATGATCGCGTACGCCGTCTCCAGGTCGTCCGGGTCCTTCAAGTTGAGCTTGATCGAATTCTTGTTGCGGTTGATCGACAGGTAGTACGTGCCCACATCGCCGCGCTTCGGCGGCACCCATCCGCGGGTGTCGTCGCCGTTCGGCCCCTCGACCTTGATCACGGTCGCGCCGAGATCCGCGAGCAGCATCGTCGCGTACGGCCCAGCGAGCACGCGCGAAAAATCCGCGACGACAATGCCTTTCAAAGGGCCGGCTTGTGGTTGCTGTAGTGCCATTTTCTTAAGGTCTCCTTCTTAATTTCGCTGTGCGCTTATCGACGACTCCAGGTCCTGCATGATCACTCCTTCAGGCGCGAAAAGTATTTGTTGACAAAACAGTATGCAGCGAAGAAGGTGATCCGCGTCATGTACAGTGTGGCGAAATAGGGACGCACTGTTATACAGCACGGAGACTGCGCAATGTTCTCCTTCGCATTTCTCGCCGATAACCAGCACCTCGGCCTGACCGAGATCGTCGCGCCGCCGAAACCGTCTTTCACCGTCGTGCAGATCAACGAGCTGGAAACCCCGGGCTCTTTCATTCAGCCGAAATCATTCGTGCTCACCGTCGGCGCGGCATTCCGCGACAACCCTGATGGCCTGCGCGGACACATCGAGCATCTCGCACAGCAGGGGGCTGTGGCGGTCGGCTTTGGCATCAGTACCGTCTTCGGACGAATCCCCGATGCCGTCGTGGATGCCGCGCGGGAGAACAACGTGGGCCTGTTCGAGGTGTCGCGGCCCGTGCCGTTCGCCACGATCTTGAGTGCGGTCCACGAAGAGCAGCATCGCCGCTTCACCGCGGAACAGGAAAAGCGTGCCTACCTGCACCAGCAGCTACTCCAGGCCCAGGAGAAGCTCACGCAGACGGCCACCGCGGGCGATATCAAAGCCCTCACGCGCGACGCCGCCACCACCCTCGAGGCCCGCGTGACCATCAAAGACCCCAACGGCCTCCTGATCGCCGAGCAAGTCTCGCGGGCGTTCAACGCCATGAAGAAGACCTATTCGAGCTCCTACCGCATCAGCTCGTCCGCCAACGCCGGGCGGCCGTACACCGTTGACGTCACCTCCACGCGCACGCTTACCGACGAAGACCGCTCCCTCATCCGCCACTACGCCGGCCTCGCAGCCACCCTCCTCTCCAGGCCCGCTCACCTGCGGCGGATTCATAACCAGCTCAATTCCTTCGCGCTGCGCATCCACCTCGGCATCACGGAAAAGGAGGAGATCTATTCCGATGCCGTGGACACTCCCGTCGACCGGGAAGGCTTCACCCGGCCGATCGTCATCGCGGCGCAATCGCCCCGCGGAATGCAGGCGGTGGTGGAGGGGCTGGACAGGGAGGCGTCGAAAAGCGATCGGCTCCTACATGTCCTCGATGTCGATGAAACGACCTTCCTGATGGTGGTGCGCCCTGATGTGACCGTGCGCGATGTGCTCGGTGCCCTCGGTGGGCACCGCGACCGCGTGCGCATCGCCGCAGGTAGTCCGATGTTGCTTGCTCGGCTGACGCTGGACCACGTGAATCAGCTCGTCTCCCGAACGCGCACTCTGCGGCCCGGTGATGTGGCTCGCGCCAATGACTCGGGGCTGCCGTGGCTGCGCGATCCCACCGTCGCCCATGCGCTCGCGGCCAGACGCGAAGAGATCTTCGGCCGGCTGATCAGCTTTGATGCCGCTCACGGGACAGATTATGAGACCACCCTCGCCGTGTTTCTTCGTCATGGTGCACGGCTGGGTGAGGCCGCCGAGGCTTTGGGTGTGCACCGCCATACCGTGCGCACCCGGATGGCCAAGATCGAGAAACTGTGCGAGATCGACCTAAATAACCCCGCCCACTTCAGCGAGGCCTACCTGGCCATGATTGCGTTCGAAGACGGGGTGAGGTGCTGGATCTAGGTCCAGGACCCCTTAGTCTCGTTATGCCCGCGCGCGACGGGCGAGCGTGTTGCCCACGGACTGGATGGCCTGGACGATGATGATCAGGAGCACCACCGTCGTGAGCATCGCGATCGAGTCGAACTGCTGGTAGCCGTACGAGATAGCAAGGTCGCCGACGCCACCGCCGCCGATCGTGCCGGCCATCGCCGTGGCGGAAATCAGGCCGATCGTTGCCGTGGTGACGGCGAGAATGATGGACGATTTCGCCTCCGGCAGGAGGAAGTATCTGACAGTCTGGAAGAGGCTGGCGCCCATGGAATCAGCAGCCTCGGTGATGCCGGGATTGACCTCCAGCAGGGACTGCTCGATGAGGCGGGCGATGAACGGGGCAATGTACAAGGTCAGCGGGACGAGCGCCGCGGTGGTGCCGATGGCGGTTCCAGCGATCACGCGGGTGAACGGCGAAATAGCCACCAGCAGGATGATGAACGGCAGCGAACGGATGATGTTCACGACCACATTGAGAACGCCGTAGATGACCTTGTTGGGCTTCAGGCCGCCCGGCCGGGTGATCACGAAGGCAAGCGCCAGCGGGATGCCCAATAATGCGCCGAGGAACAGGGAAATGCCCACCATGTAGAGGGTCTCGCCGAAGGAGTCGAGGTACATCTCCGGAGTGACGCGGGAGCCGGTGGTGTCGCGCCACCACGTGTTGAGCTGGTTCATGCTGTTACACCTCGCTGTTCTTCACCAGTGCGCGGGAGAGAGCCTCGCGCGCGGTGGGATCGAGTTCGGGCGGGATTACGGTGTCCACGAATTTCTGGGTCAGTTCGTGCTGCGGGTCCGCGAAGACCTGTGCCACGGGGCCGGATTCCACAAGACGGCCCTCGGAGAGCACCGCCACATTGTCGGCCAGGCGGGCAATCACGTCGATCTGGTGGGTGATGATCAAAATCGTCACGCCGAGTTCTTCGTTGATATTGCGGAGCAGGTCGAGGATCTGGGAGGTGGTGATGGGGTCGAGGGCGGAGGTCGGTTCGTCGCAAAGCAGCATTGTGGGCTCCGTGACAAGAGCGCGGGCGATGCCCACGCGCTGACGCTGGCCGCCGGAGAGCTGCCGCGGCTTGTGCTGGGCGCGGTCGGTGAGTCCGACCAGCTCAAGCACCTCAGCGGTGCGGCGTTCGATCTCGCTCTTCGGCGTCTTGGTCAGCTTCAACGGCGTAGCCACATTTTCGGCGACCGTTTTCGTCTCCAGGAGGTTGACGCTTTGGAAGACCATGGCGACTTTCCGGCGGAGCTCACGCAGCTCGGACGTGCTTAAGGAAGCCGGCTGCTGTCCGTGCACGGTGACTGCGCCGGAGCTCGGGGTCTCCAGCCCGTTGACCATCCGGATCAGCGTGGATTTGCCGGCACCCGAGGTGCCCACGACACCGGTGACACTGCCTTCGGGGACAGTGAAACTGATGTCGTCGAGGGCGGCGAAGGAACTATCCCGCGTCGGGAACACCTTGCCGACATGGTCGAATACGACGGCGTCAGTCATGGAAGTCCGTTCACTTACTTCAGAGAGTCGGGCAGGAACCAGTAGTCGTTCTCGTTCTGGGAGTCGAAGTACTCCTTGAACTCGTCAGAACGATAAGCCTCAGCGACAGCCTTCGCCCACGGAGCGTCCTTCTTGTCCTCGGTAGTGACCGCGACGAGGATCAGCTCAGGGCGCAGTTCCTCCTGGAAGACCTGCAGGTTCGGGTCGAGCTTGGCGGAGTAGCTCATCGAGCCCGGGATGACTGCCCAGTCGAGGTCCGGGAGGGAGCGCGACAGGTTGGCGGAGTCCATCGGCTTGATCTCGAGGTTATGCGGGTTCTCGGCGATATCCGATTCCGCCAACAGCGCCTCGTCGGCGTCGTCGCGGAGGGTGATCCAGCCGGCGTCGACAAGCACGTGGAGTGCGCGCGACTTATTGGAGCCGTCGAGCGGAACGCCGACCGTCTGGCCGTCAGCGACATCGTCCAAGGACTTGTGCTTCTCCGAGTACAGGCCCGCCGGGACGGTCGGAACTTCGGTAATGGAGGCGAGGTTGGCGCCCTTTTCCTCGTTGAACACGTTCATCCACGCGGTGTGCTGCTCGACGTTGAGGTCGGCGGAGCCTTCCGCGAGAGCCGTGTCGGCCTGGGTGAGGTCGGTGAAGTTCTGAACGTCGACCGTGTAGCCCTCTTCCTCCAGGATGGGGGCGACACCGTCCTGGAAGAGCTCAGAGTACGGGCCCGGGGAGGTTGCGACGCGGATGGTCTTGTCGTCGCCCGCATCGGTGCTTTCGCCAGAGCCGCATGCGGTGAGGCCAAGAACGAGGGAGCCAGCTGCCACGGCGGCCGCGATCTTCTTGAACATTCTGGGGTCCTTTCACGTTTCTAAAAGTGCTGTAGCTGAATGTTAATACTAAACCGTACGGTATGCCTAAATAAGACAGAGCGGTCTAGCTTGGTGCTGGCACGGACGCCCGCGTTGACGCGTATCCTGGACCGCATGACTCAAAAGACACAGACCATCACCTTCCATACCAACCACGGCGACATCGCCGTCGACCTGTTCGGCAACCACGCGCCGAAGACCGTCGAGGTCATCACCGGCCTGGCTAAGGGCACCCAGGAGTACTCCACGAAGAACGCCTCCGGCTCCAACGAGGGCCCGTTCTACGACGGCGCGATCTTCCACCGCATCATCCCGGGCTTCATGATCCAGGGCGGCGACCCGACCGGCACCGGCACCGGCGGCCCGGGCTTCCAGTTCGCAGACGAGTTCCACCCGGAGCTCCAGTTCGACCGCCCGTACCTGCTCGCCATGGCTAACGCCGGCCCGGGCACGAACGGCTCCCAGTTCTTCATCACCGTCGCGCAGACCCCGCACCTGAACAACCGCCACACGATCTTCGGCGAGGTCACCGACGAGGCATCCAAGAAGGTCGTCGACGAGATCTCGAACGTGCCAACCGACCGCATGGACAATCGCCCGGTCGAGGACGTCGTGATCAACTCCGTCACCGTTTCCGATTAATTGAAGCGCGTCCTTTACGGCGCCCCCGCCACGGCGACCATCGCGTCGCTGTGCGTGGGGGCGTTCCTCGTTGCAGCGTTCCAAGCACATTCGCTTATCGACGTCATCTGGTCCTCCCACGCCGGCACCTCCACCGTCCTGTGGGGCCCTTTTGTCGCGGGTGAGCCTCTTGGTCTGCTCCGTGCCCTGACCTCCGGGTTCATGCACTTGGACATCACCCACCTGACGGTCAATGTGCTCATGCTCGTCGCGGTCGGTGCGGCAGTGGAACGAGCGGTGGGCACGGGGCCGTTCGTGCTCGCGTATCTCGCTGGTGTTTTGGGCGGGTCCGCTGCCGTGTTGATCTTCGGCTTCGACCAGCCCACCGCCGGTGCCTCCGGCGCGCTGTATGCCCTGATGGCGCTGCTCGTCGCCGTCGCCGCCCGCAGTCACGCCGACCTGCGTGCCCCGCTCGTTCTGGTCGGCGGCAACTTGATTTTCACTCTGATCACGCCGAATGTGAGTCTCTGGGGTCACCTCGGCGGACTCATCGCGGGCGCTTTGATGGCGGCACCGCTGACCTCGGAGGACATGCGCGTCCGGTGGGGTGGGGCAGCAGGTGCGGTCGCAGTGGCGGCCGCCGCAGTTGCCGTGCCGGTGATGTCCTAGCTCTGTCTACTCTTTCGACTTGTCGTAGCGAGCCGTGTCGACGATCTCCAGTGCCTCGTCCTGGGAGAGCCCTGAGTCGCGCAAGCTCATCATCTCCAGCGTCGATACATTGCCTGTCTCCCGGTTCGCAGCCGAGAGGAACAGCCCGTCCCACGGGTCGCCGTCGTCGTCGATGAACTCAAAATAGGCGATCTGGGCGTCGTCCGCGCCCTCCACCTCGACGTCTTCCACACCCCGCGGCTGAATCTCATTGTCTTGGGCGAAGAGATTTCCGTAGAGCGCAATCTGGTTGGTCGCGTCCGCCTCGGGAGCTTCTCCTGTATCTCTGGTCATGCGGATCTGCACGGCTGGATCCTCGCTCATCGCACCTACGACCCACCGATCTCTGATCACGTCGTCGTCCTTGTCGAGCTTCTCCCAGTCCTTCGGCACATCGATCGTCAGCGGACCGGAGCTGATCTCCATCGTCTCCCCACTCTCGCTGCTTGAGGAGCCAGATTCAGATTCGGTGGTGTCCTCCTCACCGAAGATGCCGCCGCAACCAGCGAGACTGAGCGGTGCTACCAGTGCGGCAGCGACGAGGACGGTCTTGAGGCGTGATGTCCGCGACGACGCGCGCCGATCGGTGTTCGTTGTGATCCAGGACATGGTGCGTCGGTTCATGTACCTCAGGCTACATCGGCGGTGCACCACACGATGGTGCCGAGACATGGTTGGGATACGGCTGAGATATAGCCGAAACCCATCTATTCGTCCTCGAGGGCAAGCTCGAAAACGAGGCCGCTGCAGAGCACGCGGGCGTTCGCGGTGCCGTTCCACTGAGGGAAGAAGCCGACTTCTTTCAGGGCGCTGACGAGCGCTTCGCCGATCGCCACGTCCTCATCCGAGCCCGGGTTGTCCATGGAGCTGAAGCCGAAGTGCAGCTCGCCGCTGTGAATGAGGCCGTCCACGTCCTGGGTGGTGCAGTAGGCGTAACCGCGGTGGCCGGCATCAGTGGCTTTGTCTGCTCCCTCTTCCGCGGCCTCGCCTTTGTCCCAGCCCTCGTCGAAGGAGAAGGAGAGGTCGCGTTGGGAGAGCGCGTCACGGAGAGCATCGATACGCTGGGCGTCTTCGGAGGGGCCGGTGATGAGACGGGCGTATTCAGCGCGGACTTCCTCGATCAGGGCGGGAAGGTCTGTGTCGCTGATGTCGCCATCCATGTCATCTTCGTATCCCGCGGTGATTTCATGGACACTCCAGCCGTGGCAGAGCATGAGGGAAATGTCGTTAGGAAGTTCTTGCGGTTCGTAGAGGTTGAAGGACGGCGGGAATGTACTGGTCAGCATTGCGTGTGAAGCCATGCCCCGAAGTGTATGTGCGAAAGTGTGGGATTAGCGCGGAAAAGTTATCCACAGGGTGTGGATGAACCTGTGTATAAGTCACTCCTGTCCCACTTTGCACAATCTGTGTATAAGTAGAATTCACGACTCTGAACTGGTGTTTTCACAAATCTTCGCTGGTTTTGTGCACAGGTCTGTGGAAAAGTTCCTGTAGGTTTCCGGCTGGGGATGGTTGGGGATAAGTCCGTGAACAACACGCTGCGATATCCACACGTTCCACAAAGTGCAGGGTAGGGGAGCATGAAAAAACCGGCGCCCGCGTCAATGCGGTGCGCGCCGGTGAGGTGGGGCGGGGTGGGTGGTTTAACGCCAACCCATGGTCATCAGCAGGCCGATGACCAAGCCGCCGAAGCCGATGGCATAATTCCACGGGCCGAGCTCGTTCATGAACGGGATCTGGTTGCCGGCGAGGTAGTTGACCACGAGCCACAGCAGGCCGATGATCATGAAGCCGAACATCAGGATCTTGTACCAAATCGGGGTGCCGCCGGTATTGATCTTCACCGGGGTGCGGTTGACACCGGTGGAAGTGGTGGTCGACGGGGTGCTGACTGTGTCCTTAGTGACCTTTGCCTTAGGCATGATGCACGTCCTTCATCGTGTGCTCCTCCGCGCGCAAAATGGGGACCCCAGTGGGGCGGCGCAGGGTGGAGAGGTGTATCTATGGTTTCTTCTGTGCGGTGACTTTACCAGCAGGCTCGCACTGGACCTAGATGGAACCTGCTGGGCGGCGGTTGGCGCTAGGGGTTGGGGAGAATGCTCTCGACGCCGTCGCGCAGCGCGTTCTTCCAGATATCGACGGTGATGTCCGCGTCCTTGCGGACCTCGGCGCCTTCGGCGGGTCGTTGGCCCGCGATGAGACCGTGGTCGTTGATATCCGGGGTGTCCACCGAGTGCTCCGTTTTCAGATTTCCGGTCCAACCCTCTTTGCGCAGGGTCGCTTCAGCTTGTTCCGGGGACTGGCGCACGAGCTTCGGCATCTTGAACAGCATTCCGTTGGAGGTGCGCAGCTCAATCGTGGTGCCGCGGTCCACCTCTTCGCCCTTACCGGCGACAGCGAGGACCTCGTCCTTCGGCTTCAGAGAATCCACTTCGACAGTCGTGGACTCTAGGCCCAGAGACGACAGGACAGACTCCGCCTGAGCAAGGTTCATGCCCTCCAGGGACGGCACCTTGACCTTTTCGCGGCCGTCGGAGACGGTCACGCTCACCTTCGACCCCTTCGACAACTGGGATCCGGCAGCCGGCTGCTGCGACATGATCACGCCCTCGGGAACGGTGTCGGAGTGCTCGCGCTTGATGTCGTCGTCAAGCTTGAGCCCTGCTTTTTCGAGCTCGGCCGCCGCGTCCTGCGGGCTCATGTCCGTGAGGTCCGGCACGTCCGTGATCTCGCGGCCCGACGAAACGGTCACCGTGATCGGCGTGCCCTTCTGCAATTGCGAACCCTCCGTCGGGTTCGTGCTGAGCACCTCGCCGCGCGGGACCTCCGGATGCGGCGATTCATTCACCGAGACCTGCAGCCCAAGCTTCTCCAGCTCCTGGACAGCCTCCTCGCGCTTCTTGCCCACGACCTTCGGCACGAAGACCATGTCCTTGGCCGCCTCCTCAGCGCGGTCGTTGCGCACCTTGTTGAACGCGAACGCGCCGCCGCCGAGCAACATGACTGCCGCCATCAAAATGGCGAGAATCTTCATGCCCGTGTTGCCCGTCTTCTGCGTCTCGCGCCGGTGCTGCTCATAACGGCTCTGCTCGGCGACAGGCTCCGGCTCGTCCTCCAGCTCCGCCTCCGCCAGATGATTGCGTCCGGCCTCCGTGACCGCGCCGCGCTCGAGGCGCTCCAAGTCATCCGCCATCTCCAGAGCCGACTGGTAGCGGTCCGCCGGGTGCTTCGCCATCGCCGTGAGAATCACCGCGTCGACATTGACGGCCTCAGACTCCGTCAAGTCCTCGATCCGCGCGCTCGGTGGCTCCGGATCCTCCTGGACATGCTGGTACGCCACCGCGAAAGGCGTTTCGCCCTCGAACGGCGGGGTGCCTGTGACCGCCTCGTACATCACGCAGCCCAGCGCGTAGAGGTCACTTCGGGCGTCGGCGTTCTTGCCGCGGGCCTGCTCCGGCGAGAGGTACTGCGCCGTGCCGATCACTGCGGACGTCTGCGTCATCGCCGCCGTCGAATCATCCAGTGCACGAGCGATACCGAAATCCATCACCTTCACCTCGCCGGTGCTGGTGACCATGATGTTCGCCGGCTTCACGTCGCGGTGAATGATTCCGGAATCGTGGCTGGCCTGCAACGCCAGCGTCACCGGGAACAGCATCGCCGCCGCTTCCTCCGGGCGCAACGGTCCGTCTTCGCGCACGATCGCGCGCAAATCACGGCCCTTGATGTGCTCCATCACGATGTACGGGATGGAAATGCCATCCACGACCGTCTCGCCCGTGTCGTAGACCGCGACGATATTCGGGTGGTTCAGGCGCGCAGAATTCTGAGCCTCCTTGCGGAAGCGCTGGCGGAAATTCTCGTCGCGGGCCATGTCGATCTTGAGCATTTTGATCGCTACTTCACGGCCCAAAAGGGTGTCCGTGGCCACGTAGACGTCGGACATGCCGCCGGTGCCGATGGAGTTACCGAGCTGGTAACGGTCGCCGATGAGAGTCATGTGTCGATTGTCCTTTGTGGTTTACGGATTAGGCAGTCCCGGGATCTCCAGGCTGGGAATTGGGTCGCCGTCAGCCGGCGGCTCCGGCTGCGTGGCGGGCGGTTCCGGCGGCTGCTGCGTCGGGCGGGACGGCTGGGAGGGCTGGCGGGACGGCCGGTCGTTCGGTTCCGTCGGTTCCTCGCTCGGCCGTTCGGTTTCCGGCGAATTGTACAGGGTCGACGGCGACGACTTGGTCGGGCGCTCGCGAGACGTCGTCGTTTCTTCCGCGGTGCGGGTCTCGGTCACCGTTTCTGTCGGGGCGGAAGACTCGGTTTCGGGCGCCGTGGTGCTGGTCACCGGGGTGGTGGGCTCTTCGCTGCCGCCGGTCAGATCATTGAAGAAACCGGAGGTATAAGCCCACACCGCCGCGCCGGCGAGAAGCAAGACTAGAAGGGCGACGAGGAGACCGGTGCCGAAGGCGCCGCCACCGCCGGACTTTTCTTTCTTGGGCGCGGGCGCTGTCTGCTGGGGGCGCCGCGCCGGGCGCGCCGCGATGGGAGATTCCTGCAGCGGGGTTTCCGGGTGCAGGGTGGTCGCCTCGGTGACGGCGGCGAGCTGCGCGGTGGATTCCTGCGGGGACGGCTCGACGGGCACGGCACGCTTGGTCGTGGTGGTGACTGGGCGCTTGCCGTCGCGGGCGTCGGCAATGGCGTGCTGGAATTCTGCGCCGTTGGTAAAGCGGGTGTTCGGATCCTTGCGCAGGGCGATGCCGATGAGCTCGCGCGTCGGGGCGGAGATCGTGGTGGACATCGGCGGCACTTCGCTGGAGACGTGCGCAAGCGCGACGGACACGGAGGAATCGCCGGTGAAGGGGCGCTGGCCGGTGAGCAGCTCGTAGCCGACGACAGCCAGGGAGTACACGTCGGAAGCGGAGGAGACCTCGAGTCCCTGTGCCTGCTCCGGGGAGACGTACTGCGCGGTGCCCACGACCATGCCGGTGCGGGTCAGCGGGACGGCGGCGGCAGCCTTGGCGATGCCGAAGTCGGTGATCTTCACCTTGCCGTTCTGGGTGATCATGAGGTTGCCGGGCTTGATGTCGCGGTGCACCAGACCCAGCTGGTGGATCACGGCGAGGCCGTGGGCGGCCTGCTCGAGAACGTCGAGGGCCATTGCTTCGTCGAGCTTGCCTTCGCGGGCGATGAGGTCTGCCAGGGATTCGCCGCGGATGTATTCCATGACGATGAAGCAGACGTTGAAGCCTTCGCGGGAGGGGACCTCGCGGTAGTCGTAGGTGGCTACGACATTGGAGGAGTGGATGCCCTTCGCGGCGTTGGCTTCGTTGCGGAAGCGGGTGAGGAACTCTTCGGTGCCGGCGAATTCGGGGCGGAGCACCTTGACGGCGACTTCGCGGTCGTTGGCGGTGTCGTCGGCGAGCCAGACGGTGGACATGCCACCGTGGCCGATGATCCACTGGAGTTCGTAGTCGGGGCCGATGAGCTCCTGGAGTTCAGCGCGGTTGTCGGTGTGCATTACTCAGCGCCTCCTGCGGTTTTCTCGTCCTGCTTGTCGTCTTTCGGGGCTGGGGCTGTGGTGAGGATGGTGCGGCCGATGGGGGCCGAGACCTGCCCGCCGGTGGCGCCTTCGCCGTGCCCGCCGCCATCTTTGACCACGACGGCCACGGCGACGTCCTTATCGGGGTCGAACGCGACGTACCAGGCGTGTGGGGGAAGGTTCTCGCCGTGCTCGGCGGTGCCGGTCTTGGAGGCCAAGCTGTTGCCGTTGTAGCCGTAGGTGTTGCGCTCCGACTTGAACATCAGCTCGGTGATGGTCTCGGCTTCTTCCTTGCTTAGCGCTTCCGCGGCCTGGCGGGGGCGGATCTCCCGGACGGTCTTCATCTCGGGGTTGACCACGCGGGAGACCACGTGTGGCTCCATGCGGCGGCCTTCGTTGGCGACGGTGGCAGCCATGACGGCGGCCTGCAGTGCGGTCATGGTGACATCACGCTGGCCGATGGAGGACATGCCCACGGCAGCGAGGTCCTCGAGGTCGCCGAGGGAGCCAGCGGCATTGGGCAGGCCGAGGTCGTAGTTTTCGCCGATGCCGAAGGCGGTGGAGGCCTCGCGGAGCGGACCGTCGCCGAGTTCGGTGGACATCTGCACGAAGGCGGTATTGCACGACAGCGCGAAGGCGTTGGCCAGCGTGGTCGTGGATCCGCCGCAGGGGCGGCCGCCGTAGTTGGTCAGCTGCACTTCGGTGCCGGGCAGGGTGATGGCGGCTTCGCCGGTGAGCCTCGAGTCAGGGGTGTAGCCGTTCTTCAGGCCGGCGGCGGTGGTGATGATTTTGAAGATCGAGCCGGGCGGCAGTTGGTCCTGGGTGGCGTGGTTGAGGAGGGGCTGGTCGGGGGCGTCGTTAAGCTGCTCCCATGTTTTTTCGGCGGTCTCCTCGTTGACGACGGAGTTCGGGTCGTACGACGGGTTGGAGGCCATCGCAAGGACTTCGCCTGTCGACGGACGCAGCGCCACCACCGCGCCCTTGTATCCGTTTTTCTCCAGCTGGTCGTAGGCCGCAGCCTGGGTCTTCGGGTCCAAGGTCAGCTCGACGGAATCACCGACGCGGCCGTCCTTGCTGGTGCGCAAGAAACGGTTGCCCTTCGCGCTGGATTCGCCGTTGAGATCGGCGTTGAAGCCGGATTCGATGCCAGCGGCGCCGTAGCGGTCCGACAGGTAGCCGACGACCGGCGCGAAGGAATACGGCATATTCGGGTAGCTCCGCGAGAAGAAACCGTCGCCGGCCGGCGTGGACTCGGCGAGGATCTGGCCGCCGGCGTTGATCTGGCCGCGCTCGACCTTCTTGGCTTCGATGAAATTGCGGGAGTTGAGCGGGTTGCGCGCGTATTCCTCCTCGTGGAAGCCCTGCACCCAGGTGAGATTCGCGAGCAGCAGGACAGTGAGGAGGATGGAGCCAAAAGCGCCCCAGCGTATCGACGTATTCATCTAGCGCACCCCCACAAGTTCAGGCTGGCCAGCGTTTTCGGTGTCCTCCACTGGCCGGTTGGCGTTGTTGGAGATGCGCAGTAGCAAGCCGAGCAGGATGTAGTTCGCCATGATGGCGGAACCGCCGGCGGACATGAACGGCGTGGTCAGACCCGTCATCGGCAGCATCGCGGAGACGCCGCCGGCAACCACGAAGATCTGCACAGCGAGTGTCAGCGACAGACCCGAGGCGACGAGTTTGCCGTAGGTGTCGCGCACAGCGAGCGCGGTGCGGAAGCCGCGGCTGATGATGATGGCGAAGATGATGAGCACCGCCGTCAACCCGACGAGACCGAGCTCCTCGCCGATGGCGGCGAGAATGTAGTCGGCGTGGGCGACGGGCACCATCTCCGGGTGGCCGAAGCCCAGGCCGGTGCCGGTCACGCCACCCCAGCTCAGACCGAACAGGGCCTGGGAGGGCTGGTAGCCGGTGGTGTCGTAGTTGGCCAGCGGGTCGAGGAAGTTCGCGACGCGGTCCTGGATCTTCGAGGAGACGTTGTACACGGCGAAGCCACCGACAGCGACGAGTCCGAGGCCGATGACGAGCCAGCTGACGCGTCCGGTGGCGAAGTAGACCATGCCAAGGACGGTGGCGAACAGCAGCAGCGCCGGGCCGAAGTCGTTGGACACTCCCATGATGACGATGGCGATGGCCCACACCATCAGAATCGGCGCGAGGTCGCGCAGGCGGGGGAACGTCAAGCCGAGGAAGCGGTAACCGGCAACGGTGAAGAGGGAACGCTTCTGCGCCAACAGCTGCGCGAAGAAGAGCAGCAGGAGGATCTTGGAGAATTCGCCGGGCTGGATGGAAAACGGCCCGAGCCAGATCCAGATGCGGGCCTCAGCGTCCGGCGGCTGCGGCCACACGAGCGGCAGGGCGAGTAGCACCAGTCCGAGGAGTCCGAGCAGGTAGGAGTAGCGGGTGAGCTGCCGGTGGTCGCGCACGATAAGCAGCGTGGCCACGAGGAATAAGATGCCCACCAGCGACCACATCATCTGGCGCGGGGCCAGCCCGAAATCCGTCGCGAGATCGAGGCGGTAGATAATCACCAACCCGAGCGCATTCAGGGTCGCGGCCAGCGGCAACAGGACTTGGTCGGCGTGCGGCGCGGCGTAGCACATGGCCACGTGCGCGATCGCATAAACGCCGATGAAGCCGCCGACGAGCCACAGCATGTCGACGGTCAAAGCGTTGCCCTGCGACAGTTCCAGCCCGACGAGCATGAGCAGCAAGAGGGCGGCAGAGAGCACCAAGAGGAAGAGTTCGCGGCCGCGGGAGAATAGCTGGCGCATTACTTCACCTCCCGGCAGGTGCCGTCATCGGGGGCGTCGACGCAGGTGGGCAGGGCTTCGTCGGCAAGCGAATTGAGCTGGTCCGTGATGTCCGCGTACGACCCGCTGCCGAGATTGTCCACGCGGCTTCGCGTGGATTCAGGCAGGTCGGTCAGCGCGAATGCTTTGCAGTCGTCCGGCACGTCGTTGGTGTCGACGAGACGGATCTGATTATCGTTGTTGATGCACACCTGCTGGACGGGTTCGTGCATGTCACGGCCGAAAACAGCGGTATTCATGCCTTGCTCGATGACAAATTCATCGCGGTCGTTGACAGCCACGAAATACGTGTCGCTGCGCGCGGAATCGAACCACCACAGGCCGCCGAGCCCAACGAGCGCGACCGCGAGAACGCCGATCACCCACGGCCACACAGAGCGGCCTCGGTGATCCTCCTCATCGTCGGACGCGGGTTCCTCTTTTTTGCTTATCGACGACTCCCCCTTGTCCCTTTTCGCCCCCACCAGCTTCGCGGCGCGACCCGCAGCGGTGTCCGGGTGCGTCGATTCTTCGCCAGTGATCAGGGCACCCGCCATGACGGGGGCGGTGGGCAACTCCGGGCCGTCTGCGTCGTCCGTGTCGACGACATCGGCCACGACCAATGTGACATTGTCCGGGCCGCCGGAACGCAGCGCCAGTTCGATGAGTCGTGTGACTGCTTCTTCCGGGGTGCCTTCGGCCAGCATGGACTCCATCGTGGAGTGGGTGACGGGGTCGGACAGTCCGTCGGAGCAGAGCATGAAACGGTCGCCCGCCTTGACCGGCAGCAATTCCAGATGCGGCTCGACCGGGCGGCCCGTGTACGCCTTGAGAATGAGGGATTTCTGCGGGTGGGAGGACACGTCCTCCGGCTTCAGCTTTCCTTCGTTGACCAGGGACTGGACAAAGGTGTCGTCTTCGGTGATCTGGCTGAGTTCGCCGTCGCGCAGGCGGTAGCCGCGGGAGTCGCCGACGTGAATGAGCCCCATGTTCTCGCCGTCGAACATCAGCGCGGTGAGCGTGGTGCCCATGCCGTTTTGCTCCGGGTTCTCCTCGATGGAGGCGGAGATCGCGGCGTTTGCGTCGTCGGCAGCCGCGCCGAGCAGCGCCAATGTGTCGGCGTCTTCCGGATCGCGGTCGAGGTGCTGCATGTGCTCGACCATGAGTTGCGAGGCGACTTCACCAGCGGCGTGGCCGCCCATGCCGTCAGCGAGCAACAGCAGGTGAGGACCGGCATAGGCCGAGTCCTCGTTATTGTCGCGTACCAGCCCACGGTCGGAGGCGGTGTGGAAGTTGAGCTTTAGGTTCGTCATGGCATCAACCTCACAATCGTGCGCCCCATTTTGATGTCGGTACCCACCTGGACGCGCTCAGGTTGGTCGATGCGGATCCCGCCGACAAACGTGCCGTTACGAGAATCCAAGTCTTCCACGAACCAGTCCGATCCACGACGGAACAAGCGGGCGTGGCGCGAAGAAGCGAAATCGTCTCCCAGGACGAAGTCGTTGTCGTCGGCGCGGCCCAGCGACAGGTCTTCCACCGTGGAGATATTCATGTGGGAGCCACGCAGCGGGCCTTCCACCACGACGACCTCCTGAGCTTTTTCGCGGCGCGTCGACGCCGGCGCCGGCGCCACACTCGCAGTCCGGCGCTGCGCCACCTCAGCTGATCTGATGTCGCGGCGCTGCACAGCCAGAACCACGAAGATGAACAGCCACAGAAGAATAAGGAGGCCGAAGCGGGCCCCGAGCATCAATGCAGAATCCATGGGTCAGATAGCCACCTTACTGCGCACCCGCGCCGTCGGGGCCAGGGTAAGGGCGAGTGCCTGCGATGCGCACCTCGATATTCGAGTGGCCCACCGTGATCACGTCCCCGTCCGCGAGTTCCCAGTTGTCCACCGGCTGGTCATTGACCGTCGTGCCGTTCGTGGATTGCAGGTCCACCAGAAACGCTGCCGTGCCGTCCCAGATGATCTCCGCGTGCTGGCGGGACACTCCCGTGTCCGGCAGGCGGAAATCACAGTCATTGGAGCGGCCCAGAATATTGGACCCTTCGTGCACCGGGTACGTGCGCGACGACCCGTCCAACAGGAGCAGACTCACAGCGGGGCCGTTAGGTGCGGCCATCGCGGGGGGCTGGTTCATGGCGTGTGCCTCCTGGGCGTGTGGGGAACGGTCGGACAAAATCGCGTCGAACCCGCTCTCGACATCCGGCTCCTCGTCCACGTACGACGACACGCGCAGCTGTCCGGTCCGCAGACCGGATTCCTCCGCCACGCGTACGACAACGGGGCCGTACAAGCCGATGTTCTGATTGCGGATGAAACGGGTGAGCTGCCCCGCGAGATTGGTGGGCAGGTCCGGGTCCTGCGACAAGTTTTCCAAGTCCTTGCTGGACACGCCGATCGCGAACACATTCGGCGTGATCGTCTCGTCGTACTCGTTGTTGAATAGCCCGTCGTGCATCTCCTGCTTCAGCAGCTCCTCCAGCTCCGCCGGAACAACGCGTCCACCGAAGACAGCGGCGAAGCCGTTATCCAGTCCGCGCTGCAGCGAACTATCGACTTTGGCCAACCGGTCCATCAGTCCCATCTGCCCACACCTCCTCTCATGCGTGCACTCCCAGCAGTAATGTTTCGACAGATAGTATAGGGTTCCTGGTTCCCACAACATAGCTGTAAAGCCGAAAACCGCCGTCTGCCAGTGAATTTGGAGGATTTGGGAGGGTGCGTGCTATGTTTACTTAGTCGCCCGCCCGGGTGGCGGAATTGGCAGACGCGCTGGCTTCAGGTGCCAGTGTTCGCAAGAACGTGGGGGTTCAAGTCCCCCCCCGGGCACGAACGCAAGGCCCGTCGATAAGCAAAAGCTTTAATCGGCGGGTCTTGCGCTATACCTATATCAACCTGCTGAAAGAAAACTCAATGAACGATATCGCGCGCAAGGCAGGCGCTGAATTCCTGGCCACCCTCCTGTTTGTCTTTTCCATCATTGCCGCTGTCTCCCAGGCCGGCGACTTCGCCCCGATCGCCATCGGCTTCGCCCTGATGGTCCTCGTCTACGCCACCGGCCACATCTCCGGCGGCCACGTCAACCCCGCTGTGTCCCTCGGCGCCTGGATCCGCGGCGCAATGACCGCCACCGAAATGCTCATCTACTGGGTCGCCCAGGCCCTCGGCGCAGTCGTCGGCGCTCTGATCTGCCGCACCGCTCTGCCCATGCCCGAGGAAGCAGCCCAGATTCAGACCGGCGAAGCCTTCATCGTCGAGGCGATCTTCACCTTCCTCCTCGTCTTCGTCGTCCTCAACGTCGCCACCGCAAAGGCGAACGACGGCAACTCCTACTTCGGTCTCGCCATCGGCGCAACCGTCATGACCGGTGCTTTCGCCGTCGGCCCGATCTCCGGCGGCGGCTTCAACCCGGCTGTCGCTCTCGGCCTGTCCGTTAACGGCAACTTCGACGTGTCTAACCTGTGGGTCTACGTCCTCGCCCCGTTCGTCGGCGCCGCACTCGCCGCACTGTCCTTCCGTGTCCTCAGCCCCGCTGACCACGAGCACGACCTGAAGGCATAACTTCGCGGCGTGTGCGCCATTACACTGGCGCGCATGCCGACAACCCCCATCCCCGGATACCTGGGCGCCATCCTCGACGAAGTCCGCGACATCACCGACGGCGAGAACGCCGACTACATCGAGACGCTGCGCACCGCCGACCCCGACAAGCTCGCGCTCGCGCTGTGCACGCGCAGCGGCAATCTCTATTCCGTTGGGGACGACGAGTACGAATTCTCCATCCAGTCCATCTCCAAGCCGTTCGTGTACGCGATCGCGCTTGACCAAGGAGGGGTGGACAACGTTCACAGCGTCGTGGGCATGGAGCCGTCCGGCGAGGCCTTCAACGAGCTTTCGCTTGACGACGACACCAAGCGCCCCACCAACCCCATGATCAACGCCGGGGCCATCGCCGTGAACCAACTCGTCGCCGGCACCGACGCCTTAGTAGAAGAGCGCTCCGCCATGGTCTTGGATGTCTTTTCCAAGCTGGCGGGGCGCCCTTTGCGTTTCGATGAAGAGATCATCACCGCCGAACTCGACACCGCCGACCGCAATATGGCGCTCGCGCACATGCTCCGCGTCTACGGCATCATCGAAGACGACGTTGACGACGCAGTGACCAGCTACATCCGGCAGTGCTCCATCATGGTCACCGTGAAAGACCTGGCTGTCATGGCTGCGACCCTCGCCAACGGCGGTGTCCAGCCCGTCACCGGCGAGAAAGTCCTCAGCTCCGAAGCTTGCCGCCTCACTCAGTCCGTCATGGCGTCTGCCGGCATGTACGACGGCTCCGGCAAGTGGATGTCCACCGTCGGCATCCCCGCGAAATCTGGCGTGGCCGGCGGCCTCATCGGAACTCTGCCCGGCCAGCTCGGTGCTGCGTCCCTGTCCCCGCGCCTGAATGAGAAGGGCAATTCCGTCCGCGGCGTGGAGATCTTCCGCCGCCTTTCCAAGTCCCTCGGCCTGCACATGATGGGTTCGCACTACTACTCCGCGCCGGGCATCCGGTCGGTGCGCCGCGAAGGCGACACCCACGTCGCGGAACTCCAGGGCATGATCAACTTCACCGCCGCCGAGCAGATCCTCCACGAGCTGGTGGAGCGCGACCTTGTCGGTGATGAGCTCGTCCTCGATTTCTCCCACGTGACGTCGTTCAACTTGGCCGGCCGCCGCATCATCAAGGAAGGTCTGCGCCAATTCCGCGAGGACGGCTTCGACGTCGCTGTCTACGACCCCGACAACGCCATGCCGGACTACGAGTTTTCCGACGGCACCACTGTCGAATCCATCCATGATTTCACCGACTCTTTCACGGTTTCCGCTTCCCGCACGGACGCCTTCAGCGTCGTGTCCCAGCCCAAGGACTGGTGGGAGGACGATGATGCCGGCGAGTTCACCGTCGACCAAGACGACGAAGCCCAGCGCGTTGTTCTCCACAGCGAGCCCACCGGTGAGGATTTCATCTTCGACTTCGACGAAGACGAAAACGGCAGCACCCGCGTCCACCTCACTCACCGCGGCCTGCGCCCCAATTTCGAGGAAGCAGCCGAACGGTGGCACGAACGTATTCGCCAGCGCCTCGAACCGCTGATCAACCGGGGAGACTAGCTGTAAGCGCGACCGGCAGCCGCCGCCGTGCGCCCTGTTCAACCTTGGCGAGAACACTAACATCGGGTTGGAACACGTCGACGCCGCTATAGGCAGGAGGAATCATGCTGGACAGCACGATCTGGTGGCATATCTACCCACTCGGCGCCACGGGTGCCCCGATCCGGGACCGCGACAGCGACAACGCCAACCGCGCCGAAGATGCCGCACCGCGCCTCCGCCAGCTCGGACCTTGGCTCGATTACCTCATCGAACTCGGCTGCGACGGTCTGCTGCTCGGCCCCATTTTCGAGTCCGTCGCGCACGGCTACGACACGCTCGACCACTACCGCATCGACGCGCGCCTGGGCTCCAACGAGGACTTCGACTGGCTCATGGACGCCTGCAGGCAGCGCGGCATCAAGGTGATGCTCGACGGCGTGTTCAATCATGTGGCGGTGACCCACGCGGCCGTCGATATGGGCCTTGCTGGAAGCACGAACTGGGAGGGGCACGACGAGCTGGCCACGCTCCATCACGACGACGAACGCGTGCGCGACATGGTCGTCGACATCATGAAATTCTGGCTCGCGCGCGGCATCGCCGGCTGGCGCCTCGACGTCGCGTACTCCGTCCCGCCCGAATTCTGGTCCGACGTGCTCGCCCGCGTCCGCGCGGACTACCCCGACGCGCTCTTCCTCGGCGAAGTCATTCACGGCGACTACGTCCAGATCGCCGGCGACGGCACACTCGACGCCGTCACCCAGTACGAACTGTGGAAAGCCATCTGGAGCTCGCTTCACGACGCCAACTTCTGGGAGCTCGACCACGCCCTTGACCGCCACCGCGACGTCTCCCGTGAGCTGCTCACCAACACCTTCATCGGCAACCACGACGTCGACCGCATCGCCAGCAAAATCGGGCAGGACAAAGAAATCCTCGCCTTAGGGATCCTCATGACCCTGCCTGGCATGCCCAGCATCTACTACGGCGACGAGCAAGGCTTCGAGGGCACGCGCGGCGAAGGCTTCAGCGCCGACGACGCCGTCCGCCCAGCCCTGCCCGCGACCCCTGCCGAGCTTGCCGACCTCGGCGCCTGGATCTTCCGCGAACACCAGGCACTCATCGGTCTGCGCCGCCGCAACCCGTGGCTCACCCGCGCTGACATCGAGGTCCTCGACAAAACCAACGAGACCATCAGCTACCGCGTCTTCACCGACAACGAGCAATTGCTTATCGACGCCTGGCTCGCCCCCGCCCCCGGCATCCGCATCCGCTCCGCGGATCCCGCCGCCGAGACCGTCTACGAGTGGACCCTCTAAGCCCGCTGTTCAACCCGATCGACTAGGCCGCGCCTGCCCCGCTCTCCCGGTTTTGCTCGTTTTTCACCCCTTGTGACCTGCTCGTTTGGGCGATGTCTACTGAAGTAGACATTGTTTCGTAGACGATGGGTTGCGCGCGGTTTAACGTTTGTGCTGTGAACGATTTTGACGCGTTTTTAACAACACTCGGCAGTCCGATGGACATCCTGGCCGGTTTCGACCGCCAGGCTGCTCAGGCTGCCGGCGTCAAACCCACCACCTATATCGAGTGGGAAAAAGCCCACGAGACCTACTTCGGCACGACCCGCTCCACCCGCAAGCAGGCCCAGGCGGTACGCATCGCCCGCGAAACCGGTAAATCACTAGACCAGATCTTGTTCATCGAACAACAAGTCCGTCCGTTGGGCTCGGAGAAGGAGAAGTGGAAGATCCGCCTGGCGTTGTTGTCGGTGCGGGGTAACTACGAGACGTTGAAGCGCCGCGCCAAAGACATCGTTCCTGAGGTGGATACACCTGCCCCTGAGTCGGCGGTGCGGTTTGGTAAGGAGCGGAAAGGTAAGCGCACTTTTAGTGCTACTGGTGATGCGAGTGATATCGCTGCTCTTGAGTACGCGTTGCGCCAAAAACTGGACGCTAACCGTCCTGAGGGCCCGCAGATGTATGAGGCATTTCACGACCTGCTGCACAACGACGGTGCTGTTGCGGATGCTGTTCCACGCCCACTGGTCCAGATCCCGCTGGCGGATTACATCTCAATCCTTGGCGGCCAGGGCGATGACACCATCCTGGGGCTGTCTGATGGCACGACGATGACTGGTGCGGAGTATCTGACCCACCACCACTCCAAGGACCTTGAGGTGGCACTCTTCCACCCTCAGGTGGGCCCGGTGAACCTGTACAACACGAAGCGGTTCGCCAATAAGAAACAACGCGACCTCGCCCGGGCAACACTGACGACGTGTCCGGTACCAGATTGTCGGCATGCTGCTGATAACTGCGAGGTCCACCACATCGAACCCTGGGCCCGCGGTGGACAGACGAACATGAACAACCTGTCGGTGTTGTGCAGGTATCACAACCGCACCAACGATGATGATCCGGACAGGCACAACAGGGGTCGAATACAGGTGCGCGATGGGACACCGATATGGGTTTCACCGCGCGGAACACCGGTGGCGAACAGCACACACCAATATGGTGCGATGCACCTGTTGTTCGGGAAATAGCGAAACGGCCGCAGACACAGTCTGACCACGCTCATCGCGTGAGTCAGGCATGTCCACGGCCAGTTCGGCGCGCCCGAAAACTAGCGCATGAGGTCGCGGCCGTATTTGAGAGCGAAGGTCAGGGCCTGCGCCCACCGCTCAGGGGCGATGCCGTCGGGGCCGGCAATGGGAACGATGCGCTGCTCGGAAACCGTGCGGGATTCGGTGTACTTGAGCAGGCCGCCGTCGCCGTGGCGGCGCCCGACGCCGGAGCGCTTCCATCCGCCCATCGGCGCGCCGATGGAGGACCAGCCGGCACCGTAGCCTTCATTGATGTTCACGGTGCCCGCCTGGAGCTGGGACGCGATCTCGTGGGCGGTGGACGGCTTACCGAAGACGGAGGCGTTCAATCCGTACTCGGTGTCGTTCGCTTTGGCGATGGCTTCTTCGTGGGAGTCGACGACCTCGATGTAGACGACTGGACCGAAGACTTCTTCGCGGTACAGGCGCGCATCTTCGGGCACGTTGAGGAGAACGGTCGGGGCGTAGAACGCGGGCCCGAGGTCGGTGAGGCGCTTGCCGCCGGTGGCGACGGTCGCGCCCTTGCTCACGGCATCGTCGACGAATTCAGCGACGGTGTCAGCCTGGTCTTCGTTGATGAGGGAGCCCATGTCGATGTCCCAGTCGTGGCCGCCGCCGATACGCATCTTTTCGACGCAGCGCACGAACGCCGGAATGAACTTGTCAGCCACGGCGCGATGAACGTACATGCGCTCAATGGAGATGCACAGCTGGCCGGTGTTGGAGAAGCAGGCGTGGCGGACACCGCTGACGACCTTGTCCACATCGGCGTCGGCCGTGACGATCAGCGGGTTCTTGCCGCCGAGCTCGCCGGAGAAACCGATGAGGCGTTCACCGGCCTGCGCAGCCAGTTTCGCGCCGGTGGCAGAGGAACCGGTGAACATCAGGTAGTCGGTTTCTTGCACGAGCAGCTGCCCGACTTCGCGGCCGGAGCCGGGCACGACGTTGAGCACGTCCTTCGGCAGGCCAGCCTCGGCGAACAGTTCAGCGGCGCGCAGCGCGGTCAGCGGGGTAGAGGAGTCGGGTTTGAGCACGACGGTGTTGCCGGCGAGGATCGCGGGGATGGCGTCGGAAAGGCTGAGCACGAGCGGGTAGTTCCACGGCGCGATGATGCCCACAACGCCGACGGGCGCATGCTCGACGCGGGTCTTCGTGGCGATCGGCAGGGCGACTTTCGCGCCCTCGCTCTTGAGCAGTTTGCCTGCGCGGTATGCGTAGTGGCGGGCGGTCAGCGCGCTGTCGAGCACCTCTTCGAAGGCGGAGCGGCGGTTCTTGCCGTTCTCGTCCTGGATGAGGTCGAGCAGTTCCTTTTGGTGCTTCAGCACGAGGTCGTGGTAGCGCAGCATGATCTTTTTGCGCTCTTTGACCGGGGTTGCGGCCCATTCGGGCTGTTTGGCGCGGGCGCGCTCAATGTACTCGCGGGCGGTGTCCGCCGAGTGGTAGTTCGTCGTGCCGACGATGGTGCCGTCAGCAGGGTTTTTGATGGTTTTGGTCGAATTGTCCTGGTTAAGCAGCGTCGTCATAGTCCCCAAAGATAATGCACGGGCACCACCCCGCACAGGTCCTTTGGTGAGAAAAATTAAACGCCCAGGAAGCGCCGCACAAGGCTACGGTATGCGCGTGCGGTCAGTTTGACGTCCTCAACGTGGACGAATTCATCGTGGGAGTGGAGCTGGTCGAGCACTTCGCCGAATCCGCGTCCGGCGGCGTGGAGGGCGAAGCCGTAGCCGACACCGCCGAGTCGTCGACCGAAGCGCAGGTCGGAGCCGCCGGCGGCAATGGTGGGCACGATGTCGGCGGCGGGGAAAAATTCGCGGTAGGTGTCCACGATGGCGTCGTAAAGCGGGCCCGATGCAGGCGAGACCGTCGCTTCTTCGGTGATCAAATGCTCGATGTGGACGCGTTCGGCCAGGTCGCCCAGAGCTTCACGCAGCAGCTTATCGACGTCTCCCTGCCCCTGCCCCGGCAACGGCCTGATATCCAGCTCCACATATGCGGCAGATGGGAGCACGTTGATCGCGCCGCCGGCACGCAGCACGGTGGGGGAGACGGTGAGGTGGCTCATGGCGTGCGAGTACCGCGCCAGCGGGCCGAATGCCTCGTAGTTCTCGCCCGCGATGAGCGCCGCCTCGGTGTCGGGGTCGAAGCGGAAGGAGCGGACGTAGCCTTGCCAGAGGTCGTCGGACACGACGTCCGGTTCGATCGCCGCTAATCGACGCGCCACCTCACCGATCAACCCCACCGTGATCTCCCGGCCGTACGGCGCTGAGCCGTGCCCCGCGTCCCCGTGAATGGTGATGCGCCTTTGAGCTGCGCCTTTCTCACCGACGACCACCACAATCGCGTCGCCGCCGTCCGAATCCTGCACCGGGATATGCGACCCGCCCGTTTCCGAGAGGCAGTTGCGCCAGCTGAAAGCCTCGGGCTCATTCTTCGCGATCCAGCCCGCGCCGAGACCTCCGCGCGCCTCTTCGTCGGCGCAAGCGACGAAGGTGAGGGTGCCGCGCGGCGGATTTCCAGCCTGTGCCTCAAGTGCGACTTCCCTGGTCACAGCGGCCATCGACGCGGTGATGAAGAGCATGTCGGTGGCACCGCGTCCGTAGATCCGGGCGCCGTCTTCCGCCTCGACGACCTCGGCGCCGAAGGGATCTTGAGTCCACTTTTCCTCGTCGATGGGAACGACATCGGTGTGGCCGAGCAGCGTCAACGGTTCGGCATCCGGGTCACTGCCGGGAACGGTGAAAGCGACGGAGACGCGGCCGGGGTGCGGTTCGAAGCGGCGCACCTCAACACTGTCGCCGGCGTCCGCGAAGAAATCCTCGAGGGTCTGCGCATTACGCACCTCATTGCCCGAATCCGCGGTGAGATCGTTGACGCAAGCGTTGCGGATGAGCTGTTTCAGCAGCTCGATCGTCGTGTGCTCTAATCCTGGTGTCATTCGTTCTCCTCGTTCTGAATCATCGGCATTTCTTTCATTCCTTCACCGAGTTGGGCCTGGTCGCCCTGCTCGCCTTCGGTGCCCTGTTTCAGATGAAGCTGGTCTGTCGACTCGGCGAGCAACGCAGCCAGCTGGTTCAGAGCCTCCTGGCAATCCTGCTCGGAACCGAGGACGGAGCGGGCGGCGATGGCGATGCCGTAATCGGTGCCGTCGATGGTGAAGAAGCCGAGCTGGCGGACGTGGAAAGAAGCGTCGTCGGCATCGGACCAGCCGCCCTTGAACGGAATGTCGGCGATAGTGCCCAGCCCGTAGCTGTGCTCGGGGTTGATCTTATGCATTTCTTGGATGACGGGGTTGTCGTCGGGCACAGACGCCAAGTATTGGGCGTAGCGGGCCTGAGCCGGGACGGGCCAAGTGGTCACGCCGAAAGCAGGTTCGACGTGGACAGACACACCAGCCTTGGCGATCTCCTCGCCGACGAGCTGGCTCGCCTCCGCGTCGGTGCCGAGGCAGCGCCAGAGGTAGTAAGCGGCGTCATTATCCGACCACTCGATGGCGGCGGTGGTCTGCTCGAGGACGAAGTCCCTGTCGGGGCAGTGCTCTAAGGCGGTCAGGGCGATAGGGACCTTGATGGTGGACCAGGCGGGAAGGGCGCCGCCGGAGCCGGAATTGGTGGAGGCGGAGCCGTCGAAAAGCGAAAAGGTTGTTTGCGTGTTGGTGGCGGCCTCGATCTCGGCGACCTTTCCGTCGATGCCGTCGAGGTTCGGCCTCGCATCGGGCGCGGGTGCCTCGGCGGGGGCGGACGGCGGAGCGGGCGCAGCGGGTTCTGACGGCCCAGAGCACGAGGCGAGAACCAGTGGAAACAGGGCGAGCAGAGATGCCAAGCGGGGTTTCCTAGATGCGGTGTTGATCACAGCAAAGAACTTTAGCCCGTCAATTTCTGTGTTTCAGTAGGGTTGGGCGCATGGGAGCGTTAGAGGTTGTGGGAAGCGTTGACGGGGCCGTCGATAAGCTGATCGAGCTGTATGCCGCTGCCTGCGAACGCGCGCGTGGCGGCGGGGATTACGCGCAGGTGCTGTATCCCAAGATCGCGGTGGAGATCAAGGAATGGAAGCCGATCGACCGCTCCGAACCGTTCGGTTATGTCGACGAAGCGGGCGTGTACTCGGCGGCGTTGTCGCGTCCCGACCTCATGTCGAGCTACCTCCGCCATCAACTGCGGTGCCTGACAGATAATTACGACGCGGAGATCTCGGTCGGTTACTCCGACATCGGGATCGCGCCCGAGTACATCCGTGGCGCAAAGCGCGGGACCGACGCGACAATTCCGCGCCCCACGCTCGACGATGTCCACGACGCAATTATCGACGGCGACTGGGATGCCTTCCACGGCCCCGAGAAACCCCTGTTCCACTTCGGGCCGCAACGTTTCGACATCGCCTGCGCGCGCATTGAGCATTACACCGGCATCGAGGTCGATTCGGTGCAGAAATTCATCCTTTTCACCAACTACGAGATGCACACGCGCGAGTTCGTGAAATTCGGGTTGAGCCAGCTTGCCGACGATGCCACGCGCTACCACGCCCTCATCCTCCCCAACGGCACGCGCATCGAGCGTGGCGACGTCGACGGCATCGACGCTTTGGCCATGGACCTCGCCTCGAAGTACCAGATGCCGCGCTTCGATCTCGTGGCCGACGGCAATAGCGGCGTGACCATGATCAATATCGGTGTCGGCCCGTCGAATGCCAAGACGATCACAGACTGTCTGGCTGTTCTGCGCCCCGAATGCTGGATCATGATCGGCCACTGCGCCGGCCTGGACGCCCGCATGCGCATCGGTGACCTCATCCTGGGCAACGCCTACGAGCGTCGCGACCACGTGCTGCACAGCCACATCGACCCCGAAACGCCCATTCCCGCCGTGCCGGAAATCCAGCGCACCCTGGAGAAATCCGTGAAGAGGATCTACGGCGAAGAAGAGCAGTCGCTCATGCGCACCGGCACGGTGCTGTCCACCGACGACCGCAACTGGGAATGGCAAGCCCCGCGCGACCTGTGGGAGTGGCTGCGCAATTCGACGGCGGCGGCCGTGGACATGGAATCCTCCACCATCGCCGCGAACGGGTACCGCTACCGCGTCCCGTACGGAACACTGCTCGCCGTGTCGGACCTGCCGCTGCACGCCGTGCCGAAACTGCCGGCAGCCGCCCAGGCCTTTTACTCCAACTCGAAGGAAGCGCACGTCATGTGCGCGGTGCGCGCCGTGGAGCGGTTGGCCAAGCACCCGGAGCGCCTGCGCACACGCAAACTGCGCCGCGCCCAGGGCGAGGTCCCGTTCCGTTGACGCCCCGCAAGGAGGACGCCTCGTTCCCCGAGCCCGAATTCACGGACCCCGCGGTCGAGCTCGCGCACCGCAGCGCGATTCGCTCCATCGAACGCGTCGTGCACGAGACCGCCACACCGACGCCGCCGCAGCAGGCGCTCGACTTCGTTGCGGACCTGTTACGGAATGGTCCGGCGCTGGTCGTCACGGGTGCAGGGGTGTCCACGGCGTCGGGCATCCCGGACTATCGTTCCCCGGGCGGGCGCCTATCGAAGGGCCGCCCGATGACGTACCAGGAGTTCGCGCATTCGCGGGCGTCGGTCCGCCGCTATTGGGCGCGCGCGTTCGTCGGCATCCGCCAGATGCGCGCGACCTCGCCGAACCGCGCGCATTTCGCGCTCGTGGAGCTGGAGCGAGCCGGTCTGATCAGCGGAATCATCACGCAGAACGTCGACGGGCTCCACACCCAAGCCGGCTCGCGCAACGTCATCGCGCTCCACGGGGACATGGACCACGTGGTGTGCCTCGATTGCGGTTTCAAAGAAACACGCACGCTTTTCGACGCCCGCCTTGGCCGCGCCAACCCGGGCTACCTGCAAACAGTCCTGGTGGATGACACCATGATCAACCCTGACGGCGACGTCGAGCTGCCTGAGGAAGCAGTCCGCGCCTTCACCATGGTGGAGTGCTCGCAGTGCGGGGGGTGGCGCATGAAACCGGACGTGGTGTATTTCGGGGAGAACGTGCCGAGGGGGCGTCGTCAAGCGGTCGGCGAGTGGCTGGATGCGTCGACGTCGCTGATCGCAGTGGGCACCTCCCTTGCTGTGATGAGCGGGTACCGGCTCGTGCTCGACGCGCGCGCCGCCGGCAAACCCGTTGCCGTCATCAACGGCGGGCCCGGACGCGCCGACACGAAAGCCGATGCCGTGTGGCGCACCGACGTCGGCGACGCCCTCGACGCGATTTTGGATGCCCTCGACATTTAGCGCGCCATCGACCCATATCCCGGGCGTGCCGGGGTAGCGTTCAAAGAGTGAAACAGCTGGCAGGACGTATGACCGTGATCACAAGCCTAAGTGTGCTTGTGGTGCTCATCGCGCTGCGCTACGCAGCCAACTTCGCAGTCCTCCAGAGCGTCTTCAAAACCGACGTGCCGCTCGACCTGTGGATCTACATGCGCGGCGGCGAACGCGTCACCGACGGCGTGAACCTCTACGAAGGCAATATCTTCAACGATCTCCCCTTCACGTACCCGCCGTTCGCCGGCATGATCTTCGCCTGGGTGAGCATGCTTGACGACGCCTCCGTCACCCTCATCTGGCACACCACCACCATCGCGTGCGTCATGGTCGTCATCTGGATGGTCCTGCGGCGCCTCAAAGTGGACATCAACCCACTGTCCTTCCTTCTCATCATTCCGCTGCTCACCGCGTTTTTCCTGCTCGGCACCGAGCCGCTCCACGCCACCTTGTTCTGGGGCCAGGTCAACGTGGTGCTCATGCTGCTCGTCTGCCTCGACTTCCTGCCGTTGAAGTACCGCCTGCCCGGCATTGGTGTCGGACTCGCTGCCGGCGTGAAACTCACCCCTGCGTTTTTCGGCATTCTCTTCCTCATCCAGCGCCGCTGGTGGGCTGCCGCCGGAAGCTTCATCACATTCCTCGTCACCGTCGGCCTCGGCTTCCTCGTCGTCCCCGACGCCAAATCCTTTTGGACCGACGCCATCTTCAACTCCAGCCGCGTCGGCGACCACTTCAACTCCGGCGCTCAATCCCTGAAATCCGTGCTGGTGCGCAACCTCGGCATCGAATCCGACGACAAGTGGCTTCT
The DNA here is from genome assembly GCF_053479455.1 of Corynebacterium sp. 20-84. Taxonomy (NCBI): domain Bacteria; kingdom Bacillati; phylum Actinomycetota; class Actinomycetes; order Mycobacteriales; family Corynebacteriaceae; genus Corynebacterium; species Corynebacterium sp. 20-84. Next base: position 152,839 of record NZ_JBRBCB010000001.1, read on the forward strand.
GACAGTTCTGCTCGCCATCGCCGTGGTCGCTTTCGCCGCATGGTTGGCCGTCAAACTCGACTGCCTGCCCGTCGCCGTCGGCATCACCGGCTTCGGCGCGTGCCTCGTCTCCCCGTTCACCTGGTACCACCACTGGGTGTGGATCGTGCCAATCGCCGTGTCCGTCTTCGTCGCCGCAAACCAGGCCGCAGCTCATTTCACCAGGGGAAACGCCGCGCGCTGGCAGTTCGCGGGGCTGCTGTCCGTCGGCGCCCTCGTCCTTGTTTGCTTGCCCTTCGTGGGTATTAGCGTCGCCGCGAACCTGTTGTGGGAATTCAACCCCGAGCGAGGCTTCTCTTGGATGTACGTGCCCGCCGCGCTGGCGTTTTTGGCGATCTTCATCACCTACGCCCTCGTGGAAAAGGCGCGGCGTAACCGCGCACGTTCCCGCAGGTGGGCAGGGCTGCAGCGGGCTGAACTCGGCGTGGTCTAGGCAGCGCCGGATTACGGCAGCTGCACCTTCAAAGGCTCGCGAAGCACCAGATCGAGTGCGACGGCGCGGGCAATATCGCGCACCATCTCTCGGTGGGTGGGGATGAGACGCAGGCGGGCGTTCTCGCCGTCCTGGAGGGTCTGGCGGACGGTGCGAGCGAAACGCGCGGGGGCTTTCTGGTCGTCGATGAAGGCGGAGCCGGCAACGACCAGCGTGGACGCACCGTACTGAGTCATCAGACTCGCGGCGACACCGCCGAGGTGTGAAGCGCGGCGGTCAAGGGCAGCGCGGATGTGGGGGTGGGTGTGGGAGAGCTGGATGGCGTCGATAAGCGAAAGCCCTTGTTTGCTGATGTTGCGGAGCAGACCGTTCGTGGTGAGGTCCTCGCGGTCGACGGCGATGGGCACGACGCGTTTGTCTTCGGTGATGGCCGCGCCGATGGAATCGTCGGCGAAGATCGCCATGATGGGCGCATCGCCGATGATTTCGCCGGACTGGATTTCGGAGCCGATGATCGCGGCGACTGCCGACGAGACGGTGACGGGCACCGAGAATTGCTCGTTCAGTTGCGCGCCGATGTTGACATCGCGCCACCCCAGGTTGGGCGCGTTGACGACGCCGTCGGGGCTGACGGCGCCTGATGTGGTCACGCCGACGGTCGCGAGCGGACGGTCGAGGTCCGCCATGAGGCGGTTGAGTCCGGCCATGATGTGCTGGATGAAGTCGTCCTGGCTGAGATGCGCGACGGGCAGTTCGACGTCGACGTCGCGGATGGTGCGTCCTTTGATGTCGAAGAGCGCGATGTAGGTAGCGGTCGTGCCCACGGAGATTCCGGCGAAGACGGGCTCTAATTCGGCGAGCTCGAGCGGGATGATGGGGCGGCCGCGGCCGGTTGATTTCGACAAGTCCATGCGCTCGTTGACGAAGCCGGCGGAGATGAGCGCGGCGATGGCACGGGTGACCGTGGGCTGGGACAGACCGGTCGCTTCAACAAGCTCGCTTCTCGACGTCACCGTGTTCAGTCTCACCAACTGCAAGCACTTGGCGGCTGGGTTCTGGGGGCGTGAGAACGCAGACCACGAGGATTTCATGCATTCCATCTTAGAGGGAAACTAGACCATGTTGTCCACAAGGGGGCCTGAATATCTGAACCAAGCGGACTATTAGCGGGGTTCTGGCAGTGCCGGACCCGCCTCCCGAATGCGGAAACACCCTCCACACGGTTAGACTCTGCACTCATGAGTGAACGCGCCCCATCGCTCCTTGACGCGACGTGCGAAGATTTCGTCTACGACCTCGCCGAGCTCTCGCCGACGCTCGCCACTGAGCTCGGCATCCCCGGCCACGACGACCAGCTGCAGGATTTCAGCCCGGAGCACTGGAACGACATCGCGGACCGGATCCGCGACCTCATCGCGGACGTCGATGCGCTTCACGACGGCACCGACGCCTCCGACGACGATGACGATTTCGACGAGGTGGACTACGTCACCGGCGCGATCCTGCGCGACCGCATGCTGGTGGAGTTGGAGCTGCACCACCGCGGCGAGAACCTGCGCATGCTCAATAACGTCACCTCTCCGGTGCAGGTCATCCGCAACGCGCTCACCGTCATGCCGAAGGAGACGGAAGAGGACCTGGACAACTTGGCGGAGCGCATGCTACGGGTGCGGCGTTCGCTGGCCGGGTACCGGGAGTCGTTGGCGGAGGCGGCGGGGCAGGGCGATGTGGCCTCGCAACGCCAGATCGATGCCGTGATCAGCCAGTGTGAGGCGCTCGCGGAAGACGGCTCTTTGCTGGAGTCGATGGGGCTGGAATTCGATTCGGAGCCGGTGTCCCACGCGAAGGGCGCTTTCGCGGAGATGGCGGATTGGCTCTCGACGGAGCTCGCGCCGCTGGCCTCCCACCAGGATTCAGTCGGGCGCGACCGTTATGAACTGTTCTCGCAGTACTTCCTCGGTCGCGAGATCGACCTCGATGAGGCGTATGGCTGGTCGCTGGACGCGCTGGCACAGATCGTCGAGAAGCAGCAAAAGGTTGCGCACGAGCTGTTCGGCGAGGAGTGCACGGCGCGCGGCGCTTATCGACGCCTCGACGAAGACCCCGCCTACACCCTCACCGACAACGATCTGTTGGTGGAATGGATGCAGAAAGTCTCCGACCAGATGATCAGCCGCCTCGACGGCGAGATGTTCACCCTGCCGGAGGAAGTCAAGCACCTCGACTGCCGCGTTGACGCCGCCAGCACTGGCGGAATGATGTACACCGCCCCGTCCGAGGATTTGGCGCGCCCCGGCATTTTGTGGTGGTCCGTCCCGCAAGGCCAGGACGGCTTCCACGCCTGGCACGAGCTCGCCCGCATCTGCCACGAGGGCGTGCCGGGCCACCACGTGCAGCAGGGCATTGCGATGACGCAGCGCTCGACGTTGAACCTGTGGCGCCGCACTCTGAATTGGAATGCCGCCCACGGCGAGGGCTGGGCCGTGTACGCCGAGACTCTGATGGAGGATCTGGGCTTTTTCGACGACCCCGGTTACCGCATGGGCCTGCTCGATTCCCTGCGCATGCGTCTGGCGCGCGTGGCTGTCGATATCGGTGTTCACCTGGGCAAGAAGACCCCCGACGGCACCGGCCACTGGGACGCCTCCTACGCCAAGGCTTTCCTGCGCGATAACACCGCCATGAACGAGCAGAACTTAGGTTTTGAGCTCGACCGCTATATGGGGTGGCCGGGCCAGGCCACTTCCTATGCCCTCGGCTACCGCGACTGGATGGACCTGCGCGAAAAGGCCTGCGAGAAGGGCATGACCCTGCGCGAATTTCACGATAGGGCGCTGCGCCTCGGCTCCATGCCGATGGACATGCTGGCGCGCGAGGTGCTCTGCCGCTAGACGTTAGCGCCTGTCGATCGCCCGGAGAATCTTCGGCAACGACCCTGCGAAAACCAGAATGCAGAGCAGGCGGATGAGCTGCAGCGACACCACGGCGGGGCCGCCTCCGCCCTCGGAGGACAGTGCCAGCACCGTTTCGATCGCGCCGGGGCTCGTGGCGAGGTAGCCCTCGAAGAAAGTGATGTCCAGCCACGCCGACACAACGGCGCCCATCGCGGCGCACGACGCCATGACGACGACGATGAAGGTGACCGTGGCGGGCAGCAGCTTGGCAAAGCGCTTCAGCGCCGGCACGCTCAAACCGCCGCCGCAAGCCCAGCCGATGGACATGAACGCCACCACGGCGAGAGGCTCCGGCGGGGCGATCGGGACGGGGAGCAGCGTCGCGATCACAGCGGTGAGGATCAACGGGCCGAACACCGCCGGTGCAGGCAGATGAACTTTCCGCGCAATGGGTTCGCCGATCACGGCGATCGCGATGACGAGCAGCCACATCCACCAGGTCACATCGAGTCCGGCGGAGTGGTTCTCGCCGGGACGAGGAAGAAATGACGCGACGAGCGGCAGGGTCATCGAGACGGCGAGCAGACGCAGGTATTGGGTGAGGGCGACGTAGCGCATGTCGGCGCCGAGCTCGTCGGCAAGCGACATCATGACGGATGCGCCGCCCGACAACATGGACAGGACGCCAGTTTCGCGGCTGACGGTCGGCTCGCCGCTGCGGGCCTTCCGCCCGGCATATTGCGCCAGCGAGAGTCCGCCGACGAAGCCGATTCCGATGATCACGCCAGCTGACGCGAGTCCAGGCAGCAGGTAGTGCACCAGCTCAGCGGGCGGCACGCCGGCCAAGGGGAGGGCGGCGAGCACGCCGATGATGCCGCGGCAGAAATTGTAGAACTTCGCGTTGACCTTCAGCTCGCGGCCTGTGCCCAGCGCGGAGAAGCCGGACACCACGATCGCGCCGAGGATCCACGCGGCGGGCACGTGGAGCCGGGCAAGCAGGTATCCGAGAAGCACCGAAAGGGGTGCGACGATCATCCACCGGCTGCGTTGTTCCACGGTTGGTCATAGTAGCGTGGGGGTCCATGTTCGCTATGTTGGTCGCCGCGGCAGCTCTCGCAGGCTGGGTCGATGCGGTGATCGGGGGAGGCGGGCTGGTGCTCATTCCGGTGCTCATGGCGGGCACGTCGATGCCGCCGGCGGCGATTTTGGCGACGAACAAGCTCGCGGCGGTCTCCGGCACGGCGTCGGCCGCGGTCACGCTCGTCCGCCGCGTGGGCGTGCCCCGCCAGACGTAGGGTTACGCGCTCATCGCAGGGGCACTGTCGGCAGCGGGTGCGCTTATCGCATCGCTTATCGACGCCTCCTTTCTCCGCCCCCTCATCCTCGTCCTCCTCATCGCGGTGGGGGTGTTCGTGGCGTTGAAGCCGGAATTCGGGACGACACAGTCGGTGGACGATGCCCCGGTTATCACCCCGCGCCGGGTTCTTACTGCCGCCGGATTGGTGGCCGCGATCGGGTTCTATGACGGGACGTTCGGGCCGGGGACTGGAATGTTCCTCATCATGGGGTTCACGGCGATCTTCGCCCAGAATTTCCTGCGGTCGGCGGCCATGGCGAAGGTGATCAACACCGCGACGAATCTCGGTGCCCTGGCGGTGTTCATCGCGGGCGGGTTCGTCGACTGGCCGCTCGCGATCGCGCTCGCCGTGGCCAATGTCGTAGGCGCGCAGATCGGAGCGCGCACGGTGCTTGGCGGCGGAGCGAAATTGGTGCGGTACGCGCTGCTCACACTGGTGATCGTGCTGTCGACGTATCTGGCGTTCCAGCTCTAAAGCCTGCGCAAGCTCTTGGCGGAACCTACACCCGCCCACAGACTTTCCCCAGTCACTGGGATTAGAGTTTCCGGTCATGATCACAACTAAAACGGCGATGGCGGTGACGGTGGCTGCGGATGAGGGGGACAACGCGGCGGCCGTCGATACGCAAAAAGCCGAAGAAATTGTGGACGCTGCCCTGAAATTCGTCGGCGGCACCACCATCGAGCAGCTGCATATTGTCGCTGACTCGGACGCGTTGCCCGCGCTCGCTGTAGCCCTGGCGACCAGGGAGGATCTGCCCGATAACCTGACGCTCGTGGAAGCCGGTCACGAACTGGACAATGAGTTCGTGGTGGTGTCCGCTGAGTTTGTCTTGGCGATGGCGGGCAGCGCTACTCCAGAACTAGAGAGCCGTTGACCAGGCCCACGACCGCGGCGATCGCGCCGAGGACGACCAGGCCGACGACGACCCACTCGAAGGTGTTGAAGATCTTCTCTTTATTGGCGATGCGCGTCCACAGGTACGGGATCAGGCCCGGGATCACAGCGAGTGCGCCGAAGAGGACGTAGACGGGGTCGGCGGCGTAGATCAGCCACAGTGAGTAGATGAAGCCGACGATGCCGATGACCAGGTGTCGGCGGTTGTCGGAGGAGGAGATGGAGGGGCCGGAGTCGTCGAAACGCTCGCCCGCGTGCGGGTGCGTGAGGCCTTTGCCGCGCACGGTGAGGAGCAGAAGGTAAAGCGCCGAGAAGATGTACGGCAGCAGGTACATGATGGTGGCGAGCTGCACCATGGCGTTGTACGAGGTCTCGTTGGCGAAGAAGAGAATGACGAAGAACTGCACAACGCTGGTGGAGACCAGCTGCGCCATCCACGGCGCGCCCGCTTCGTTCTTCGCGGCGAGGCGCTTGGGCAGCAGGCCGTCGGCGGCCATCATGACGATCGGTTCGGCGCAGAGCATCTGCCAGGAGATGTAGGCGCCCAGCACCGACAGGCATAGACCGATGGAGATCAGCGCGCCACCCCACGGTCCGACCGCGGCTTCGAGCACTGCACCCATGGAGTTTTCCGGCAATGCCGCCAGCTCCTCGCGGGTGAGCACGCCGTAGGACAGTGTCGATACGGCGACGAGCAGACCCAGCACCGACAGGAAACCGATGACGGTGGCGCGGCCGACGTCCTGGCGGGATCGCGCCTGCTTGGAGTAGACCGACGCGCCCTCAACGCCGATGAACACCCAGACGGTGAACAGCATGATGCCCTGGATCTGGTCAGACAGGGAGATACCGGAGTTGTCGCCCCAGAAGTCGAGCGTGAACTTGTCCCAGCTGAACCCGATGAAGGCGATGAGCACGATGAACGCCAGGATCGGGACGAGCTTCGCGATGGTGGTGACCAGGTTCATCAGCGCCGCCTGCTTCACACCCCGGGTCAGCGCGAAGAAGATCCCCCAGGTGAGCACGGAGACCGTTAGCGCCATGACCCACGGGTTGTCCTGGTCAAAGAACGGCAGGTAGTGGCCGAACGTGCCGAAGAACAGCGTCGCGTAGCCCACCTGCGCCATCACGGAGCCGAGCCAGTAGCCCCAGCCTGAGGTAAACCCGATGAAATCGCCGAGCCCGGCACGCACGTACGAGTACACGCCGGAGTCCAGGTGGGGCTTGCGTCGCGCGAGGATCTGGAAGATGAACGCGATGGACAGCATGCCGACGCCCGCGATCGCCCAACCGATCAGCATCGCGCCTGGGCTGGCCACAGATGCGATGTTCTGCGGCAGGGCGAAGATGCCGGATCCGACGGTGGAGCCGATGATCAAGGACACCAGTGTCCAAATGGTCACCGAGTGCGTGCGTTGGCTTTGGGCTGTGCTCATAGGGGTTTAACTTAGTGGGTAGAGGCCAAAAGTCGCGAAAACAGGGTAGTGACACCCATTTAATTCCGTATACGATAAGGCCATGGCCAAGCGGACAATCAAGGGTAAAGAGATCACGGACGCGCAGATTCAGGCCTGGGCGGACGAGGCGGAAGCGGGATATGACCCGGCGACGCTTCCCCCTGCCCGTCCAGGGCGCCCTTCTGTTGGTGACGGACCTGGATCCGTTGTTCCAGTCCGACTAGATCAGGCGACGATCGCGGCCGTGATGGAGAAGGCGAAAGCTGAGGGGTTAGCTACCCGATCCGATGCCATCAGGGAAGCGATCAGGAAGTGGATCAGTGCCGCTTGAGATACACGTATCTGCCCGGAAGCACTATGCAGCGCATAGGCTCGACGATGAACGTGTGCTCTATGCGGCGGACAACGTCCTTCAGAGTCGCCCTTTAGATGAGGAAGAAAACCCGCAGCGGTGGTTGATGATCGGGGTTGATCCGGCGGGGAGGCTCATTGAACTTGTTCTATTGCAGTTCGATGATGGGCGAGAAATTCTTATCCATGCGATGAAAGCCCGGAAGAAGTACACCGACGAGCTTCGCTTTTGAGTGATTACATCCGTTTTTTGGTCTTAGCGGTGGCTTGGGCCGTCAACGGGTCTTCGGGCCAGGGGTGCTTGGGGTAGCGGCCGCGCATTTCTTTGCGGACATCGATATAGGGGCCGTCCCAGAAACTCTTCACATCGTCGGTGACGGCGAGCTCTCGGCCGGCGGGCGACAACAGGTGGAATAGCACGCGCACGCCGCTGACCTCGGGGGAGGCGGCGAGACCGAAGCATTCCTGGAGTTTGACGCGCACGACGGGGCGCCCGGTCGAATAATCGACGCGCGGGTGCGAACCGGAGGGCACTTCGAGGCGCTCCGGCGCGAGCATATCCATCTCCGCAGCCTCGGGCCACGGCAGTTGCCGTATGAACGCGGCGTGAAAATCGAGCTTGCTTATCGACGCCCCCTCCGTCAGTTCCCCCACCTCCGGCGAATAGTCGCCGGCGGTCACGTCGGGCCACGGTTCCCCGTGCTGCTCACGAAGGAAATCGAGCCTGTCTTTGAGGCGCTGCGCTTTCTCCGCCAGCGACACGGCGTCGAAGTCGAAGCGGAAATCGGCGAGAGCTTCCTGTGCCTCGGCGGGGGAGAGCTTGATGGGAGTGGAGGTCAGCTCGATGGCGCCGAGGGAGGTGATGAGGCGGGAGCGGAGGCGGCCGTCGATAAGCGATGCTGTTGTTGTTTCTGAAATGCGGTGCGTGGGCAGTTCGGCGGCGGCGGCTGCGCGGATGACGGCGCCTTTCGCGGTGAGCTGGATTTCGGCGGCGGCGATCCAGTCGGCTGGCGGGATCGTGGTGTCGAGCCGCGCGCGCGTGCCGCTGGCCAGCAGATATTCACGGTCGCCGAGATGTTTGCCCACCCACTCCGGGTAGGCGGCAGCGACGACTTCGCCGGCGGGGACATCGCTGGTGGCGGGCACCATGCGGGCGAATCGCTCGACCTGCTTGCGGGGTGCCTGCGCGCGTGCGAGATCCCCGCTTGTGCCTTCCGCGAGCGCCGCGACCGTGCGCGCCGCGCCGGAGCCGTGCTCGAGCAGCGCGGTGCCCAGGCGCGGGTCGAGCGGCATCGCGGCGAGCTTTTCGCCGAGCGCCGTGATGTCATCGTCGTCGAGTGCGCCCAAGTCGCGGAGCGTGCGCTGCGCGTCGTCCAGCGCTTTCGCGGGCGGCTGGGTGAGAAGCGGCAGGTCGGGCGAGCCCCACGCAGCGATGGTGAGCGCCGCGGACGTGAGGTCCGCAGTGGTGATCTCCGGGGCGATATCCGCGTTGAAATGCTGGTAGTCCGACTGCGAATACGCGCGCAGCACCTCGCCGGGACCGAGACGCCCCGCACGGCCCGCGCGTTGGTCCGCGCTCGTCTTCGCGGATGAGACCGTGACCAGACCCGTCATCGCGCGGGCGGCGTCGCGGCGCGGCACGCGGGACAGCCCAGCGTCGACGACGCGGCTCACGCCCGGCACCGTGATCGAGCTTTCCGCGATGGATGTAGCCACGACGACCTGCGCGTTCCCGTTGAGGGCATCGTCCTGCTCGGCGTTGGTCAACTGGCCGTGGAGCGGCGCGGCGCTGGGCAGGTGCGCGCACACGGCGTCCACCTCGCGCGCGCCGGGGACGAACACGAGGGTTCGGCCGTCGTGCGGGGTGCCCGCGAGCTGGGCGACGTGGCGGTAGAACTCCCGCGAACCCTCCGCGCGGCCCGGATGCGGGTGGTAACTGACATCCAGCGGGTGGGTGACGGCCTCGGTGGCCAGGATCTGCGCGTCCATGTGCGCGGCGAGCGCCTTCGCGTCGAGGGTCGCGGACATGGCGGCTAGATAAAGGTCGTCGCGCAGAAACGCCACTTCCATCGCCATGGCCAGCACCAGGTCGGTGTCGAGCTGACGTTCGTGGACCTCGTCGATCACTACCGCGCCGACGCCGGTCAGCTCCGGGTCTTTGAGCAGGCGGTTGAGCAGCACGCCCGGCGTGACGAACTGCACCAGCGACCCGTCCTTGTGTTCGCCGCGGATGGAATAGCCGACGCGGTCGCCTAAGGGGGAGCCGTCGAGAAGCGCTAAGCGCCGTGCTGCGGCACGCACCGCAACGCGCCTGGGTGCGGTGACGAGTGTGACGCCGCCGTCGGTGGTGAGGTTGCTGATCGCGGGCGGCAGCAATGCCGTCTTGCCTGTGCCCGGTGGTGCCTCCACCACGAGCGGGCCGCGCGCCGGGAGGTCCCCGATGACATCGGCGACGGGGAGGCCTGCGCCGATGGTGGATAGGTCGAACATCGCCCTTAAATCTACCCGCGGTGCCGGATTGCGCACTGAAGTGTACATCCGTCCCTTAATTTCGTGGCCCGAAACGATTAATGTCCGGGGCAAGGGGGGGAAAGAAATGAAAATCTACAGTTTCACAATCACGTACCGACCAGACCAAGACGAATTCAACGACGCATACCCGGCGGGCATTATGGCCGTCGATTCCATCACGGGGGAGATGCTCTTCACGGCGCTGCCCGCGGACCATCCGGCGGCACCGTTCGATCACGATGATGAGGTCGTCGATGAGCTCATGGAGTTCTTCGAGGACATGAAGCAATGGTTAATCGAGATGGACCGCAAACAAGGAGCAGCGGTTCTCGACGGCCCGTTGAACTTCACCGACCGCATCGACATGGAGCAGAACCCTGATATTGAGGCCGACGACCTCGACACCGGGGTGCTACAGCTGCTGCGCGACCACGTGCTTGCCGGACTCGGTCATACCGAGGTTGTCTACCACGCTTTTTCCATCGTCCGCCGCATGGGCCCCGAGGAGAACTACCCATTGGCTGTGTTCGTCCTCGACCCGGTCAATTGGTGCTTCGCCGGTCACGTGTTCGGTAACCACAACCCGTACTTGCCGCGTCTGCCACGGCAGCAGCGCCGTGCGATCGACCGCGAGATGGCGAAATTCATCCGCAAGCTCGAACGCGGCAGCATTCAAGCGGCCTTCGAGGGGCTGGATCGCCCGCGCTTCGGGGTTTTCTCGATCGACGATTACCAGGCCGTCACATCGCAGCACGCCATCGACCAGGCTTTAGCGGACCTGGATGAGATCTATCTCGACACCGAGGGTGATGTGGATTTGGCGGGCTAGCTCGGCCTGCCTGGTGCGTCGAGTGTGCGGATCAGCTTCGCCGGGACTCCGCCGACCAACGAGTTATCGGGCACGTCTTTGGCCACCACGGCGCCGGCAGCGATGACGCAGTTATCGCCCACCGTGACACCCGGCATGACCATGGCGCCGGCGCCGAACCAGCAGTTGTCGCCGATGTTGATGGGCCGGCCGCGCTCCCAGCCTTCGGCACGCTCTTTCGCATCATTAACCGGGTGCTCGACGGTGATGAGCTGGCAACCTGGACCAAACAGGGTGAGCTTGCCCACGTTCACCTCAGCTACGTCCAAGATCACGCAGTTGTAATTGAGGAAGCAGCCTTCGCCAAAGGTGGTGTGCGCACCGAATTCGACCTGTAGCGGTGCGAAAACTTCAGGGATGGCGGAACCAGGGGCGAGGATGCCTTTCAAGAGCTCTTCCGCACGCTCAGAATTCAAATTGCCTAAAGAATTCAGTTCGCGGATGCGCTCCCACGCGGCGTGGCGGACAGTTTCCAGCTCGTCGGAATCCGGCTTGTACCAGCGGGAGGCGCGGAGGTCGGCGAGGTTGGGGTGTTCTGTCGCATCATCAAGCGTGGTCATATGCGCAAGGGTACGCGTTAAAAAACCAGTGCCCGCCGAGGGGCACGCCTACACTGCACCACATGAGCGAGGAGAAGATTGCAGTAGTCACCGGCGGTTCCGCAGGTATCGGGGAGGCCGCTGCGAGGGCATTAGCTGGCGACGGCTACACCGTCTACGTCTGCGCGCGCCGTAAGGAGCTGTGCGATGACATCGCCGCAGAGATCGGCGGCGTGGGAGTGGAGTTGGATGTGACGGATCAGGGGAGCGTCGATAAGCTCGCCGCGCAGCTTGAGCGCGTCGACGTGCTGGTCAATAACGCCGGCGGCGCGAAAGGGCTCGACCCGTTGCGCGAAGCCAAGCCCGAGGATTGGGACTGGATGTATCAGACGAATGTGCTGGGCACCGTGCGCGTGACCAAGGCGCTGTACCCGGCGCTCGTCGCGGCGGAAGGCCTGGTCATCAACGTTGGCTCCGTCGCCGGGTGGGACGCGTACGTCGGCGGGTCCGGCTACAACGCCGCCAAATTCGGCCTGCGCGCACTCACCCGCGCTTTCAGGCGCGAAGAGGTCGACGCCCCCATCCGCATCACCGAGATCGACCCCGGCCGCGTGAAGACGGACTTCGCCTTCAACCGCTTCGGCGATAAGGCGCGCGCCGCGGAGGTCTACGACGGCAAGCTCAACCTGACCGCCGAGGACATCGCGGAGGCGATCCGGTGGGTGGCATCCCTGCCGCCGCACGTGAATATCGACACGATGAATATCATGCCGCGCGACCAGGCGGAACGTTAGTGGCGACCGGTCAGCTACTGGCGCTGATCGGCGTCTGGGTCGCCGCGATCGCCAGCCCCGGCCCCGATGTCGTGCAGATCGCGCGCCTCGGGGTGAAATCGCGCGCGGCGGGCGTGGCGTGCGCAGTCGGCATCATGGTGGGCAACACCTTCTGGATTGCCGCCTCGCTGCTCGGCTTAAGCGCACTGATCCAGGCCGTACCGGAAATTCTCGCCGTGCTCCAACTCGTCGGTGGGGCGTACCTGCTTTGGATGGGCATCGGGGCGATCCGCGCCGGGCTGGCCGCGCGGAAGGGGGCAGCGGGCGGTGTCGCAGACGGCGCCGTGGACGACATTCCGCCCGCCGCAGCCCTGCCGACCAGCACGGCTTTCCGCATCGGCGTGGCCACGAACCTGGCCAACCCGAAGGCGGTGCTGTTCTTTGGGGCGGTATTCGCTCAGTTCGTGAAACCGGGGATGGGCTGGGAGTGGATGCTGGTCATCCTGCTCACGCTGGTGGTGATCGGGGTGGCGTGGTTCGTGGGGTTCGCGGTGCTCGTCGATAAGTTCGCGGGCTTTCTGGACCGCCACGGGCACGTGGTCGACGTGGTCACGGGCGTGATTTTCGTGGCGCTGGCGGTGTGGATGCTCGTAGAGGGCGCTACGAGTCTGCTTTGAGTCGAAGACACCGACGGTGTGCCGCGCTAGCATTGCGTTCATGATCCTCACTACCACGCAGACAGTTGAAGGCCGGACAATCACGGAGTACATGCGCATCATCGGTGGCGAAACGATCACCGGCATGAACATGTTCAAAGACATCGGCGCGGGCTTCCGCAATATGGTGGGCGGCCGCGCGAGCTCCTGGGAGCAGGAGCTGATCCAGGCGCGCGACAGTGCGCTTAACGAGCTGTGGGAGCGCGCACGCCAGATCGGGGCGGACGCGGTCATTGGTGTTGAGCTGGACTATTCGCCGATGGGTGCGGACGGTTCGATGATGCTCGTCGCAGCGACGGGCACCGCGGTTCGGCTCGACTAGCGGCGAACTGCTTACATAGAGGCATGGATGTAAGCATCAGCGGCGGCAGCATCAAGCTGGGCCAGTTCCTCAAGCTCGCGAATCTCGCGGAAACAGGCGGCCACGCGAAGGAGCTCATTTCTTCGGGGGAGGTCGCGGTCAATGGCGAGGTCGTCACCTCGCGGGGGCATGAGCTTATCGACGGCGACGTGGTCTCCATTCCCTCCGCCTCCCTCAATGCCACTGTGGTGGCGGACGGTGGCGGGGATGATTATTTCGACGAGCGCACCGCCAACGACGATTTCGACCCGGAGAAGTGGAGGAATCTCTAACCCATGCCCGCTTTCGAAGCCCGCGAGGGCATGCCGTACTGGATTGACCTACTCACCTCGGAGACGAGGAAGTCGGCGTATTTCTACTCCCGGATTCTCGGCTGGGATGTCGCAGAGGGCGATTACCGCATCGCACGGCTGCAGAATATGCCGGTGGCAGGCATGGTGCCGCAAGAAGACATGCCGGATGCGTGGGTGACGTATTTCCTGTCCACCGATATCGAACGCGACGCCCAGCGCGTGGGTGAGCTTGGTGGCCGGGTGCTGGCGCAGCCGCAGCAAGTGTCCTTGGGCACGATGGCGCTGTGCGCGGATAATCAAGGCGGCTGGTTCGGCCTGTACCAGCCGGAAGGGGAAGATTCCTTCGTCGCGGCCGGTGAGCCGGGGACGCCGGTGTGGCATGAATATACGTGTACGGGGGACGTCGATAAGCTTGCGCGTTTTTATGGCGAGCTGTTCGACTGGGACATCGTGGAAAACGACGGCTACCTGCTGGCCATGCAGGACGGCGCGGCATTCGCCGGGATCTGGGATGCGCGCGAGCAGATTCCCGCGGATGTGCCGAGCTTTTGGCGCTCATATCTGGGCGTGGCCAATATCGCGGAGACGCGCAGCCGCATCGAAGAATTCGGCGGCGAGGTGCTGCGCGGCCCGGAGAATTCGCCGTTCGGGCTGCTGCTGACCGCCGCGGATTCGACCGGCGCGGTGGTGACGTTGTGCGAGGTCGACGAACCCGTCGACGAAGAGACCCTCGACGAAGGCGATTCGATCCTGCACCTGTAGATTGGATTCCGCAGTGTGTGAGTTGCGGTGCATAATGAGCCATTGTGAAACGATTCCTCGCCGCCGCGACATCGACCGCGTGCCTGCTCATCGCGCTTGCCGCGCCGCAGGCTGACGCCGTCGACGTCATTCCCGGCGACCCCGGGGAACGAACTGACCTAGCGGTCTACCACGCCGACGGCCACTGGACGGGTTCGCCGAATGCGCGCGAGTCCCGCCCGGCGCTGTCGTTGGCGAAGCTGTACCTCGGCTACTACGTCCTAGCGAACGGCGCCCCTGAGGAGCGAGGCAAAGTTCTGCGGATGATCCGCGTGTCCGACGACCTGCTTGCCGTCGAGTTCGACGAGAAGTACCCCGATGCGATCAACGACGTCGCCGAGGATTTTGAGCTTTTGGGAACATACAGCGACGGCTACTGGGGAAAATCGGAGACCACGCCGTACGACCTGGCGAAATTCGTCATGGCGATCATGGATGATCCCGTCGCCGAGCCCCTGATTCGCGGCATGGCGAATCACGCCCCGTATGCCGAAGACGGGTTGAAACAGGACTTCGGCACGGACCAGATAGATGGGGCAGTCGGATCGAAATTCGGGTGGGCCGACGACCGGGAGTCCGCGTTCGGGTCGGTCTCCTTCGGTCCGGACTGGGTCGTTGCTGCGATGAGCTACGGCGATATCGACGAGCACACCGACGACGTGCACGCCTGGATCGACCAGTCCGAGAAGAATCGTCTGTCCTTCGGCGTCGACCGCGACACGATCGATGCGCTGGACATCGCGAATGGCGCTGAATCGCTGACCGTGTGGTCATCGGAACGGGTGCGTTGGGGCCTCCACACCGTCGGACGACCGTTCGTGGAGCGGTGACCGTAAGGCGCGGAGGCGTGGATTATGCCCGGAGACGGTCCGCGATATCGCGGACGATCCGCCGGTACTCCTCCGGTGTGGCAATGATCCCGCAGGTGCCCGGGTGCCCGATGACGGCCGCGGAATAATCGGGGGAGGGCTCGACGAGCGCAGCCGCGCTGATCAGCGCAATCCCGTCCGGTGCCTTGTGCTGTGTCGCGATGATCGCGGTGGTTGCCGGCCGCTGCTTTGCGACGACATCCAGTACCGCAGCGACATCACGATCCTGCGGGTCCGGAAGGTCGACGATCGTGGTGCTCGACAGTTGAGCGATCGCCGCGATAAGCGGGCGCCAGTGGTGCTCGACGGCGCGGGGTCCGAAGCCGGGGTTGAGCGAGACAGCCCAGCGGCCGGCGCTGGTGTCCGTCGGCACGAACACGCGGGCGCCCAGCTCGGGCAACTCGGGTAGCTCGCGTGCGTCGACATCCATGCCGTAGGCGACACCGGGCATCGTGTGGTCCAAGCCTGAACCGAGCATGAGCATCGCTGCGTGCGTGAGGCGGTCCGGCAGCGCGGCGAGGTATCGGTCCACGGCTTCTTCGTCGGCGCCTGCTGGAACGGGGTAGCTGTTCTCCATGTAGGAGACGAGCTGCGCCAATTGCTCCGCCGGCGGGAGCGAGCGTTCCACACCACCGACCTGGAAGTCCTCGAGGTGCTGCTCGTTGACTGGGTAGGCGGCGTCGCTGTCGCCGGCAGGCAGGGGAGCGTCAGGTTCGACGGGCTCGGGGACGTGGCGCATGCGCGCCTGCGCGGCGGCGAAATCGGGGGAGTGGCCGGGCGAATCTGTCACCAGATCACCACGCGGTCATCCGGGGCGACCCACATCTGGGAGTCTTCGTCCACATCGGGGAAAGCCTCGTAGAACTCGGCGATATTGCCGGCGATGACATTGCAGCGGAACTCGGCGGGCGAGTGCGGGTCGATGGCCAGGTACTGCTCCGCCATCTCAGGGCGGATCGCGGTGCGCCAGATGCGGGACCAGGACAAAAACAGGCGCTGCAGGCCGGTGAATTCTTTCCCGTCCAGTTCCTCCGAGGAGCCGTCGGTGTCGAAGGGGAGGGCGGGGCCGTCGTCAAGCTGCTTGTCTTTGAGGTAGTTCTTGTACGCGACGACGGCGATGCCGAGTCCGCCCAGGTCACCGATGTTCTCGCCCAGGGTGAATTCGCCGTTGACGCCGGCGGTTTCGCGGCCTTCGAGGACGTGCGGGACAAGCCCGTTGTACTGGTCGACCAGCTTGCTCGTCAGCTCTTCGAAGCGGGCGCGGTCGTCGTCGGTCCACCAGGAGTTGAGGTTGCCGGCGCCGTCGTAACGCGAGCCCTGGTCGTCGAAGCCGTGGCCGATCTCGTGGCCGATAACGGCACCGATCGCACCGAAATTCTCCGCGGGGTCGGCGTCGATGTCGAAGAACGGCGGGCGCAGGATCGCGGCAGGGAACGTGATGTCGTTGACCACCGGGTTGTAGAACGCGTTGACGGTCTGCGGGGTGGTCACCCACTCGTCGCGGTCGGCGGGTTTGCCGATCTTGGCTACCTGGTAGTCGTGCTCGAATTCAGCGCCCGCGCGTACGTTGGCGACGAGATCGGCGCCGCTGCGGGAGAAGTCGAGGCCGTCGAACGAACGCCACGTGTCGGGATAACCGATTTTCGCGCGGAATTGCGAGAGCTTCTCCAGCGCGCGCTCGCGGGTGGCGGGCGACATCCAGGCAAGCTCGCTGATGCGCTCGCGGTAGGCGGCGACAAGGTAGTCGACGAGCTTCAGCATTTCGTCCTTGGCTTCCGGGGAGAAGTGCTTATCGACGAACGCCTTGCCCATATCTTCCCCCACCAGCGATTCTGCGAGGGCGATGCCGCGCTTCCACCTATCGCGCTGCTGCGTCGCGCCGGACAGCGCGGTGCCGTAGAACTCGAAATTCGCGGCGCCGACCTCTTCCGGCAGCACGCCAGCGCGGGAGATGAGGATGTGCCATGTCGCCCACAGCTGCCAGTCCGGCAGGGTCTCGGGGCGGAGCATCGCCGCGAGCTCCTCGGTGTAGGAGGGCATCATGTCGATGACGCGGCCGTCGGCAAGCCCGGAGCCGCGCAGCAGCGTCTGGATGATGGCGGGCAGGTCGCTCAGCTGCTTCGGGTTATAAGTCTTCACCGCGTCGCGGCTGGCCACGACATCCCAGTGGCTGTGCGCGATCTGCTTCTCCGTCTCCACGATGCGCTGTGCGGCGGTGGCGGCGCTGAGTCCGAACAGGCGCGACGGGTCGAGGAAGCCGAGCATGCGCTCGACGTGGGCGCGGTACTTCTTCAGTGTCTCGGCGTGAGCTGGGTCGCGGTAGTACGCCTCGTCCGGCAGGCCCAGGCCCGACTGAACCAGGTACGGGACTGCTTCGTCTCCCTCGGAATCCTTTTCCACCCAGTAAGCCAACGGGCCGGAGATGCCGCGGCGGTCGAGCTTGCCCAGGTTACGGGCGAGTTCTTCGATGTCGGCGACGCTGAGGAGCGCGAAGTCGTCGTCAAGCGGGCTCATTCCAGCTGCGTTGATCGCGTCAGTATCCATGAACGAGGCGTACAGGTCGCTCGCGCGGCCGTCGCCTTCTTTGACTAATTCGTGCACGTCTTCCTCCGCAAGGTCGCGCAGGCCGTGGAAGGTGCCGTCCACACCGCGGTCATCGGGGATGACGTGGCTTTCCAGCCAGGGTCCGTTCACAAGTCGGTAAAGGTCCTTCATAGGACCCCACTGTAGTGAAAGGCCGGGAACCGAAACGCGGTTCCCGGCTTGAGCCCGTGTTAGCGCCCTAGTCCTTCTTCTCGTACGGGTCGCGAATCTTCATGTCGGACTCCTTCCACAAGCCGGAGCGGGTGATCTCCTCGTGGTTGATCTCAGCCTCGGCGGGTGCCTCGCCCTTCGAGTTGGTGCGCAGCACGTAGCGGTAAGCCGAACCCCAGTCGCGGTGCCAGTCCTGGTCAAGGTAGCCCGGCATCTCGTAGGCAGAGTTCACGGCCTCGGCGGTAGACATCGCGCCGCCGCCCATGAAGTCCTGGAAACCGCTGAGCTGCTCCTTGCCTGGGGCATCCGGAGCCACGCGGAACTGCGGGATCTCCGTGACACCGGCGTAGTGGTTGAACGTGCGGTGGCACGGGAACTGCAGCGCGACCGGCCAGTCGAGCAGACCCGGGGTGTCCGAATCGAAGACATCGGTGATGTGCTCGAGCTTCGGGTTGCGCAGCGGGGTCAGCGCCATCCACTCGTACGGGTCGAGGTTCAAGTCCTCGCCCACCAAGCGCACGACGTTCGCGCCCTCCGGCAAGTCCGAGATGGGGTAGCGGAGGTTGCGCCACTTAACGCGCGGGCCCGGATCCATCATCTCCACCTCGCCGATGTCGGTGACGGAGCCGCCCTCATTGCGGGTGCCGTACTCGAGCTTGATGGTCTGGCCTTCCTTCTCCTCGCCGTTGATGTCGTGGTGCGCCAGACGGCCGGCGACTGAGGTGACCAGCAGCGGCGCTTCCTCGGTGGCTTCCGGCAGCTCGAACCAGGACGTGGTGATCTCGGAGGAAGACTGGGCCTCTTCATCGAAGGTGCCCAGCACCGGGATGCGGTTGTAGTCCAGGTTGAACGGAAGGCGCACCGTGGAGCCGTTGATGCCGATCTGGTCCTCAGAGCGGTTGCCCTGGGTGCCGGCGCGGCTGGTGGACTGGACGGTGTCGGAGGTGACGTCGTCGCCCTTGGTGTTCGAGCCGGTGGCGGTGTCAGTGCCCGTGTTGGTTCCGGCGCTTGCGTTCGAATCTGAATTGTCGGCATTCGCCGCATTCGCCGAGCCCGTAGCAGTGCCTGCACCCGTGTCGGCGTTTGCGGCCGGGTCGTTGCCGATGGCGCCGACGCTCGCCGAGCCTTCGTTGTCCGAGTCGATGTAGGCGGGCACACCTTCGGGGTGGAAACCGCGGACGGTGCCGGACTCGAGCGAGGATCCGAGCGGGACGCCGTCGACGGGGGTGAGGAAGGAGTCGTTGGTGTTCGTCTCCAGCAGCACGTCGCTGCTGAGCTGGCAGGTATTGCCCTTCAGGGAGCGGACGTTGCCCATGCCGACGGAGTAGGCGGGTGCCTGGTCAATAAAGGACTTGGTGAAGGTCAGGCAGGAAAACGCCACGATCAAGATGGAGGCAACGGCAATGGGTGCGGTCATGGCGGTGCGGAAGCGGGAGCCTTCCGCGGCCTCGGCAGCCTCGAATTCTTCGACTCGGCCGGCTTCTTCGGCTTCGGCACGGCGCTGGTTGTAGCGCAGGGACTGGACGACACCGACGATGACGGTGATCAAGCACAGCGCCAGCATGACCGAGCTGGCTTCGATGCCCTTGAGCTGGACGGTCTTGTCCCACCATGGGACGGCGAACGAGGAGACGTACCACCATGCGTTCCAACCGGCCAGCGAGAGCGCCATGAGGAACATCACGGCTGCGAGCGCGAAAGTGCGCGCGCGGGCGGACTGCGCGGCGATCTGGGCAAGCACGACAGCGCCGAGAGCAGCTGCGGCGCCGGCGAGGCCCGCGTAAATGCCGAAGTGGTGGGTCCACTTCGTCGGGGTGAACATGAGGAAGAACATGGACAGCGCGAAGATCGCGAGCATGCGCTTCGTCGGGGCCTTTTCCGCACCCTGCACGCTGCCGAAGCGGGACATGCTCCACAGCACCAAGCCCAGGCAGAACAGCAACGTGAACATTGCGTATCGACGAGTCAGCGACCCGTCCACCGCCGCCTCAAAGAGCGTGGAGTAGCGGACGTACTCGTTGAACCACTCCAGTGCAGGGCCGACCTCCGAACGGACAGAGGTGGCCTCCAGCACCGCCGCGAGTGTCTGGTCGTGGAAGACCGGGATCATCACCGCGAAGCCCAAGCCGAGGAACGGCAGGACGAATGCTCCCTGAGGAGCGATCGAGGTGCGCTCGCGCACGATGCGCAGCAGATGCGGCAGGCACACCAGGAAGACGCCGACGGCGGTCAAGCCAGTCGGGCCGCACGCCAGGGTGAAGGCCGCGAAGACAGTGCCGAACGCGGCGGGCAAAAGGCGTCGCGAAGCGATGGCGCTTTCAAAGGATGCCCAGGTGACAATCGTGCCGAGAGCGATGACCGGCTCCGGGCGCAGACCGTTGTCGTACGGCATCCAAAACGCCAGGAACATGAACGCAGCGGTCCAGTACGCCACGCGCCGGGTGGCAATGGACCTGCCCAGCCGCGGCAGGATCTCGCGGGAGAGCACCCACCAGATGGCGATGCCGGACAGCAGCGTCGGAATGCGCATCCACGCCGAGGCGGTGCTGACCTTCGCCAGAAGCGACAGCAGGTTGTAGAACGGAGCGCCGAACGGCGATTCAGGAACGCCGTACCAGCGGTAATAATTGGCCATGTAGTCCGAGTCGTTGGCCACGCGCGCCATGGTGAGCAAGAAGCCGTCGTCGGAGGTGTTCGCACCGAAGAAGTGCCAGAACAGCAGCAGACCGACGACCACGGCGTCGAGAGGCTTGAAGGAATGCCATTCCTTGCGCAGTGGACGCAGACGCTTGCCGTCTAGCAGGTCGAGGCGCGCCAAGGACCACAGAGCCACGATCGCGGACAAGGTGCCGGCGATCATGGCCAGCCACTTCACTGCGGTGGGCTCAGAGGTGAAGCGGGAATTGATGTCGACGTGGGCGGAAAGGCCGGCGTCGATAAGCTCTTGCGCCTGCTCTTCCGAAAGTTCGCTGTAGATGCCTGTGAGCTGGGGGCGCATGTCTTCGTCGGTCTCTTCTGCGAAGTCCGTGCCCGGTACCTCGACCGTGATGCCGTCGCCCGTGGCGGAAAGGTGCAGCGCCGCATCCTCGGTCTTGCGAGCTTTGTCCAGCTCAGCGGGTGTGAGCTCGAAAATGACCTCGTTGAGCGAGGAGACCGTCAGCCCGCCGTCCTCCGGGACCGTGATGAACAGGCCGCGGTCCAATGCCTCCGTCGAATCCTGCGGCAAGGTGGACAAGATATTCGTCTGATTCGGGTTCAGCGCATCCGTCACGCTCAGCGGAATAGTCAGGTCCATCGACTCCGGCGCCAGCGAAATCAGCGGCGCGTTCACCGAATTGAGCGACCCGTTCTGCGGCCAATCGAAAGACGACTGAACCTGCTTCACCGGCAGAAGCGGCGTGAGAACGAAAAACAGGAACGCCAAGATGCCCGACAGCATCGCCGTCCGGCTCAACCAGCGGGGACTCCTTTTCGACGTGGACGCGACGCGGGTGCTGCCCGCGGTGTCGTTACTAGTCGCGGTGCGCGCGTCTGCCTGGTTTGTTTCTTCCACCTTGCTCACCTTGTTCACGGCGGGTGATTCTACTTTCTGCTTCTTGCTCACTTGTTGCGGACCACCACCACGAACGGGCCGAATTGCTCGACCGTCCAGTCGGCGGAATCGAATGCCTTCGGGTTGAAGAACAACGCCTCATAGTGGACATTCGGCTGACTGGGGAAGATGTCGTGGGCGATGTGGGTCTTCCACGGTTCGTCCGGGTCGTCCTCGCTTCCGCGCAGCAGGAAGACCTCGGGCGCGCGCCAGCGGTTGTTCGTCTCATCGATGGCGGCGGTGAAGGCAGCGGGATCCGACAGCTCGCCAAACGAGCCGCGGGCCCACGACGCGATGTGTTCGTTGCGGGCGTCGAATTCGCCGAGCGGATTCGCATAGTGGCTGGTGAAGGCGTTGAACCCGTGGTACGGGTGGTAGGCCATGAAGTTGATCTCGTCGGTGAACATCACGGTGTCGGCGGGGGTGTAACCCTGCTGTTGGATGAAGTCGTGGATCTGGATGTAGTAGCGCCCCACATCGGATTCGCGCAGGTCAGCGCGTTCGCCATTGCCGTCGGTGCTGGTGTAGGCCTCGTCGATGAAGCTCTCGTTCTCGTCCGGAATCTGTTGGACATAGGCCAGCGTTCCGGCGCCGAGCAGAACGACGAAGACAGCCGTGACAATGCGGTTGCCACGCTCGCCGAGCCTATCCGGGTAGAGCAAGTCCACGCCGACGAGCCGCAGGTCCGCGATCGCGAAAATGCCGGCCGTGGACAAAAGCAGCGCGATGAGCACCTCCACGCGGAAGCCGAGCAGGGTCGTGCCGGTCAACGCGACGACCATGGAACCGAAGACCCAGGCGTAGCAGACGCTCACCGCCGTGGCGAGGTAGGTGATTTCCGGTTCACGGAAGCGCACGATGATGTAGATGAGACCGATCAGGCTGAGCGCGCCGATGGCGGTCAACGAGAAGAACGGCAGCGGGATCGTGGTGCCCTCAGACGGCAGGAAGTGCTGCGCGGTCGACTTCACTGCCTCCGGGCTGCGGATCAGTCCCAGCAGGTACGGAGCCCACGCCACCAGGGCGATCGCGATGGAACCGAAGCCGATCACGGCCAGCTGCCGCACCGGCACCCACCAGCGCTGCCAGCTGGGGCCGGAGGCGATGGCGGTGGCGGTGAAGGTGGTCATCATCAGCGCCAGGATGCCGGTGAAAAGGGTGTAGAAGCAGGCGGAAATGCCCAGATACACCATCAGCCCGATCGTGGAGGCCCACGAGCCGCGCATCGCGCGGAAGCCCATCACGGCGGCGGCGGGAACGCCCATGGCCACGACGGCGGCGTACGGCTCGTCCGGCACCATCGTCAGGCAGATCGCCGTGGTGGTGATAGCGATGCACGTGGCGATCGGCAAAGACCCGAGCAGTTTGCGCCACACCGGCACCAGGGCGGAACCGGCAGCGGCGATGGAGACCAGAGCCCACGGCTGGTACACCTCCCAGCCAGGCATGCCGAGCAGGTTCGATAGGCGCCCGCCAAGCCAGAACCACCCGAGCGGGTAGAACGACGGCAGGTCCACGTAATTCATGTCCTGGTTCGCGGCGGTCTCCGCCATGCGCGTCAAAAACTGGGTGCGGAAGCCCTGGTCGACCTGAATGCCGTCGAGGTACAGCTTTGTCGCGGAAAGCGGAATGCCGAGCGCGGATACGACGAGGCCAGCGGGGGCGAGGGTGCACACGATCTCCGTGAGCACCGTGCGCCAGCGGGGCCGCGGGTTTTCGCCGTCACGCAACCACAGCCAGATCAGCACACCGACGGCGACGACGACCAAAAGGGAGCACGCCGTGGAAAGCGCGCGGGTGACCATGGAGACGTTGAACGCCGCGAGCGACACCGAGTGCAGCACGTACCAGCAGGCCAGCGTGAAAACGGCGCCGCCGAGCAGGGCGCAGACAAAACGCACCAGGGCGGCTGGCGTCGATAAGCCGTCTGGTGCGTACGCGGAAACGCGCCTGCGCTCCGCAATTGTCGATCCTGACTGCCGTTCGCGCTGCTCGGTGAGGTGCTCTGTCATACCTGACAGTCTCCCACAGCGCGGGGCAGTTCCCGGTATTAGAAGCTCAAGCGGCGCATGATCGGTGCCGGGATGTGCTGCAGCACGAGCGAGATCGGCCCGAAGAGCTTGTGCACGAACACATTCGGCTTGCCAGCAAGCGTGGCGTTCACAGCAGCTTTCGCCACATCTTGCTTATCGACGGTCAACGGCGCCTCATCCAGCCCCTGCGTCATCTTCGTGCGGACCTGACCCGGACGGACGACGGTGACCGTCACGCCCGAATCACGCAGCGCTTCGCCGAGCTGGGTGTAAAAGCCGTCCATGCCTGCCTTGGTCGAACCGTAGACGAAATTCGAGCGGCGCACCTTCATGCCCGCAACGGAGCTCATCGCGATGATGCGGCCGTGGCCCTGCTCCTTGAGCTTCTGACCCAGCAGCACGCCAACCGAGACCGGAGCGGTGAAGTTCGTCTGCGCGGAGGCGACCGCCGCCTCCTGGTTTTGCCAGAGTTCTTCCTGGTCGCCCAGGGTACCGAACGCGACGATGGCCACATCCACGTCGCCGTGCGCGAAGGCCTCCTCGATGACGGCCGGGTGGGATGCGGTGTCGAATGCGTCGAAGTCGATCACGCGCACCTCGCCGGCACCGTGGCTGGTGACCTCTTCCACGGCGGCGTCGATACGCGGGCTGTTTTTGCGTGCCGCGAGCGTGACTGCCGGGGAGCCGCCGCGCGATGCGATCTCGTCGACAATCGCGAGACCGATCTCGCTCGTGCCGCCGAGAAGAAGAATGTTCTGTGCCTGTCCAACTGCGTTGAGCATTGTGTTTCCTCTTTTTCTTCAGGTAGGGCGGGGCTAGGAGAGTTCCAAGCGGCGGGACATATCGGAGGCGAAGACCCCGGTCGGGTCGATGGCGCGGCGGGTCTTAAGCCAGCTCTCCATCTCCGGGTACATCTTGTGGAAGTTCTCGGCGGAGGTGCGGGACTCCTTAGCCAGGTAGAGGCGTCCGCCGAACTCCATGACCTGCTCGTCGAGGCGGTCGAGGAAGGCATGCAGGCCGTCGCGGATCGGGAAGTCCACGCACACATTCCAGCCGCGCATCGGGTAGGACAGCGGCGCGCGGTTGCCCTCGCCGAACAGCTTGAACACGTTCAGCGCGGTGTAGTGGCCCGACGACTGGATGTCGTAGATGATCTGCTTGAACGGCTCGACCGCGTCCGTGGGCACCACGAACTGGTACTGCAGGAAGCCTGCCTTGCCGTAGCCGCGGTTCCACTCCGCGATCATGTCCAGCGGCTGATAGAACTGCGTCAGGTTCAAAATATCGTTCTGGCTGGGCGAACCCATCATGTAGTACGCCTCGCCAATCGCCGACAGCGTCAGCTTATTCATGGTCCAGGACGGGAAGATGTCCGGCACCGTCATCAGCTGCGGGGCGGAGAATTTCAGCGGGTTCTTCGCCAGCTTCGGCGCGTATTCTTCCAGCTGCGCCAGCGTTGCCAGCGAGCCGCGGGAGATCGTGGAGCGGCCGGTCTTCGGCGGCGCGGAGATCGCGTCGAACCACGCCGACGAGTAGGTGTAGCCCTCTTCCTGGCCGTGGGAGTGCTCCTCGATCGTCTCGTCGAGAGTCGTGGTGCGCACCGTGTCGGAGATGAAGTAGGCGGTCTCCGTGAAGGTCATCTGGATGCGAGCGCGCAAGATGATGCCGGTCAGGCCCATGCCGCCGACCGTCGCCCAGAACAGGGAGCCGTCCGGGTCGTCCGTGGAGCCCTCCGGCTCCAGGTGCAGCACGCGGCCGTCGGCGACGAGCAGCTCCATGGACAGGACATGGTCGCCAAACGAGCCGGCGGAGTGGTGGTTCTTGCCGTGGATATCCGGGCCGATCGCACCGCCGATGGTCACCTGGCGGGTGCCCGGCAGCACCGGAACCCACAGGCCGTACGGCAGTGCCGCCTTCATCAACTGGTCGAGGGTCACGCCCGAGTCGACGTCGACAATGCCCGTGGACGGGTCAATGTCGTGGATCTTGCTCAGCGCCTGGATGTCGACGACCAAGCCGCCGCCGTTTTGCGCCGGGTCGCCGTAGGAGCGGCCCATGCCGCGCGCGATGACACCGCGGCGACGGTTCACCGGCAGCGTCGCGTTGTCCTCGGCGACCTGGCGGACTGCTTCCTTGATCACATCCACATCCGGCGTGGACAGGACGTGAGCGGTGGTCGGAGCCGTGCGGCCCCAGCCGTAGAGCGATTTCGTGGTGGTGTGAAGTTCCATCTCTTCCATCCCCATAGGTTGTGGTTGCCCATTTGGGCACTGGGGGCCAGCCTACTCCCGGAACTTCGGGTGCCCGGGGGTCAAAATGCCTCGAGGAGGGGGACAGCGAGAAGAATCACAACTCCATGATCTCGCGGATCCGCTCTGGCAGATCCTCCTGGCTCGTGATCGTCGGCTTGCCGGATTGCTGGTATTCGCGCAGTTCTTCGTAGACGATGCCGCGGCTCGTGCTATCTAAAAGCGGCAGTTCCTGCGCCACCAAACGCGTCATGAAATCATCCAGCGGCAGGTCGGTGAGCTGGGCGGCGATGTGCGGGGAATCATCATGATTGGCCATGTGAGCCATCTTACGGCGGGCCTTCACCCCGGTAGGATGGCGGCATGACGGAGCAGACTAAGCAGCAGACAGTCCAGGAGCAGACGGGCGAGGAGCGCATCGACTACAACGCCCTGGACAACACCACCGGCGGCCGGTTGATCCAGGCCGCGTTCGCGGTCGCGTTCACGGCGGTGCCGGACTACGTGCGTTCGACTCCGGGACGCGTGGCGGCCTGGGTGGGCATCGCTGCGGCGTTCGGCGGCACGGTCGCCGCGTTCAACGCCTTCGACGAGGACCCGCGCAATGACCTCACCGCGCGCGTGGAGAACACGCCCGAGACGGGCAGCCCGGCCAAGACATGGGGCCTTCTCCTCGGCGGTCTCGCACTGCTCGTCGGCAGTACGCGCCTGAGCATCGCGGTACAGAGCAAGCTTGCCGACGCCCTGCGCCGCCGCGGCGTAAAGCGCCCGAACACGGTGCTCGGCCTCATCGGCGGCGCCCTAATTTTCGCTGGCTCGGAGGCCGAGGCTCGCGCCACTGCACGTTAATCGGCACTAGGGTGGGGCCTATGCCGAGTACGTTGTATCGACCGCGACGCCGCCAGCAGGTGGCGTCTGTCGTCGACCTCGACGCAGCTCGCGCCCGCCTCCGCGGCGTCCGTCGCAGCCGCACGTTGCTCGTGCGTTGCGGCACATCGCTTGCCGACGAAGAGATCATCCGCCACATCGGCCTTTGCTCCGACAGTTCTCTTGAGGATGTCCAGCGCGCCCTCCACATCGCCTTCGCGGTGCCGGGGGACACGCCCACCCCGAGCCGCTTCACCCTCGCCCCTGCTGATTCCGGCCGGCTCGAACTTACCGCCACCCTCGGCGAATTCCTGCGCGACGGTGGCGACGAATTGTTCTTCCACTGGGGCTTGTGGTGCTTCAGGCTGACCCTGCTCGATACCTATCCCCGCGACAGCGCCACCCCGCGTGCACTCTGTGTCGCCGGTGCCGGTGATTTCGCGGGCTCGCCTTTCGACGTTTCCGCCATCAACGCCCAGCTCCTCGGCCCGTTGGCTGTCGAGAACGTGATGGCTAGTGTCCGCCCCGAGGTCGTCGATGTCGTCTCACGCTCCAAAGCGATGGATTTCATCCCGCTGCTCCAGGCCCTCGACCTGTCACGGCCCGCATACCTCACCCCCTCCGTCGACGACATCCTGCAGACACTGCCGCGCGAGAAAACCCCCCAAGCCCGCGACGCCTTTTGGTGCACGCTCCTCGCCCTGTCTTGCCTTGTCGACGACGCCACCACCGATGACGTCACCGAATCCGCCATGGCGGCCCTTGGCTGGACCGCCGCCGACGGCAGTCCTTTGTGCGCCAGCCAGATCCAGCAACTCTGCGCTGGCTCCCTGGTGCGACTCGCATCCGTGGGGGGATATGGGGCGGGGGGAAGGTCGGCCGTCGATAAGCTTGATCTTTATCGCGCACTGCTTCGGGTAAAGTAATCCGGCGTGTCATCCAAGGTTGAAGTGAGCCGGCCCGCGAACGCGAAGAAACAGCTGGTCAGGTTCCTCGCTGTCGGCGTATTCTGCGCCATGCTCGATTTCGGGCTGACGTATACGCTCACCCACGTTGTCGGCTACGACCGCCTCGTGGCCAAAGTCTTCGGCTGGTGCCTGGGCACGCTCGTCGCGTACCTGCTGAACTCCAAGTACACCTTCCAGGCGAAAATCACAGGTAAACGCGCGCTCGCCGTGTTCATCCTTTACGCCTCTACCCTCGGCGTGCAATGGGTGCTCTACGCCGTGACCAATGCTCCGC
The DNA here is from genome assembly GCF_053479455.1 of Corynebacterium sp. 20-84. Taxonomy (NCBI): domain Bacteria; kingdom Bacillati; phylum Actinomycetota; class Actinomycetes; order Mycobacteriales; family Corynebacteriaceae; genus Corynebacterium; species Corynebacterium sp. 20-84. Next base: position 180,736 of record NZ_JBRBCB010000001.1, read on the forward strand.
TGCGCGCCCTCGGTCTCGTTGATCCGTGGAAGGATGCCGTCTCGTTCGTCATCGCTCAAGGCGTGGCCACCATCACCAATTTCGTGCTTCAGCGCGTGCTCATCTTCCGCGAGCCCTCGCGCGTCGTCATCGAGGAGGAGCCGCGGTAGGTCGCTGCTTCCGGGTTGTAGCTTAGGGGCGCTGGAAGTCTTCCTGCGCGCCCATGCGCAATAGCTTCAGCCACTCCCTGAATTCCTGCGGGCTGCGGCGCTGAACGAGGAAGAACCACCCGAAACGCACCAGCTCCTGCAGCTTCATTTTCTGCATTCCGCGCTGATTGATGATGTACCCGCGGTTGCGGTAGGTGAAATAGCGCTTCGTGTCGTTGTCTGGCCACTGCGCGTGTGCGCGTCCGCCCATGATCGGGTGGAATTCCGCCGACCCGTCCGGATGCAGATACGCCGTGGTCAGCGCCGTTCCGTACTTCAAGCCCGACTGCGCCAGCCGACGGTGGTACTCCACCTCGTCGCCGCGGATGAACAGGCGGTAATCCGGCACTCCGATCCGTTCCATCGCTTTCGCACTGATCAGCGCGCCGTTGAACAAGCTCGCGTACTGGGGCAGGAAATCCCCCTCCAGCTCATCGCGGCGGCGGTGCCACGTCAGGCCTTGTCTTAGCGGAAAAGCGAGGCGGTTCGGGTCGTCGATATTGCACACCACCGGTGAGACCTCTGCGAGCTGCTCCCGTTGAGCGACTGCGTACAAGGTCTCTAGGACGTTCGCGTCCGCCGGACGGCCGTCGTCGTCCGCGCACCAGATCGCGTCCGCCCCCAACGCCAGTGCGTGCAGGAAGCCGTACGCGAAACCGCCCGCGCCGCCGAGGTTTGTCCGCGACGGCAGGTAAACGGCTTTCTCGCCTGCCATTTCATTGACCAGGTCCTGGACTTCAGATTCGCAGCCGTTGTCGACCACGACCACCCAGTTCACCGGGTGCGTCTGGTTCACGACCTGCTCCAACGAGTGCCGCAGCAGCTCCACCCGCTTATGCGTCACGATCACCGCAGCCGTCGTGCCCTGCGGATTCAGCGTTGCATCGGCGTTGGCTTCGGCGTTGTCGCGGGAGCTTCCAGCGGGGGAATTCATGCGCCCCATTCTGCCACGCGGCACGGCTCACACCAGACACGGAACCACCGTGCAGTTCGGGGAAGTCTAACCGTGTATGAACTCGAAGAAACCCACACCTATTCGCAAGACCGTCGCCCTGCGCAACAACATGGATGTCACAGGACTGGTCCATACCTTCCTGCGGGCCGATGGTGTTGGAACCCCAGTCTCACGACAATACTTCACTACTGACCCGGTGTTACTCCCTTTAGAACTCGCAGGTAAAACCTCGCTGTTTCATCCGCGCAAGATTGTTTATCGGGTGCCAGCGGCTGCTCGTGCAGTGGCAATGGCACTAGAACGCCCAGATCATTCGGTAGGGGGAATGAGCGCTTTGGCGATCTACGGCCTCCGGTATTTCGTTGATTCCTGCGATACCGCGCTATACGGCCCAGTTGCCAAAACGGAATTTGGTTCTGTGTATGCGCCAACGGTCTTTCGGGCTTCGGACCGCGAACTATGGGTCGTGAGATATCAGGGCCACAAAATCCGGATATCTACCCCGTACGATGCCTTGACCGAGGCGCTGAAGCATCTTCGTCAAGGCATCAATGCATGGGAAGCTCACTCAATCGCTGGGGTCGATCCGGGCACTGTTCGCGCGATTCAGCTTGTCGACGCCTGCCGTCGCAGGTTCGACCTCGATCCCCTCCAGATTGAACAGGCCGGTAAGCAGCGCCTAGCTCAGAGGTGGCTGCGGAAAGTCCTCCGGCTGTCCAGTGATGGTTCTGATTCACCGAAAGAAACGGAGATGCGCTTGCTGTGCTCTACCGTCTGCCAAGCTCATCGCTTGGAATTGAAAGAGCAGGTGGTGCTCATTGATGACGGGAAGATCTTGACGGTTTTTGACCTCGCTTTACCTGAGTTGAAGATCGGGATCATGTACGACGGTGAGGATCATTTGAGTAGACAACGTCGGAATCGGGATTCGCGGATCAACATGCGAGCCGCGATTTTTGGATGGACAGTGTTAAGGGTGAGCAAGGAAACACTAGGGGCGGTGGGCAAGGCCCTTGATGAGTTGATCCGCAGGCGCTCTTGAAAAAATCGACACGCCAAAATCCGGCGTCTAATAAAAACGCAGGTCATGGCGTTGCCGGGAATCGTTGGCTTGCGGGGGATGTCGATTTTTTCAAGGACGCATTCCGTTCACAGACTGGGAGGTCCACCAGCTGCGTTTGTCTACCGTTAGGCCTCTTCATCGTCCTCCTCGTCGAAGCGGGTGAGAAGGTCGCGGACGTAGTCTCCGGCTTCGGGGCCTTCGTAGGCTTCGACGACTTCGTCGACGAGACCGGCTTGCTTGATCTCGCCCTTGTCCACCCAGAGGGCGGTGTTGCAGAGCTGGGCCAAAAAGTCATTCGAGTGGCTAGCAAACACCAGGATGCCCGAACGCTTGACCAGTTCGGCGAGGCGGACGCGGGCTTTGGCCATGAAGGCGGCGTCGACGGCGCCGATGCCCTCATCCAACAGGAGGATCTCGGGCTCGATGGATGTCACGACTCCGAGGGCCAGGCGCACGCGCATGCCCGTGGAGTAGGTGCGCAGGGGCATGGAGAGGTAGTCGCCGAGTTCGGAGAATTCGGCGATCTCGTCCATCTTGTCTTTCATCTGCTTGCGGGTCTGGCCGAGGAAGAGTCCGCGGATGATGATGTTCTCGTAGCCGGAGATCTCCGGGTCCATGCCGACGCCGAGGTCGAAAACCGGTGCGACCCGGCCGCGGACATCGGCGACACCGCGGGTGGGCTCATAGATACCGCTGAGCAGGCGGAGCAGCGTGGATTTACCAGCACCGTTGTGGCCGACGAGACCGACGCGGTCGCCTTCGCGCAGGTGCAGGTTGATGTCCTTGAGCGCCTCGACAACGACGGTATTGGAGTCGTTCTTCCCGATGGCGCCGCCGGCGGAACTCATGACCGCTTTCTTCAGGGAGCGGGACTTGGCGTCGAAGATGGGGAAGTCGACGCAGGCGTTGTAGGTGTCAATGGAAACCATGGTGTGAACTCCTTGATCTACACCCAGTACGGGACTCGGAAGCGCCACTGGCGCATGGCGATCATGGCGAGGAATAGGCCGATGACGGTGCCGGCCAGCACGATGCCCCAGTGGTAGGCGGCCAGCGGTTCGCCGATGAGCGGGGCGCGGACGACTTCGAGGTAGTGGTAGAGCGGGTTGAGCTCGGCGATGCGTGCGCGCTGCGCGACTTCGCCGCCCTGTTCGCGCAGGGTCTTGGCGGTCCAGACGATCGGCGTGACGTAGAACAGCAGCTGGACGAGGGCTTCGAGCAGGGGAGCGACGTCGCGGAAGCGGGTGGCGATGATGCCGAAGAGCATGGTCACCCACACGCCGTTGATGACCATCAGGGCGAGCGCCGGGATGAACAAGAAGACGTTCCAGCCCAGATCAATGCGGAACACCAGCACGAGGATCAGCCAGATCACCATGTTGTGGGCGAAGAACAGGAGCTGGCGCCACACCAGGCGGTAGACGTGCACAGACAGGGCTGACGGAAGTTGTTTGATTAAGCCTTCGTTCTCGATGAAGACGTTCGCGCCGTCCTTGATGCAGCCGGAGATGAAGCCCCAGACGATGAAGCCCACGGTGACGTGGGGGAGGAATTCACGCACGGAGATCTGGAACAGCATGGAGTACAGCAGGCCGAGGGCGAGGGACATCACGCCGGTGGCGATGGTGATCCACAGTGGTCCGAGCGTCGATCGGCGGTAGCGCTGTTTGATGTCCTGCCAGCCGAGTTGGAGCCAGAGTTCGTGTTGGCCCCAGCCGCGTGCGAGGTCGGAGGCGGCAGCGCCCAGGGTGGTGGACGTGGACGGTGGGGTGTGGTCGTGGGCCGCCGAGGTCATGCGGGAGACGTCGGCAAGCAGCTGTTCGTTGTCCTGCACTTGTCCCACCCTAGTGCCCTGCGGGGGCCAAGTTGTGCAGGCATACTTGTTGCTTGTGGCGTGGGTGGTGTTCAATAGCCACACACTGTGATTTCGTCCGGGAAGGGAGCGTCGGCGTGGCGTACGATGTGGCCAGCGTGCGCGGGCTTTATACCTCGCTTTCGGATGGTTGGACGTATTTGAATGCGCATGATTGCCCGCAGGTGCCGGAGCGTGTGTCGGCGGCGGTGTCGCGGTCGTTCCGGATGGCTACGGCGGTGCCTGCCCCGGAGGTGAATGCGGGATCGCATTCGCGTCAGGCGTTGGGGCGTCCGGAGGGGGAGACGTTCGTGGCGTCGGCACGCCATGCGGTCGCGGATCTCGTGGGGGCGTCGGCGGAGCGTGTGGTGCTGGGCCCGAGTTTGCCTGTGCTCTATGCGTCGTTGGTGACGGGGATGAAGCCGTTGTTCCGGCATGGTTCGTCGCTGGTGACCAGTCCGCTCGACAGGCCGGAGATTACCGCGGCTGTGCGTCGCGCCCCGGCCAAGGTCCGCACGGCTCACGCGGATTTGGGTACGGGCGAGCTTCCTGCGTGGCAATACGCAGAGCTTATCGACGGCTCAACTCGCCTCGTCTCCCTCCCCGCCGCCCATGCGACGCTGGGAACGGTGGCTCCTGTTTCCGCGATTGTCGATCAGGTGCGGGAACGCTCTCGCGCCTGGGTTGTCGTGGACGCCTCTTCTTATGTGCCGTACCACGGGATCGATTTCGATGAGTGGGGTGCCGATGTCGTCGGCATCGATCTCGGTGCGTTGGGCGGGCCGCACATGGCTGCGCTCGTGGTGCGCGATACCGCGATGTTCAAGCGGATGGAATCGCTCAGCGGTGATGAGCGTGTCACGGGCGCGGAGAAGCTGCAGCTCGATGTCTCGCCGGGTCTCGCCGGCGGTGCGACCGCGCTCGTCGACCACCTGGCGGACCTCGTGCCTGATCAGGGCGGGCGCGCCACGCGCCGGGCGCGCTTGACGCGGTCGATGGGGCAGATGACCGCCTACTTGGACGGGCTGCGCGATGATTTGTACACGTTCCTGGGCACCTTGCCCGCCGTCCACATTCTCGGTGTGACAGGCGAAGCCGCCTCCGGGGCAAGCACCGACCGCACCCCGCGCCTGTCTTTCGGCGTCCGGGGAGTGCCCGCGGCGACGGTGTACGAGCGGCTCTTCGACAACGGCATCGTCACCACGCTGACCACGCCGGATCAGGCGACGCCCCTGCTCACCGAGATGGGCATCGAGGAAATGGGCGGCGCCGTCACCGTCGGCTTGGGCCCGTTCAACACGGAGGCCGACGTGGAGCAGCTCATCCGCGTGGTGGCGTCACTGGCATAGAAGGCAGGCATTCCGCCGTTGGCGGAGCCCGCCGTGCCGTGTTGTAAAGTGGGTGAGTCGCAATTGCTTTGCGACGAAGGAGACGTGGCAGAGCGGCCGAATGCACTGGTCTTGAAAACCAGCGAGGGTCACACCTCCGGGGGTTCAAATCCCCCCGTCTCCGCAGGTACAACTACAGGTGGCGGGAAATCTCCTCCGCCATGAATCGCGAGCCAGCCGGCGTCGGGTGCAGCCCCATATTGTGCTGTGCGTGGGGGTCGATCACGCCGGCGACCCAGCGCTGGGAGTCCCGAGCACAGGTGCTGTGGTGGCGCGACGGGTGCATCATTTCCACGTAGGTCGCGCCGGAGGCGGCGGCTGCTGCGCGCTGGTGGCCGCGGTTGGTGTGCTCGATCTGGTGCAGGGTGGGCATCGGCACGCCGAGCGGTGCATTAGGTACCACGTTGATGAAGCACAGGCTGTTGAGGCGGTCCGGTTCGGTGACGGACAAGGAGCCACTGAGAAGAATCTTGGCGTTCGGTGCGGCAGCGCGTGCCTTGGAGACGCCTCGGCGGATGTTGTTGATGTAGTCGCTGCGCATCTTGGCGGCGTTGAACGGCTGCGCGCCACGCTGGATGCCGTAGGGGCCGAAGTCGTTGATGCCGACGGCGATGACGATTGCGCGGGTGCCGCGGTGAATGTCTCCGGCGGCGATGGCCTTGTCGATCTTGCCGGGGATGACGTGCGAGGATTCCGCGGTGCAGGAATAGTCCGAGATGGGTGCGCGGGCGATCGAACCGAGCTGGCGGGGCCAGTTATTGGGGGCTTGCAGGCAGCCGAGGCGGCTGGGGTAGGTGCCCCACACGAAGTGGTGGACGTCGGGAATCGGAACCTTCTTCAAGGTGTTGCGGAGCTCGTCGGGGTTAGAGGTGTAGGAATCACCGAAGGTAACGATGTTGCCGTTCGGCGCGGAATTCGCTTCGGGAACGCCAGCGCCGACGGCGCCGATGCCTGCCGCTGCCAGCGCAGCCGTGGTAAGTAGGCGGGTCAGGCCGAAGCGTCGGGGTGCGCGGCGGGTACGGGAGGCAGACATGGAAACTCGTTTCTTCACTCGGGAGAGGCGGGAGGGCGCAACTGGTCGAATCAATAGTCACATCCGCCACATACGTCACACCATGCTAACTGATTCACGGGGAAACTGACAGCTTGCGCTCAATAAACTTGGAGTCAGCCACATTACTGGGCGCAGCGAGGCAGAAAAAATCCCGCTTCCACGAAGGAAACGGGATGACGCAGGAAGTGCTTGGGGGCCGAGTTTTAGTTCTTGGACTTGTCGCGGGACAGACCGGTGGCCTTGAATACTGCCTCGACGATCCAGCTCGCGATCGCCATGACGATCGCGCCGAAGAATGCCGCCCAGAAGCCGCTGAGCTGCAGGCCGCTGCCGAGCCCGTCGGAGATCCAACCGACGATGGAGAACAGCAGGGTGTTCACCAGCAGGGAGAACAGCCCCAGGGTGACGATCTTCAGCGGAATGCTGATCAGGTTCACAACTGGAGAGATGAAGGCATTGACGAACATGAACACCAGCGCGACCCAAATGAACGCGCCGACGCCACCCATGACCTCAACGCCGGGCACGATTAGGGTGACCAGCCACAGGGCGACCGCAGTCATGACGACATCGATGAGGAAACGCATGATTGATTCTCCTAATTGCTGGGTTGATTAATGCTCAAAAAGCTCGTGGATGATGTGGAATTGGCGGTCGCCAGGGACGTCGATAAGCGCGTTTTGTGCTTTTCGACGCGCGGGGCCGCTCTTTGCCGCAACCACGCGCACCGCGTCGAGGCCGATCGGGCGACGCGTCTCGACGGTCGCGCTCGCGTCGCTGGCGTAGGAAAGCTGCTGCGGATCGAGTGCGGTGTCGATGTCGATGCCCGCTTCGCCGACCGGGACACCGAGCAGGAGAGTGTCCTCGGTGAGCTGCGGGATTGATCGCGGAGTCAGATAAAAAGTAGTGCCGAGCGTGGTGTCCGCGGTGAAGTCTGCGGATGGAACCGGAGCCCAGGCGATCCATGAGGAGACGTTGTCCCGGGTCGGCGTAGCGCCGTCGCCCGAGGCGAAACCAGTGTTGAGAGAGTAATTCAGCTTCATGCCCGCAATCCTAGTGATTTCTATATTTCGGCATCATTTCGTTGTTGAATGAATCGCTTTCCATGCTGAGAGGAATTCTTCAGCTTCGTCACGGTTCGTCACCGTGACGCGCAGGCCCTCGGGGAAGGCGCGGACAAGGATTCCACGGGTTGCCAACTGGCGGGCGAGAGCAGCGGAGTCCACATCCGGCAGCCACACGAAATTGGCCTGGGAACGCAGAGCGCCAATGCCGTCGGCGACCTCGTCGCGTGCCTCGATGGTGTCCTCGACGCGGGCGAGGAGCTCCTCGGAATGCTGTAGCGACGCGATCGCGCCGGCTTGCGCGATAGCGCTGACCTGGAAAGGAATCCCCATCTTGTCCAGCGCTTCGATCAGGTCAGGGGCGCCGAATGCGTAGCCGACGCGGGTGCCAGCCAGGCCGTAGGCCTTGGAAAAGGTGCGCAAGCAGACCAGGTTCGGATAGTCGCGGAATACGCTAGTGCCCTCGACTGCGTCTGGATCTCGGTTGTACTCCACATACGCCTCATCCAGCGCCACGGTCACATGCTCAGGCACGCGCTCCATGAACGCGGCGAACTCGGATCGGGTGATTACCTGACCACTCGGATTGTTGGGGGAGCAGAGGAAGATCAGGGAGGTGGAATCGTCGATAAGCGAAAGCATGCGCTCGAGGTCGTGCTTGCCGTCGGAAAGCAGCGGGACCGGGCGTGCCTGTGTGCCCACGACCTGGCAAAAGATCGGGTACGCCTCGAAGCTGCGCCACGGGAAGATCACGTTGTTTTCCGGCGTCGACGTCGCTTGCACGAGCTGCTGGCACAGCGCGGACGAACCGCAGCCGACCGTGACATTCTCCGGCTCGACACCCAGGTGGAGGGCGAGCGCACGGCGCAATGACACCGCACCCATGTCCGGGTACCTGTTCGCTCCGCGCGCCGCGGCGACCATCGCGTCGACCGCTGGCGGCAACGGGCCCTGCGGGGCCTCATTCGAGGAAAGCTTTAGCGCGTCCGGGTCGCTCTTGCCCGGGACGTAGGACGGAATGTCGGCGAGGTCACGGCGAATCATGCTTTAAGAGTCTATTCCCACGCGCACCCAAATTTTTTGGTCCGGCTGCACCGTTGTGGGTAGTGTGTAACAAGGCTATGGAGATGTGCCAGAGTGGCCGATTGGGGCTCCCTGCTAAGGAGTTGACCTTTCACGAGGTCCGCAGGTTCAAATCCTGTCATCTCCGCCATGCGCCCGTAGCTCAACGGATAGAGCATCTGACTACGGATCAGAAGGTTGGGGGTTCGAATCCCTCCGGGCGCACCACTTATTTTTGCCGGTCAGAGGCTTCTCTGGCCGGTTTTTCCTTTTGCGATGAGTGTTCCTGCGGGGTGAAGTAGATTCGGTGGGCGGATAACGCCCGCGGTGAAGAAAAGAGGACGCCATGGCCACGACGCAGGAGCGTGATGCTTTGCGCGAGCTAGAAAAGCTCGTGGAAACGCGGTTGCGCGGTGACCGAGCCGAAGAGATTTCGGGTCTGCTCGCAGAGGCGAAGTTGAGTGAGATCATCCGGCTCATCGAGCATTCGCCGATCAAACGCGGAGCCGTACTCTTCCGCCTTCTACCGCCGGAGCGTGCGGGTGCCGTATTCGATGCGCTCGATCCGCGACACCAGGCGGATATGGTGCACGCGCTGGGCAGCGACAGCGTCGGCGAGTTCTTCGAGGACATGGGCGCGGAAGACCGCGTCATGCTTCTCGACGAGCTCCCCGGGTCCGTCGCCGAGCGCCTCCTCAAAGAGCTGGGCGAAAAGGACAAAGAGAATACTGACGCGGTCCTGGGATACGAAAAGGGGACTGTCGGCCGCGTGATGTCCCCGGAGATCCCGGAGATCTACGGGTCGATGACGGCGCACGAGGTGCGTGAGCTGCTGCGCCAACAGCACGAGGACCTGGAGACTCTGTACACCCTTCCGGTGATCGACCGGGACCGGCAGCTGACCGGCATCGTGAAGATGCGCCGGCTCTTCCTCGCCGACGGTGATACGCAGATAGCGGAATTGCTGGAGGAATCGCCGTCCGTAATCGCCACCGCGAATGCGGAGGAGACTGCCCGCTGGTTCCTTCCGCTGGCGCTGCTTGCATTGCCTGTGGTGGATTCCGGCAACCGCCTGGTGGGCATCTTCACCTTCGACGAGGCACAGCATGTCGTGGAGAGCGAGGACTCCGAGGACAGTGCGCGACAGGGTGGTTCTGAGGCCCTCAAACAGCCGTATCTGTCCACCCCGCTGACCAACCTGGTGAAGTCGCGCATCGTGTGGCTTCTCGTGCTCGCGGTCTCCGCGATTCTCACCGTCCAGGTCCTCGACGTCTTCGAGGAGAAGATGGAGCAGGCTGTGGTGCTCTCCTTGTTCATTCCGTTGCTCACAGGCACGGGCGGCAACACGGGCAACCAGGCGGCGACGACAGTGACGCGAGCATTGGCGCTTGGCGACGTCAAGAAATCCGATGTCCTCAAAGTCATGTGGCGCGAAGTCCGGGTGGGCTTGATGCTCGGCGCTGTCCTCGGCGCATTGGGCTTTACCCTGGCTACCTTGGTCTACGGGCTGGACATGGGAATGGTGATCGGCCTGACCCTGTTGTCCATCTGCACCATGTCGGCGACGGTGGGCGGCGCTATGCCGATCGTGGCCAAGACCGTCGGCGCGGATCCAGCAGTGTTTTCTAACCCGTTCATCTCCACCTTCTGCGATGCGACGGGCTTGGTCATTTACTTCCTAATTGCGACGTCGATCCTCGGCTTATAACACCTCAGTGACCAGCGGATTTTGCCTGCTGTTCACCGTGGTGTACCGTTACATCTCGTTGCAAAACACGCGCCCGTAGCTCAACGGATAGAGCATCTGACTACGGATCAGAAGGTTGGGGGTTCGAATCCCTCCGGGCGCACGCTTGTCATCAGTCGGGACATAGTTGACAGATCAGTCGCGACATGGTGGACAAACCGGTGTCTTGGTTTTTATTTTTCCAAGGCGCCGGTTTTGGTTTTTAGGTCAGTGGGGGTTGGCCTTTTCGCCAGTAGGGTTTTTGGTAATTGCGGGATGTGTCGATGTAGTGCTCGGCGATGGGTTCGCCGGTTTCTTTTAGTGATGTTGTGATGTGGTTGTCGGTGATGATCATCAGGACTTCTTCACCGCTGTAGGCGCGTCCGATTCCTAGGCTGTAGAGCCTGCCGGCGTAGCGGATGGTGACTTTGCCGCTGGGGGCGACGACGTCGTTGCGGACGCGCCATTCTTCTTCGGGGGTGTGGTTGGGTTCGGCCTTGGGTCCTGTTGTGTATGCCTGTTGTGGGGTGCGCCGCCCAAGTGATCTGTGGGGGCGTTCGGTGTTGTAGTAGGCGGCGAATTCGTTGAGTTGTCGTTGAAGGTGGGGGATGGTTTCGGCGGGTGGTTGGGCGTTGATCCAGCGTTTGAGTGTTTGGTGGAAGCGTTCGATTTTGCCTTGTGTTTGTGGGTGTCCTGGCCGGCCGTTTTTCTGTTGGATGCAGTTGTCGGTGAGGACTTTCTCAAAAGCGTTGCGGCCGCCTTTTCGTCCGGCTAACCGGGCGGTGAACACCAGCCCGTTGTCGGTGAGTGTGGATGCTGGTGGGCCGAAAGTATCGATGAGGCGTTGGAGTTCTGCTGCGACAGCTGGGCCTGTAAATGCTGGCCGGGCGGTGATTGATAGCAGGTAGCGGGAGTGGTCGTCGATGAAGTCGAGGACTTCTACGCGTCTGCCGTCGATGAGAAAGAGGTAGGTGATGTCGGCTTGCCAGCATTCGTTGGGCATGGCGGCTTCAAACCTGATGTAGGAGCTGCGCGGTTTCTTCTGTGGTTGCGGGTCGACGAGTCCGGCGTCAGTGATGATGCGGCGGATTGTCGATGTTGACGGGATGCGAAGCCCCTGCCTGTCTAGGTGGAAGGCGATGGTGTCTGGGCCTGCGTCGAGTCCTGCTTTGGTGAGTTCTTTGCGCATGTCGATGATGTGGTTGCGCAAGCTGTCCGGCACGGCATTTGGGTGGGTGTGCGGTGCACGGGATTTCGGGGCGATGGCCTCTGCGCCGCCGGCGTCGAACTCAGAGAGGATCTTGTAGACGCGTTGGCGGGAGATGCCGAAGCGTTTGGCGACTTTGATGACTGGTTCACCTTGATCACGGACGGCTTTGACGATGGCGAGGTTGCGGTTCGGGCTGTTCATTTGTCAACGATGTCCCGACTGATCCCCACATCGGCACCAGACGCGCGGGGGTAGCGGAAGGTGTCAACGATGTCGCGACTGAGGTGTCAACCATCACCCCAGAATGTTTCGTCAGACTAATTGTCAACCATGTCGCAGCTGAGGTGTCAACCATCAGGAATGCTCCCCCAGGCACGCCGTGTCAACTATGTCATGACTTCAGACACCTCCGGGCGCACGCTTCAGCCCGTGACCTGGCAGCTACGCCAGATCGCGGGCTTTTCTGCTTTCCGTGCACCCCCGTTTAGAACACGTCGATGCGCCCGCCGAGCGACTCGGTCTGACGGAGGGCTTTGACCCAGCCGTGTGCGCCGAGCTGGATGCGCATGACGGGGCGGGAAGAGATCTTGATCGGCGAGACCGATTCGGCGCGGGCGCCCTTGCGCGCACCCATGCGGGTGACGGCGCGGTAGCCAGCGCCGACGAGCTGCTCCAAGTCGGGCTCGGGCGCGGCCAGCGAAGAGCGGGCATCCTGCAGCAGCGGGATGATCTCGTCCAAGGTCTTCACCACGGCATCGGCGTTGGTCTCGCACATCGCGCGCACCAGTTCGGGCTCGGTGCCAGCAACACGGGTTGCGCCGCGGAACGAGCCGGCAGCCAGGGACTGGGCGAGGGTGCCGCCGCGGTCGCCGACGACGGCGAGTGCTTCAGCCAGCACGTGCGGCAGATGGGAGACGCGGGCGACTGCCTCGTCATGCTTCTCCACCGACACGGGGACTGCCTCCGCGCTGCACACGCGCGCGAGCTCGCAGACCTGGCCGAAGATGTCCACCCAGTCCGTGGGAACGCGGCGTCCGGCATCTTCGCATTCTTTGGCGTAGTCGTATGTGATCGCCCAGGCGGCGCGGGTGAACAGGCCGGCGCGGGAGGCACCCCAGCCGGAATCCTCCGTGCCCGACATGGGGTGGCCACCGACGTAACGTTCGCGCATGCCGCGGGCGCGCACCAGCTCGTCGACGGGCTTTTTCACACTGACCACGTCGGTGATGCCGCAATTCGGCGCGTACATCGCGATGGAATCGAGAACGTCCTCCACCGCGTGCATGGGCACGGCGATCACGATGAGCGCGTGGTCGGAGGACGCACGGGAGAGCACGCGAGACAGGTCATCGGAGACATCGAAGCCTTCGCGCGCGGCGTCGCGCATGCCGGAGCGGGAGTGCGTGTAGCCGTAGACCGGTACCCCTGCGGCATCTAAGTCGCGCATGATGGATCCGCCGATGAGCCCCAGCCCGATAATGCAGGTCGTGGGCAGGGTACGCCGCCCTCCGACGCGTGCGTTGGACCCCTGGTTGCCTGACATACCGTGTTGCTCGTTCACGCTGACAAGCTTTCCACAACGCGAGTAGTCTGACTAGGCATGAACGACGGACACGCGGAAGCTGGCTCAGGCGACGGGTATGACAGCGCCTTTGAGGACGGCTACGCGGTCACTGTGGCCAGGCGCGACGGTGAGTGGGTCGTCGCGGAATTCGACGACGATTTCGAGAATCTAGATACGTCCATCAACGCGGTGCGCGGCCTCCGCAGCGAAGGTGCGGCGTTCGCGCTCCTCAATGTCGAGGAGGAGTACCTCGTCATCGTGCGTCCCGGCCCGTCGCGCACGCGCGTGCTCATCTCGGACGCGACGATGGCGGTCGACGATGATTTCGCGGCCGAAGTGCTCGACACCGCGGGCATCGAGATCCCAGACATCGACCCGGATGAGCTGGACAATATCGACGGCTGGGCCGACGGCGACTTCAAGATTCTCGAGGATATCGGTTTCAGCGAGGAGCTCATGAGCGTGCTTATCGACGACTCCGATGACGACCCCTCCGACATCATCGACCGGATCGCTGACGAGCTCGGTTTCATCGACGAGCTCGACCGGGCGCTGAATTAGCCCCGTCATGAGCCAGCTGGAGCAACGCGCCGAACAACGGATGCGCCGCGCCATCGAGGTCGCCCGCACCACACCAGCAAGGGACATCCCGGTCGGCGCGGTGATTTATGGACCGGACGGCACCGAAGTCGCCACCGGGACGAACCGCCGCGAGACGGATCAGGATCCGGTCGGGCACGCGGAGGTCGTCGCCACGCGAGCAGCCGCGCGCGCCCTGGGCACCTGGCGGCTCGACGGTTGCGAGCTCGTGGTCACGCTTGAACCGTGCACGATGTGCGCGGGCGCGATCCTCGGCGCGCGCATGAAAAGCGTGGTCTTCGGCGCGTACGAGCCCAAGACGGGAGCCGTGGGATCGCTTATCGACGTCCTCCGCGACCCGCCCCACCTCCACACCGTCGAGGTGCGCGGTGGCGTCCTCGAGGCTGAAACCGCTGCGCTGATGACTGGGTTTTTCGACTGTTTGCGCTGATCAGTAGTTCGCGCCGTGGATTGACATGGAATCGTTACCCAACCGTCACCTTGATTTCTCTAGCATGGGCCGAGTAAGCGAAATCAACTTAGAAGGAGACAGATCATGGCTGATCTCAACGGCAAGCTGGACCAGGTCAAGGGCGACGCTAAGGAAGCTCTGGGCAACGTCACCGACAACGACGCTCTGAAGAACGAGGGCAAGGCTGACCAGCTCACCGGCGGCGTCAAGGACAAGCTGAACGAGGCTGGCGACAAGATCAAGGACAAGGCCAACGAGGTCGCTGGCAAGATCCAGGATTCCCGCGACGAGAACTAAACCGTCGCTTGAGCCGAGTGCCTAGGAATTTGGTTCACCGGCGACGCTACCGCTACTCTGTTCTGCGGTAGCGTGTCCGAGCGGCCGAAGGTACTCGCCTCGAAAGCGAGTGAGGGTAAAACCTCCGCGGGTTCAAATCCCGCCGCTACCGCCATTTTCAAGAAGTTCGTGGTGTGGGTAGAATTCGGCGAAATATCGCCGTTTTTCATCTCCACACCACGAATTTTTTGTTTTTAGGAAAGGGATCCCAGTGGCGAAGTTCCTCTACCGGCTAGGCAAATGGTCCTTCCTCAATAAGTGGAAGGTCATCGTGGCGTGGTTGCTGCTCTTCGCTGCTGGCGCTGCGGGCGCCGCGACCCTGTCGAAGCCGCTGTCGTCGGACTTCCAGATCACGGGCACCCCGGCGATCGACGCTCTCGAATCGCTCGGCGAGAATTTCCCCGGAATCAGCGACCCTGTCCAAGCGCCCTCGGTGAACTTGGTCTTCAAGGCACCGGACGGGCAACGCCTCGACGACCCGGCGAATATGGCTGCGATCGACGAGACCGTGGCCTATATAGAGGACAACCTGCCGGAGATGGGCGGCAAAGACCGCTTCGGCAATCCCGTCACCGTGTCTAACGCGCAGACAGAGCAGATCATCTCCCAGATGACGGACATGGGTCTGCCTGAAGAACGTGCCAAGGCCGATGCCGATAATGTCCGCCTCTTGTCCGAAGACGCGCGAATCGGCTACACCACCTTCGAATTCGGCGCGGAGACCTCTATGCAGGTCACAGATGAGGAGCGCGCCGTGGTCAACGAGGCGCTCGACCTCGGCCGTTCGAAGGGCCTGCAGGTCGAGGCCGGTGGGCCGGGCTTCGGCGATCCCATCGAGATCAAGACGACCAGTGAGATCATCGGCATCGGCGTGGCTTTCGTGGTCATGCTGGTCACCTTCGGTTCACTCATCGCCGCAGGCATGCCGGTGATCACCGCCGTGGTCGGCGTGGGCTTGGGCACCTTCCTCATTCTCATGGCCACGCGGTTCACGGAGCTCAACGAGGTCACCCCGGTCATGGCGGTGATGATCGGCCTGGCCGTGGGTATCGACTACGCGTTGTTCATCCTCTCCCGCTACAAGCAGGAGCGTGAGCGCCTCCCCGGCCCGGAAGCGGCCGGTCTGGCTGTCGGCACCGCGGGCTCATCTGTGCTTTTCGCCGGCATGACGGTGTTCACCGCCCTGGTCGCGCTGGTGCTGGCGCGCATCGAGTTCCTCTCCTGGATGGGTTTGTCCGCCGCGGCCACCGTGGCCATCGCAGTGCTGGTCGCGATCACGTTGCTGCCAGCCCTGATGGGCCTGCTCGGCGATAAAATCTTCGCCGGAAAAATCCCCGGTGTGGCTGGCAACCCCGGTCCCGGCGACCGCCTTGCGAAAGACTTGGATTCCCGCTCGCTCGGCCGCGCCTGGGTGAACACCGTGCGCCGAGTCCCGGCGCTGGTCATGGCCGTCGTTGTTGTCCTGCTCGGCGTGTGCTCGCTGCCGGTGCTGCAAATGGAAATGTCCCTGCCTTCGGACTCCAACGGCGATACCGACACCACCCAGCGCAAGTCCGCCGACCTCATGGCCGAAGGCTTCGGTGCAGGCGTCAACGCACCATTCCTGCTCGTCGTCGATGCCCACGACGTCAACCCAGACTCGCAGGCACTCGCCCCGTACATGAAGTCGATCCCGGATGAGGCGGTGGAAGGCGCAGGGGACGTCGATAAGCAAAAAGCTGCGTTGTCCTCCTTCATGTACGCGATGGAACGCGCTGGCACTGTGACCGGCGTGCGTCACGCGCAGCTCGTCGGCGTCAACGACGACATGACCGCTGCGCAGATCCTGGCCACGCCGGTGACGGGTCCCGACGACCAGTTCACCGTCGACACCGCGCACGCCCTGCGGGAAATGGATGCTGAGATCGAAGACGCCACCGGTACCGATGTGGGCCTGACTGGCTTTACCGCCGTGCAGATGGACATCACTGAGGAACTCGCCGGCGCGATGCCGCTCTACCTCGGCATTGTGGTGGGCCTGGCGATTCTGCTGCTCATCATCGTCTTCCGCTCGATTCTCGTGCCGCTTGTCGCGGGCTTGGGCTTTTTGCTGTCCGTCGGCGCGGCCTTCGGTGCGACGGTGCTGGTTTTCCAGGAAGGATTCACGGGCCTCGTGAACACCCCGGGGCCGATCCTGTCCTTCCTGCCGATCCTGCTGATCGGCGTCACCTTCGGTCTGGCCATGGATTACCAGGTCTTCCTGGTCACCCGCATGCGCGAGCAGTACACGCGCCTGCGCCGCCCCGGCGACGAACCGGAAGCCGTCCTCGACGCTGTCGAGGAATCCACCGTCGAAGGTTTCGTCCGGGGTGCGCGCGTGGTCACTGCCGCCGCCATCATCATGATCGCCGTCTTCGTCGCGTTCATTGATCAGCCGCTGCCGTTCATCAAGATTTTCGGTTTCGCGCTCGGCGCGGCCGTGCTTTTCGACGCCTTCTTTGTCCGCATGGCCCTCGTCCCCGCCACCATGTTCATCCTGGGCACCACCACCTGGTGGATGCCGAAATGGCTTGACCGCATCTTGCCCAACCTCGACATCGAAGGCGAAGAACTAGAGCGCGAATTTGAAAAGGAGCACGTCAACGCATGACCGACACCCCTCATAAGGCCGATCTCAGCTTCGAGGTAGGCATCCGTCTCGAGGAGGCCCCGGGCCGCCATGGCCGTACCGGCGTGATCCATACACCGCACGGCGACATCCAGACACCCGCATTCATCCCGGTGGCTACCAAGGCGACCGTGAAAACCCTGACCCCGGAGCAGATCCGCCAGACGGGCGCGCAGGCCATCCTGTCGAATGCCTACCACCTCTATCTCCAGCCCGGCCCCGACATCGTGGACGAGGCCGGGGGAGTGGCCGCCTTCGAGAACTGGCACGGCCCCACCTACACCGACTCCGGCGGATTCCAGGTCATGAGCCTGGGCGTCGGGTTCAAGAAGGTCCTGGCCATGGACGTCGCCGGGCTCACCGACGAGGACATCCGCGCCGCCAACAAGGACCGGATGGCGCGTGTCGACGACGACGGTGTCGACTTCAAGTCCTTCATCGACGGCTCCTCCCACCGCTTCACGCCGGAGGTGTCCATGCAGATCCAGCACCAGCTCGGTGCCGACATCATGTTCGCCTTCGACGAGCTGACCACACTCGTGGACACCCGCGCCTACCAGGAGCATTCCGTCGAGCGCACCCGCCAGTGGGCACGTCGCTGCCTGCTCGAGCACGAACGTCTCACCCAAACCCGCCCCGATAAGCCTCTGCAGTCTCTTTGGGGAGTAGTGCAGGGCGCCCAGTACGAGGACCTGCGTCGCCAAGCGACCCACGGCCTGATTGCCCTGGACGAGGAAGCCCGCGCCGAGGGGCGCCGCGGTTTCGGCGGCTACGGCATTGGCGGCGCCCTGGAGAAGGAGAACCTGGGCACCATCGTCGGCTGGGTCACCGATGAGCTGCCGGAGGACAAGCCCCGCCACCTGCTGGGCATTTCCGAACCCGACGACTTGTTCACCGCCATCGAAGCCGGTGCCGACACCTTCGACTGCGTCGCCCCGACCCGCCTCGGTCGCCGCGGCGGCGTGTACACCTTGGACGGCCGCATGAACCTCATGGCCGCCCGCTTCCGCCGCGACTTCACCGGCGTGGACGAGGAATTCGGCGGCTACGTCTCCGAGAACTACTCCCGCGCGTATATCCACCACCTGCTGCGCGCGAAGGAATTCCTCGCCGGCACCTTGTGCACCCTGCATAACCTCGAGTTCATGGTGCGCCTGGTGGACAATATCCGCGCCGCGATCGACGCCGGCGACTACGAGGCCTACCGCGACGAGTTCCTCGGCCGTTATTACGCGGGGCGCTGAAATATCCTAGGATGTAGGTATGTACCTACAGGAGGTGTGGGATGACAACGCTGAGCGCCCGGGAATTCAACCGCGATGTCAGCGCCGCTAAGCGCGCTGCACTAGAAGGGCCAGTGGTGATCACTGACCGCGGCCGTGCATCGCATGTGCTGCTGTCGGCGGAGCGTTACAAAGAGCTCGTGGCGAACACGTCCAATTGGGCGAGCCGCCTCCACATGGAAGAGGACATTGAGTTTGAGCCGCCCCGGATGGATTTCGGTCTGAGGAATCCGGAGCTATGAGTTTCCTGCTGGATACCAACGTGGTCAGCGAGCTTCGAAAGCCCGCCTCAAGAGTCAATCCCGGAGTGTTGGCTTGGTCGACAAAACACCCGCTTGTCGAGCAATTTCTCTCGGCCGTCTCCATCTTCGAGCTTGAGCTGGGGGTGTCGCTGAAGGAACGCCGCGATCCAGTGCAAGGCGCGAAGCTGCGGGCGTGGATCGAAGATCAGGTGAAACCGTCCTTCGAAGGGCGGGTACTACCGTTTGATGCTGCGGTTGCTGCGCACGCGGCTCGCCTGCACGTGGATGATCCTCGCCCTCTGGCGGATTCTTTCATCGCGGCAACAGCGCAGCTACATGGTCTTGCTGTTGTGACCCGGAATGAGCGTGACTTCATCCCATTCCGGGTACCGTGCATCAACCCCTGGTCGGATTAAGCCGTCACCGCGCTCGCGCGCTCCTCGGCGCGGCGCACGGCGGCGATGGTCGGGTAGGTGACCGGCAGCAGGACGACCTCCATGAGGGTCTTCCACAGGAACCCGACGATGACGTAGTTCACGAATGCACCGATGGAATCGATGCCGATCACACCGGCGGCGATGGAGCAGAACAGCAGGGTGTCGGCGAATTCGCCCACGATTGTCGAGCCGATCAGGCGTGCCCACAAATGGTCGGTGCCGAAGCGGTCCTTAATTTTCTGCAGCACCCACGCGTTGAGCAGCTGGCCCACGACGTAGCCGGTGAGCGATGCTAGCATGATGCGCGGCAGCAGACCCAGCACGGCGGCGAAGGTGTCCTGCATGTCGTAGAAGCTGGCGACGGGCATCCAGATCGCAATATAAAAGGACAGCACCGCGAGCACGGCGACACCGAAACCGGTGAACACAGCACGGCGGGCGGCTTTGAATCCGTAGACCTCAGCGATCACGTCACCGATGACGTACGAGATGGGGAAGAGGAAGAACGCGCCGTCGGTGACCAGTGGCCCGAGTTCGACGCCTTTCTGCGCGGTGATATTGGAGATGAGGAAGACCGCGCAGAACACCGCGAGCAGGTACGGGTACGGCGAGCGCGCGATGGGGTGCGTGTGGGAAACGGGATTCGACATGCGCAATATCATTGCACATATGTCTCACTCACAACCTTCAGCCGGCCGTTATGCACCGAGCCCGAGTGGGGATCTCCACTTCGGCAATTTGCGCACGGCGGTGCTCGCGTGGTTGTTTGCGCGTCAGTCGGGCCGCAATTTCTACATGCGCGTGGAGGACATTGATTCGGAGCGTTCCAGCATGGAATCGGCCCGCCGCCAGCTCGAGGATCTCGCGGCGCTCGGCATTGAGTGGGATGAGCCGGTGATTTACCAGCACGAGCGCGGCGATGCGTACGCGGCGGCGTTGGCCACGCTCGACACGTATGAATGTTATTGCTCCCGCCGCGATATCCGGGAGGCGGCGTCCGCGCCCCACGCGCAGCCGGGCATGTACCCGGGCACGTGCCGCGACCTCACGGAAGAGCAGCGCGCTTATCGACGTTCCCAGCTCGCCGACCAAGGCCGCCTCCCCGCCATCCGCCTGCGGGCGCATGTGGATGAGTGGACTGTGTCCGATTACTACAAAGGCGAATTCACCGGCCCTGTCGACGACGTGATTCTCAAACGTGGAGGCAATGTGAACCAGGCGCAGGCGGGGGACTGGGCCTACAACCTCGCCGTGGTGGTCGATGACGGGTTCCAGAATGTGGACCAGATCGTCCGTGGAGATGATCTTCTGGAATCAGCGCCCGCGCAGGCGTACCTCGCCGACCAACTCGGCCTGCCCCAGCCGACCTACGTTCATGTTCCGCTCGTGGTAAATGCCGAAGGAAACCGTTTGGCGAAGCGCGACGGCGCGGTCACTTTGCGGGACATGTTGGCTCACCGAACTATCACAGAAATTGTCGAGCAGCTCTCCGCCTCAGTCGGTGTCGCGGGCGCTACCAGCGCGGATGAGTTGATGCAGAAATTCACGCCGGAAATGCTTTCCTGCGAGCCATTTTTGTGGACATGACGTCAATGAAATCACTTGACCGCACATGGTCCTCACCTGATTGTGATGCCTTTAGGCCCTCCGCGGTGGGGCGGGTGAATCTGTTTACATTGAAAATAATGGGTGGACTTAAACATGCTGGTTAAAAAGTTGGGGCTGGCAAGCAGCCGGCGTGAAATGTAAACAGATTCACCGGCACTCATTGTCGCGCCTGGCTGGAGTCGCGTGGGCCGAGCAATCGGGCGGGGGGAGGGGGAATCAAGCGCCGGGGAAAGACCAAAATTCCCCCAGCCCTTATGTGTGGGCTGGGGGACATTGCGGAGGATGTGGGATTTGAACCCACGAGGGTCGTGAAACCCGCACGCGTTCCAGGCGTGTGACATAGGCCGCTAGTCGAATCCTCCAGCGACGTTTCCCGCCTTGCAAGCATGGCCTGCGCAGCGCGTCGAGCCACTACTTTAGCGGATACTGGGGTGGGGACAAAATTGGTGGTGGGGCGGGGCGTCGATAGGCGGAATGCGTGCTTTTTTGAACTGGTTGCCGCAAGCTACTAGACTCTCCCCCAGGATCTCACGCGGTGTTTATCTTGTGAACTCCCCCAGGGCGGGAACGCAGCAAGGGTCAGCGAGCTCTGGCAGGTGCGTGGGGTCCCTTTATTTCGCGCGGATGCGGTGGGGGCCGCGCCAGCGGGGCGCATGTAATCTGGGCGACGTAAACGGTTCCACTCCTTAAAGGAAGTGATCTCCCCCATGTCCCTGCTCAATCTGGACGCCGCTGCCCGCGAGGAACTCGCGACGAAGGTGCGCGAGGAATATGAAACGCTGAAAAGCCGCAACCTCGATCTCGACCTGACGCGCGGTAAGCCGTCGTCGGAGCAGCTGGACCTCAGCAACGACCTGCTTGAGCTGCCGGGCAAGGGCAACTACGTGGATGCCGCCGGCACGGATGTGCGCAACTACGGCAACCTCAAGGGCATCAAGGACATCCGGGAGATTTGGGGCGAGCTCATCGGGGTGCCGGTGGACAACCTCTACGCGGAGGATTCGTCCTCACTGAACATCATGTTCGACCTGATCAGCTGGTCCTTCATCTTCGGAAACAACGACTCGGAACGCCCGTGGCGCGAAGAAGAGACCGTGAAGTGGATCTGCCCGGTACCGGGCTACGACCGCCACTTCGCCATCTCGGAGAAGTTCGGCTTCGAGATGGTCACCGTGCCCATGCTTGACGACGGCCCCGATGTCGACGCCGTCGCCGAGCTGGTCAAGGATCCGGCGGTGAAGGGCATGTGGGTCGTGCCGATGTTCGCCAACCCGTCCGGTGTGACTGCGACTGAGGAAGTCGTGCGCGCACTCGCGTCGATGGAGACCGCCGCGCCGGATTTCCGCATCGTGTGGGACAACGCCTATGCCGTGCACACCTTCACCGAGGACTTCCCGCAGATCATCGACGTGCTCGGTGCGGCTGAAAAGGCCGGCAACCCGAACCGCTTCTGGGTGATGAGCTCCACCTCCAAGATCACGCACGCGGGCGCGGGCGTGGCCTTCTTCGCGTCGTCGACGGAGAACCTGGAATGGTATGCCTCCATCGCTGGGATCCGCGGTATCGGCCCGAACAAGATCAACCAGCTGGCCCATGCAAAGCTCTTCGGTGACGCCGACGGTGTGCGCGCCCTGATGCAAAAGCACGCGCAGATCCTCAAGCCGAAATTCGACGCGGTGTTGGAGATCCTCGAGGGTCGCCTCGGCGAGTACGAGGTCGCGCGCTGGACGACCCCGGCCGGCGGCTACTTCGTCTCCCTCGACGTTATTGACGGCACGGCCAACCGCGTGTGGGAGCTCGCCCGCGAAGCCGGCATCACCCTGACCAAGGCCGGTTCCGCATTCCCTAAGGGCGAGGACCCGAACGACCGCAACATCCGTCTCGCGCCGTCGCTTCCGCCTCTCGACGAAGTCCGCACCGCCATGGACGGCGTCGCCACCTGCGTGCTGCTCGCGACACTGGAGAAGCTCGAGAACTAGTGACTCCCGCCGAAACACACGCCTGGCTCACTGACGTTCTCGGTCCGATGGACCTGCTGAATGTCAATGGCATGACCGTCGGAGTCGCGCCTGTGCTCCCAGCGGCTGTGACCGTCGGGTTCAGCGAGATCGATAGCGGTCTCGTTGTCGACGACCCGGACGCGGATAGCGCTGGGCTGACCGAGGTTCGCTGCGAAATCATCTGCGCCGCAGACGGCGCGACCCCGCAGCAGCGTGTCATGGCGGTCGCGGGCGCGTGGAACACGCTGGTTAACGCTGGTATTCCCGGTCAGCCGGGTACGGCTCTTCCGGGGCTGGTGAACGACCCGGCGCTGACCGTCCATCACGGCCTGCTTCGCGAACCCGAAATCTTCGATCGCGGGACACCCTTGGTCAACGAGCCCGCCACCGACGACGCTCCGGCACGCATGACACTGCTGCTGGAGCTGGTCCTGCTCACCGACGACGAATACGAGCTCGCTGAGGAGCAGGGGCTCCAGGTGCTCGAGCGCCGCCTCCGTCGCCGTCAGACGAGCCTCGGCGATTGGGCCCGCGAGTAGCCCCGCGATAGGTGATCTCGCGCTAGGTGATCCCGCGCTCGGACAGGTACATCAAGATTGCACGGACGCGGCGGTTCTCCTCGTCGGGCGTGAGCCCTAGTTTCGAGAAAATGGCGGAGACGTGCTTTGCCACAGCGGCGCCAGAGAAATACAGCTTCTCCGCGATCTCGGCGTTGGATAGTCCTTCGGCCATGAGCTCGAGCACTTCCCGTTCGCGTGGGGTGAGCGTGGTCAGCCACTGGGAGCTGGCCGCCATGAGCTCGCTGGCTACATCCGGGTCGATGACAACGCCACCGGATGCGACGGTCTCGCAAGCCTGAACGAAATCCTTCACCTCGGCGACGCGGTCTTTGAGCAGGTAACCGGTACCGCCGTGGCCGCCGGAGAAGAGCTCGCGGGCATAGGCAGGGGCGACGTATTGCGACAGCACGAGCACATTCACTGGGCCGGTTTCGCGCAGCTTGAGTGCAGCCTGAAGGCCGTCGTCACGCATGTTGGGAGGCATGCGCACATCGGTGATCACGAGGTCGGGAGCATGCTTATCGACGGCACCCGGCAGCGCATCCGCATCCCCCACCTGCTCCACCACCTCGTGGCCCCGCCGGGTGAGCAGACCTGCGACACCTTCGCGCAGCAGTGCCGAATCATCGGCGATCACGATCTTCATTGCGCTAACCCACTTTCTCCTCGGTACAGCAATAACGGTATCCGTGCGGTGATGGTGGTGGGGCCGCCTTGGGGTGAATTGAGCTCGATCGACCCACCGAACGCGGCAATGCGCTCGCGCATCCCGTCGAGCCCACCACCAGGCACAATGCGGGCGCCGCCGTTTCCGGAGTCGGTGACAGCGACGTTGAGGGTCGCATCGGAGGTGATGAGCACACTGACGGGGGCGCCGGGCGCGTGCTTCGCGGCATTGGTCAGGGCTTCGGAGGTGAAGAAATAGGCGGCGGCGAGGACGGAGTCGTCGATAAGCGGTAAATCGTGCGGTGCGCGGACGGTGACGTGCGGGCCGTACTGCGCGGCGGCTGTCTCGACGGCTTCGACGAGCCCGCGGTCGGTCAGCTCGCGCGGGTGGATGCCGCGCACGGTGCGGCGCAGGGCGTCGAGGCCGTTTTTGAGGTCGCGGGCGGCTGCGTCGAGAAGCGGCGAGTCTGTTTCAAGCTGCGCTTCGCCGAGCTTCATCGCGGCTGCCACGAAATACTGCTGCGCGCCGTCGTGCAGGTCGCGCTCGATGCGGAGCCGTTCGACCTCGTACGCTTCGGCGATCTTCCGCCTTGATGCCGTCAGCTCGTGGATCGCGCGCGCTGCCTCGGCCTCGTGGTTCTTCTTCCGCCACATGATGTTGAGGGTAGCGGGGTAGTGCTGGCACTACCCGTATTCGGGAGCCTGCGCCATGGTGGACGCGCGCGGCAGACGGTGAAATAGGAACCATGCTCGAACTGAACGACATCACGAAATCATTCACCCAGCAACGGGTCCTCGAAGGAATCAGCCTGAACATCGGCCCCGGCGAATCCGTCGCCATCATGGGCCCGTCCGGCTCTGGCAAATCGACGCTGCTGCACTGCATGTCAGGAGTGCTCGTGCCCGACCACGGCGAGGTCCGCTTCAACGGGCGCGACATCGCATCGCTTGACGACGCCACCCGCTCCCAGCTCCGCCTCGACCACTTCGGCTTCATCTTCCAGGACGGGCAGCTCATGCCCGAACTGACTGCGAAGGAGAACGTGGCTCTGCCGCAGATCATGCGTGGCGAATCACGCTCGAAGGCCCACGCGGAGGCCACGGACATGCTCACGCGGCTGGGGCTGGGAGCGTTTGTGGACCGCTTCCCGGGCCAGCTTTCCGGCGGGCAAGGCCAGCGCGTCGCGATCGCCCGCGCCCTGGCTGGTCCTCCGTCGGTGGTCTTCGCCGACGAGCCGACTGCCGCACTCGACCAGGCCACCGGTCATGAGGTGATGCAGCAGATCACGGCGGTGTCGAAGAAATTCGGTGTGACGCTCGTGCTGGTCACCCACGACCCGAAGATCGCGCAGTGGTGCGACCGCCGGATCGAGATCCGTGACGGCCTCATTCACGCTGAGGCCCCGAGCAAGGTGATGCCGGCATGAGCACCCTGACCTTGTTGTCTGCCGCGCAGTCTTCCTCCAGCGAGGGCCGCTCCCAACGCCAGACCGGGGAACGCTGGGTGCGCGTGTTGTCTCTCGTGGCGTTTTCCGTGTCCACGTGGATCCTCTGCACCCTGGCTGCCGGAACGTGGATGTTCGCGCAACGCCACATGCACCCGCATGAACGTCTCGTTGAGGTGCAGGAGAGCGCGGGCGGACCCCTGTCTATGTTTTATATCTTCCTTGCTCTTTTCGCGTCGCTGCTGGTGGTGCCGACGCTATTGGGTTTGCTCACCCAAGCTGCGCGCGCGAACCTCGGCGGCCGTGAAGAGCCGCTGGCCATTCTGCGCCTTATCGGTGCGACTTCTGGTCAGGTGCGCGGAATGATGATTCTCGATGCACTGCGTCAGGCCCTTGTCGGCCTCGGCATCGGCACCGTTTTGTACCTGGTCAGCGTGCCCGCCTGGTCGCTGCTGACCTTCCAGGAAAAGCGAATTGAGACCTGGGAGATGTTCACGTGGTGGGTTGTGCCCGTTGCGTGGGTGGTCGTCCTTGTTCTCGCCGCTGCGTCCGTGTGGCTCGCCCTGCGCCGGGTCGCTGTCACCCCGCTCGGTGTGACCAAGAAGGTGCCGCCGAAGGGGCAGAATGTGATCACCCTGGTCATCTCGCTTGTGGCCGCAGTCTTCTTGTACCGCTACCTGAACACGTTGTCCATCGCCCCGGGGGCCGATGCCACCGAGTTCTTTGTGACGCTCATTGTCGCCGCCGGCGTGCTGATGGTCAACGCACTCATCGCTGTCGGAGTGATTCAGCTGATCGCCCGCATCAGCTACCTGCTGCCCGGCTCCGCCACCTACGTGGCCACCCGCCGCGTCGGCCGCGGGGTGAGGACGACCTGGAAGCGTGTCGCCGCGCTATACTTCGTCGCGTTCATCGCGGGTGCTGGCAGCAGGTTCTCTGCCGTCCCGCAGATCGAGGATGACCCCGCTCTGAAGATGGTCACCTCCGACATTCCCTCCGGCGTGGCCATCACCGCGATCTTCGGCGCCGTGCTGCTTATCGCCTCCACGCTGCTCACCCAGGCGTTGGCTGTGGTGGAGCAAAAGCAGCTGACCAAGTCCCTCTACTTCATTGGCGCTCCCGCGAAGTTCCACACCTCCGTGGCGATCCGCGAGGTGGGAATCCCGATGGCCCTGGTCACCCTCATGGGCTTCGGCATGGGCAGCATGATGGGACTAGCGTTGGTCATCGCACCGGTCGATGCCCTCCTGACGCGGCACGCACTGTTCGCCGTGCTGATCGTGCTTGCGCTTGCCGGCTGCGTCGCTGCTGTCGCCGCCACCGGCAGGCTCCGCGAGCGCGTGCTGTCGGAGACCGGCCGGCTCAACGACTAGTGCTTCGCTGCTGCGCATGGACTGATCTTCATGGACTAAACCGCATGGACTGAGTGAATTTTCGGCTGAATCAAAAGAGATTGCTCGGCCACACGGTTGATGCAGGTTAGTCCATGTGGGGGAGTTCATGGGGAGTCATGGCGCGATCACCATATGATCCAGCGCCGTGACTTCGCGGGTAGGGGCTGCAGCCTTCTCGTTCGTCCGCTCCGTGTAGTCCCTAAGCGTCTCGATCTAGCCGGGAAGCATCGGAACTACCTCGACGTCGAACTCTGTCGGTGCGAGCCCTGACTGGTGCGCGAGCGCTTCGACCACTTCATCTTCGGCGCGGTCCAACCGGCTCGTCTGCGAGACCACCCCGAGCTCTGTGCATTCCAGCACCCACACACCGCTGGTGCCGCGCTCGGCGGTCACTGTGAACGTGTTCAACGCCACCATCCCTTTCCCAGCTCTGCGTCCTTTGCATTCTGATTACCGCATGTTGATCCTAATTCAATTATGCGGCGAACCATTCAGTCCACTGACTTTTGACGGAACTGCTTTAAGCCTGGACCAAGGGGCGGTAGCCGAGCTTTATTCGAGGAGCCGCGAATATTGGGGGCGGGCTTTCATGGAGTGGATGAGCAGCTCGTCCCCATCTTCTGCGACTACAACGACAGTCTCAAGGAGTCTGGCGTGTGTGTCGAAACCGAGTCGCAACTCTCTCCACTGGGTCGTCTCATCGTCGAGTGGTTCGACCCATAAGGGATTGGAAGCCGCCTGTATGCCATCAGATGTCGTGATGCCGTGTTTGGTGGCGGACTTCGCGCATCTCATGCCGCGGTGAAGGCGTCGATCGCTTGGCGGATGAGCTCGGACCGGGTCACGTTCTTCTTGGTGGCGAGATCGTCGAGTGCTTTCAGTTCATCGTCGGTGAGGCGGACTGCGACGACCTGTGCTGGAGCTGATCCCCGTCCCGGGCGCCCGCGGCCACGCTTCTTCAGGAGCTCTGGGTCGTAGCCGATCTCGGCTTCGGCGACCCAGGCGTCGAGCTGTTCTTGGCTGGCGTTCACAGGCATGTCAATACTGTATAACGAAAATATCTGCGCTGGCAACGCCCGATCGCAGGCTGACCCACGGTGGGTGTCGCGGGCGCCTAGTAGGGTGAAACCGTGGCTTTGTACCGGAAGTATCGCCCAGCCTCGTTCGCCGAGATGATTGGGCAGGAGCAGGTGACGCGCCCGCTGTCCACAGCGCTGGATAACGGGCGCGTCAACCACGCTTATTTGTTCTCGGGGCCGAGGGGAACGGGCAAGACGTCGTCGGCACGCATTCTGGCGCGATCGCTGAACTGCGTCCAGGGGCCGACGTCGACGCCGTGCGGAGTGTGCCCGTCGTGCGTCGCGCTCGCGCCGGGCGGGCCGGGCAACCTGGACGTCACGGAGATGGACGCCGCGTCGAACGGCGGCGTCGACGAGATGCGTGAGCTGCGTGAACGCGCGTATTTCGCGCCGGCGGAATCGCGCTACCGCGTGTTCATTATCGACGAGGCCCACATGATCACGGGCGCGGGCGCGAATGCCTTGCTGAAGATCGTGGAGGAGCCGCCGGAGCACCTCGTGTTCATTTTCGCGACGACGGAGCCGGAGAAAATCATCGGTACGATCCGCTCGCGCACGCACCACTACCCGTTCCGCCTGCTTACGCCGCAGGCGATGCGCCAGCTCGTCGAGCGCACGGTCGCCGCGGAAGGTGTCACGATCGACGAGAACGTCTACCCGCTGGTCATCCGCGCCGGCGGCGGTTCCCCGCGCGACACCCTGTCCATCCTCGACCAGCTGCTCGCAGGAGCCGGCCCCGAGGGCTTGACGTACGAGCTCGCGTTGCCGCTTCTGGGGGTCACCGATCTTTCGCTTATCGACGCTACCGTGGACGCCCTTTCCTCCCGCGACGCCTCCGCCCTGTTCCAGGCCGTCGACGATGTGATTGAGGCCGGCCACGAGCCCCGCCGTTTCGCGATCGACCTGCTCGACCGCCTTCGCGATTTGATGATCATTCACGCCGTCCCGGACGCCTTCGGTCAGGGGCTCGTGGATGCCCCCGCCGACCGCGCCGAGATTCTCACCGCCGAGGCCGACAAATTCCCTGGCAACCAGCTCGCCGCGCTTGCCACCGAGGTCAACGAGCGCATCACCTCCCTGCGCGGCGCGACGTCCCCACGCCTGCTGCTTGAGATCATGATGGCCCACCTCCTCGGTGTTCTCACCGGCACGCAGGCACCTGCCGCCGTCGCTGGCCTCACTGAGCTCCAGGACGCTGCTTCCGAGGCCGCCGGCATGGGTGACAAGCCCCGCGGCGCTGCCGCGGCATTGGCTGCCGCCGCCGCAGTGCAGGCAACCGCCAACGTCACCTCCCAGTCGACACCCGCCCCGCGCGAGGCCCCCAAGCCCGCCCGCGAACAACGTGAGCCGCAGCGGGAGCAGCCCGCGGCACCTGCGCAGCAACCAACGCAACAACCAGCTCAGCGACCAGCTCAGCAACCGGTCCCGCAGCCAGCGCCCGCGGAACCAGATCAAGCGACGACATCGCAGGACGAGTCTCCGCGTGACACGCAGCGCGAAGTGCCGCAGCAGCCGGAACCTGAAACGCACATTCCGGAACCGTCGGCGAAAACGGAGACTGAAGTGCCGGCAAGCAGTCCCGGAGACACTGGTGGCGCTGTCGACGCAACGGAGCTCATGGAGCGGATCCGCAAGGAGTGGATCAACTTGCGTCAGTCGGTCGGCGAGCGCAACAAGGTCGCCGAGATCATGCTCACCGAAGCGACACCGCTGGGAATGGATGGAACGACGCTGGTGGTCGGGCACAACACCGGTGCTCTGGCGAACAGCATCAACTCGAAACACAACAACGACGACATCGTTGCTGTGCTGACCGACAAGCTTGGCACCGAGGTCGCGGTGCGCTGTGTGGTGGGCACGGACCCAAAAGCCGCGGGCTTTGAGGCCCCTGCTCGTGCGCCGAAGGCGTGGAGCCCGCCGAGCGCACCGAAGCAGCCAGAGGCACAGGGACCCGAACATACCAGTCCGAGCGATGACGAGGCTGATTCCGGCGACGAGGACCCGCATGCCGCCGACGGCAATGAGCCGGATGAGCCGACCCCGACGAGCGATGGCTCGCTAAGCAGTGAGAATGAGGCTGTGACACCGGAGCCGGCATCCGCGCCGGTGCCGTACGACCCGTGGGCGTCGACACCGGCAAAGACGGTGAACCCAGAGGACAGCGGCGCTGAAGCCCAGCAGGCGCCTGCTGCGCCGTCGCCTGAACCGTCCCCGCAACCGGTACCTTCGCAGCCCGAGCCGCCTGCACCGGAGGCATCCGGTCCCGCGGCGGCTGCGGCAGCGGCTGCTGCGGCGGCAGGTGCAGCAGGTGTCGTGAGAGGGGCGGCTCCGCGGGCCACGCCCGACCCGACGGATGGGCCGAACACAGGTTTTGGAGAGTCGACGAGCTTCAGTAGCGGTGTGCCGTTGCCGCCGGAGCCGGAAGACGAACCGCCGATGGAGGAAGAACCGGCGCCCTACACGCGCGAGGATGAGGAACGCGACATGGTCGACCAGTCCCAGGAAGCGGGCACATTCGACCGGCGCAGCCCCACCGAGGTGGCCATGGAACTCCTCGCCGACGAACTAGGCGCACGGCCCCTGTAGGGGACTCGGTACACTAGTTCACGGACGCAGTCGAAATAGTCGGCTGCGTGACAGACATACTTACAACAGTCCAAGAAAGGTCGACGACCATGACTCAGCCCGATCAGAACGGTATGCCCGACATGCAGGAACTCATTCGCCAGGCGTCTGAGGTCCAGGCACAGATCCAGCGGGCGCAGGAAGAGATCCTCGCCGCGACCGTTGAGGGCTCCGCTGGTGGCGGTCTGGTGCACATCACCATGACCGGTGGCGCAGAGATCCAGGATCTGTCCATCAAGCCGGAGGCTGTGGACCCGGAGGATGTCGAGACGCTGCAGGACCTGATCCTCGCCGCATACCGCGACGCCCACACCAAGGCGGGCCAGCTGGCACAGGAGAAGATCGGCCCGCTGACCCAGCAGGGCCCGGGTGAGGGCAACGACTTCACCCAGATGTTCGGCGGAAACTAAGCCGCTGTATGTTTGAAGGCCCTCTTCAGGACCTCATTGACGAGTTCTCTCGCCTCCCCGGAGTGGGGCCGAAAAGCGCGCAGCGCATCGCGTTCCACCTGTTGAAGACAGATCCGGACGATATCGACCGTCTCCGCAGCGCTCTCGGCGCTGTGCGCGACGGCGTGACGTTCTGCCGGATTTGCAACAACGTCTCGCGCGAAGAAGTCTGCCGCGTCTGTGCAGACAGCGGCCGCGACACGGGGTTGATCTGCGTGGTGGAGGACGCCAAGGACATCCAGGTCATCGAGCGCACAGGGGAGTACTCGGGGCGCTACCACGTTCTCGGCGGAGCGCTCGACCCGCTGGCGAATGTGGGTCCGAAAGACCTGGCTATCTCCTCGCTGTTGCAGCGCATCGGCGGCGTTTTGCCGGACCGCGACGGCGAAGATGCCCCGGATATCCACGAGGTCATTCTGGCGACTGACCCGGACACCGAGGGCGAAGCGACCGCGTCGTATCTGGCGCGGTTGCTGAAGGACTTCCCGGATCTCACGACGTCGCGTCTGGCATCCGGCATGCCGCTCGGCGGCGACCTCGAATTCGTCGACGAGCTGACGTTGTCGCGCGCGCTGACGGGGCGCCTGCAGCTCTAGATCCAGCGCGGTTCAGTCACGCCGCAGCCCGACCCGAACTGCGGAGCTGCGGCGTGACGCTGTTAGCGCCCCATGCGCTCGAGACGCAGGCGGTCGACCTCGGGCAGCTCCAGCGGATCAAGCTCAGAGAGCGGGATGCCCATGGCGCGGGCGAGGATCAGGTCGGCCAGCTCGGGATTCCTGGCGAGTGCGGGGCCGTGCATATAGGTGGCGATCACGCTGCCCTGCACGGCCCCTTCGCCGTTTCCTTCCCCCTCGCCGCCGTTGCCGTGACCGTTTGTAACGGTGCCCAGCGGTGAGGCATCAGCGCCGAGGACGGTGCCGCCCAAGTGGTTTTCAAAACCGGTGAGCGGCTGGGTCAGCTCAGAGGCGGCACCGTTTTTTGCCGGGGTGGAGGCGACTTCGCCGATGGCGCGGGAGGAAAGGGGGGAGGTGGTGGCGTCGATAAGCGATAAGCCTGCGGTCTTCTTACCGTGGGCGTGGAAGCTTTCGCCGAGGATCTGGAAGCCGGCGCATACTGCGAAAATGGGGCGTCCGTTCGCGGCGGCGCGCGCGAGGCCGCCGTCGGCGATGAGGTGTTCCGCGGCGAGCACTTGCGCGCTGTCTTCGCCGCCGCCGAGCGTGTACGCGGCGAGGTCGGTGGGGACGGATTCGCCCAGCTTGATGGGCAGAATCTCTGCGTCGATATCGCGCATGCGTGCACGCCCGCGCAGGACGAGCGCGTTGCCGTCGTCGCCGTAGGTGCCCAGCACGTCGGGGAGCACGAGGCCAATGGTCAACGAATCAGTCATGGTTAGCCTCCTTGACCAGCGCCTTCTTCAGGTTGAGCAGAGCGGTGTAATTCGCGAGCACCTCCACGCGTCCGGGCGGGCACGCCATGATCGCATCGAGGGGGTCGTGGATGAGCTCGTGCTCGATCTCCGCGTACAGCAAGCGCACGGCGAGGTCGGTGCCGCGCTCGCCGGCGGCTTTCACGGGAATGTCCTCGAATTCTTCGAAGCGGACATCCCACAGCCACGACAGGTCGGCGCCGTCGCCCTCCTGCCCGTTGACCGCGATGACCAGGCCATCAGCGTCGCGGTCCACCATCGACAGGGCTTCTTGCCAGCCGGCGGGATTCTTCGCCAGCAAAAGGTGCACGTCACGGTCATTCCAGGAGATCGTCGTGTAGCGGCCGGCGACATCGTCGACGCGTTCAGCCGCGGCAATCGCAGCATGCTTATCGATGCCGAATGCCTCCACCGCCCCCGCAATCGCCTGCGCCGCATTGCCCCGGTTGGCCCTGCCCGGAAGCGCGAGCTGAAGCGGGTGCACAGTCCCGTCGGGTCCGGTCAGCCCCTCGTCGGTGACG
Source organism: Corynebacterium sp. 20-84 (assembly GCF_053479455.1). NCBI lineage: Bacteria > Bacillati > Actinomycetota > Actinomycetes > Mycobacteriales > Corynebacteriaceae > Corynebacterium > Corynebacterium sp. 20-84. The sequence continues at coordinate 213,631 of NZ_JBRBCB010000001.1, forward strand.
GTCCAGTGCGGGGTGGGGCGGCGGAATTCGCGGCCGTCGGCAAGTGGCTTCGTGGCGTACCAGTCATCGTCGGTGCGCACGATGTACCCGTCGCCCCGCGGGTTCGACACCGAATCCCCGACCCAGCCGGGGCCAGCGGACACCCACACCACATTGGGTGCGTCAAAAGCGACTGAGGTGACCAGCACGTCGTCGCAGTTCGCGATGACCGTCATATCCGGGTGCGCTTCCACCGCCGCGCGCAGCTTGCGCTCGATGGAGTTGATCTCGCCGACACGGTCCAGCTGGTCGCGCGTGAGGTTGAGTAGCACCAACGCCGTCGGGTTGAGCTTGTCCGCCACCGCCGGAACGTGGAGTTCGTCGACTTCCAACACCACATGGGACGCTTTCTCGCCGGCGAGAAGCGCCGAGATAATCCCGGCGTCCATATTGTCGCCGCCCTCGTTGGTGGCCACGGTGTAGCGCGATGCCACCGCGCCGGCGAGCATCCGCGTCGTGGTGGACTTGCCGTTCGTGCCGGTGACCAGCACTGCCGGGCGCCCGCCGCCGAGCTGCTCCAAAATCCCTGGGTCGATCGCGCCCGCGATGAGGCCGCCGATCATGCCGCCGGCTCCGCGGCCCGTCGCGCGCGAGGCTTTCGTGGCCAGCTTCGCCGCGGTGATCGCCGCTGTACTGCGCAAACGCTTCAAAGTGCTTGCCTTGCCCGCCCGGTCGCGTGAACTTCCGGATGTGCTTGAATTCATGGGCTAAACCCTAGTTCATCGCTGCCCGGCAAACGTTGAGTGACGAGGGGGCAGCGCGCAGAAAACTGTGGCGGAGCGTCGGGGCGTCAATTCCCGCGGGCGTCGTGAGCGGCGCGCACGGCTGCGAGAAAATCCTCGTCGGAGACCAACGGAATTCCTTTGCGCTGCGCGTGCATCGCTTTGCCGCGCAGGTCAGCGGGGTCGCCGGTGGCGTTAGTGACCACTAGGGATGTCTCGCGGGTGAGCTTCTCGGCGTAGGTCATCTCCAAATCGAGGATCGCCTGGATCAGCTCGTCGTGCTCGGCGCAGATATCGTCGGAGACCACCACCTCCATGCCGGGGCGCAGGCCGGACTTGTTGGTGAACTGGCCGGGGTTGCCGTGCTGGGCGGGAGCCTTCTCGGCGTCGACGCGCAGCTGGGTGCGCTGCAGCCCGAACCGGTCCGGGGCCAGCTCATCTGTGGTGCGGGTGACCAGCGGACCGGCATTGACCAGCGCCAGGTACAGGCCGACGAGCGCGAGGGTGCGCTCGCGGGAGGTCTCCTCTTCAGGCTGGGCGGCGCGCTCGACAGACGCAGCGGCAAGGGGAACTACGACGCCGGAGAGGGAGGCGACGGCTTCGAGGCGTTCGTCGATAAGCACTGCTCCTTGTTTACGCGCGGTTGCGAGCGTATCGACGATCCCCTCTGGCCGCGGCACATGCCCCACCCGCTGTCGACGGCGGCCACCCCGACGGTTGCGCGAACGATTCGCGCGCGCCGCCGCATTCATCGCGCGACGTGCCTCCGAAACAATGAAGCCCCACACCAGCGCCGCATCGTGAACGACGAGCGTGCGGCCGTCGAGGAATTTATCCAGTTTCTTCAAATGGCGGGAGAATTTCGCGGCGCGCTCGAAATCGTTGCGCTTCACACCGTGCGTGTGCATCGGGCCCGGGTCCCCGCCGACGTTGAACACCGCGTGGAATTCCTCGCCGACGACCCCCGATTCGTCGAATGCGACACCATCGAGGGAGACCAAACGGCCGCTCGACGGATGAATATTCGTCGTCTGCGCGGTGAACGCGGCGAACGGGAATTTCTCCGTCATGCTCGGCTCATGCTGCTGGGAATCTGCGTCCTGTGCACGGCTGGATGCGCTGGTTGTGGGGGTGTCGTTGTCTACCATTGAAGCTCAAAAATCGGTTGTGGATCAGGGGCGTTGTCGGCACCGCCGCCGCCGTTGCCACCGTTATCCGGTGCGGGCGCGGGGGCTGGCGGGGGTGCTGGGTTCGGATTTGGGTTCGGCGGCGGTGCCGGATTCGGGTTCGGCGCAGGAGCGGGCGCTGGGGCAGGTGCGGGCGCAGGAGCCGGTGCCGGATTCGGGGCAGGGTTCGGGTTCGGGTTCGGCGCGGGCTCTGGTGCCAGATTCGGATCCTGCGCAGGCTCGGAGACGTCCTCGCTGTCGGATGCGGAGCTGGGCGCCGTGGATGAGGTGGATGAGGTGGTCGACGCAGACGACTCGGACGACGGGGAGCTGGGCGCGGAGCTTGTGGAGACCGTCTGGGACTGAGTGGTCTCGTCGGTGGAATCCGTGAACGCGGTCATCTCGCGACCGTCCTCGTTAAGCCCGTAGTAGTAGCTGAGCAGGCCGACAAGGCCGATGGCCAGGGCAAAGGAAAGAATGGTGACTGCCTGTAAATTCCTGCTCTGTGGCTTGGTGCGTGCGACGGTGCTTCCACCGGTGGTCGGAGCCGTGGAAGCGTCGGCGGCGAGCGCGGCGGCCTCGGCTTCTTGATCGGCGGCGAAAGAGTCCGCGATGGGGAGTGATTCCGTGGACGCGTCCGCCGAGTGAGCGGGCGAACGCGGTGCTCCCAGCGGGTCGGCGTGAATGGTCAGCGCCGGTTGGTCGTCCACAGTGGTGAACGAGCCGCGAGCCAGCGCGACCAAGCCGCGGGCCTCCAGCAGGCGTAGTGACGGGCTGAGGTCAGCCGAAGCTTCAGCATCGAAGTGGCCGAGCATGTCGCCGTCCATGCATGCGACGACATCGCCGGCGGAGTCGAAGCAGATTTCCACGACGGCGGGGGAGCCGTCGGGGCAAGGGGCAGCGTCGATAAGCACTGTGCGCTGGGTGCCCGCCGGGAGCCACACGCTGCTCGTGTGCGGCGACAGATCAGCGCGGTCGTCCGCGGCATTATGCTCGCTCATGCTGATCTCCTCTGGTTCAACGCACTATCCCCAGAGAAGACTAGTACTCACCGCTGAAATTAATCCAGTGCGCGGTTCACGGCAGACACCATCGCCTTGATCGACGCGCGTGTCGTCGACCCTGCAATGCCCACGCCCCACGCTGTGGCACCGCCCACCTCGCTGTAAATGAAGCAGGCCGCGTCCGCATCGCCGCCGGCCGTGCGGGCCTGCTGACGGTAGTCCTTGACCTCGTACTTCAGACCCAGCGAGCGCAATGCGTCAGCGAAAGCCGCGATCGGGCCGTTGCCCGCGCCGGTGATCTCGCGCTCGGCGCCGTCGAAGACGACCGTCGCCGCGACCTTCGCCTCGTCGTCGTCTGTCTCCGCTGCGTCGACGTGCAGATTGACCAGCTCGACGTGGCTATCCAAATCCAAGTACTCGCCGGCGAAGACATCCCACATATTCTTCGAATTGACCTCGCCGCCCTCCGAATCCGTGATGGCCTGGACAGTGGAGGAGAACTCGGCCTGCATCTCCTTGGGCAGGTTGATGCCGTGGTCCGTCTTCATGATGTACGCGACGCCGCCCTTGCCCGACTGGGAATTGACGCGGATGACCGCCTCGTAGTCGCGGCCCACGTCCTTCGGATCGATCGGCAGGTAGGGGACCTCCCACACCGTTTCGCGCAGCTCCTCCCACGCGACGTCGGTGGAATTCGCGTCGGGGCGGACCTTCTGCGCCAGGGCGTCGAGGCCCTTGTTGATCGCGTCCTGGTGCGAACCGGAAAACGCGGTGAAGACGAGCTCGCCGCCGTACGGGTGGCGCTCCGGCACGCGCAGCTGGTTGCAGTACTCGACGGTCTCGCGGATGCCCGCGATATCGGAGAAGTCGATCTGCGGGTCCACGCCCTGGGTCAGCATGTTCAGGCCGAGCGTGACCAGGTCGACGTTGCCGGTGCGCTCGCCGTTGCCGAACAAGCAGCCCTCAATGCGGTCCGCGCCGGCCAAGTAGCCGAGCTCAGCTGCCGCGATGCCCTCCCCGCGGTCATTGTGCGGGTGCAGGGACAAGATGATGCAGTCGCGCTTGGCGAAGTTGCGGTGCATCCACTCGATCGAATCCGCGTACACATTCGGGGTGATCATCTCCACCGTGGCCGGCAGGTTGATGATCATCGGGTTATCCGGGGTGGCCTCCATGATGTCCACCACCGCGTCACACACGTCCACCGCGAAGTCGAGCTCCGTGCCGGTGAAGGACTCCGGCGAGTATTCCCAGCGCCAGTGCGTGTCCGGGTAGTCCTTCGCGATGCGCTTGATCAGCTCGGCGGCGTCGGTTGCCAGCTTCTTGATCGCGGCGCGGTCCTTGCGGAACACCACCTCGCGCTGCAACTTCGACGTCGAGTTGTAGAAGTGCACGATCACGCGCGGCGCACCGGCGCACGCCTCGAAGGTGCGGCGGATCAGGTGCTCGCGTGCCTGCACCAGCACCTGGATGGTCACATCATCCGGGATCATGTCCTCGTCGATGATCTCGCGCACGAAATCGAAATCCGTCTGGGATGCCGACGGGAAACCGACCTCGATCTCCTTGTAGCCCATCTCCACCAGCAGCTTGAACATGCGGCGCTTGCGCTCAGGGCTCATCGGGTCGATCAGCGCCTGGTTGCCGTCGCGCAGATCCACGGCGCACCACTGCGGGGCGACGGTGATCTTCTTGTCGGGCCACGTGCGGTCCGGCAGCGTGATGTCTTCTACCTCTTTAGCGAAAGGCAGGTAGCGCTCGAACGGCATTGACGAACCGCGCTGGGAATTCCAAGCGGGCTGGCCCTCGTTGCGGGGGCCGTTCGGCGTGCGGGTTTCTGCGGGTGCGGCAAAGTGTGCGTCAGACGGGGTCATTGCTATACATCCTTAAACTGCTAAACGCTGGTGCGTGCTGAGGCGGGGTATTACATCAAATGTACGGCCGGCAAGCACAACATCCGCGGCGGGGCGTCGGCCGTGTGATTGATCGGGGAGCGATCAGGGCCTAAATCCCGCCGCGGCGTAGAAGGAGTAGAGCGCGCTGCGACATGTGACGCAGTTTACACAAAAAACGTGCGCTCGCGCCGGGAAATGGCTCAATGCTTGGGCGGGGCCTGCTAGACCCACCCGCGTTCGAGGGCGATGGTGTAGGCCTCGAAGCGGTTCGCAGCATCTGTTTTGGCCATGGCAGAAGAAATGTAATTGCGCGTCGTACCCGGCGCGAGGTGCGCGGCTTCAGCGATCACCTCGACGGAGCCGCCGCGCCCGGCGAGCAGGAGCACTTCGGCTTCCCGATCCGTCAGCGGCGAGTCGCCCGCAGCGATGGTGGCGGCAGCCAACTCTGGGTCGATGTGGCGCTTGCCGGCGTGCGCGGCGCGAATCGCGGCGGCGAAGCCCTCGGCAGAGGATGTCTTCGGCAGCACCCCGAGCACACCAGCAGCAAGTGCCCGCTTGACGGCACCCGGCCGACCGTGACTGGTCACCACCACGACCGCAGCATCGATCTGCCCTGCCACCTCGATACCGTCCATGTCACCGCCGAGCTGTAGGTCAGTGACCACCACATTGGGCCGGGTCCCGGGGTCGGTTGCTGCCGTGGCCCACCAGGTGAGGAACTCGTGTGCGGAATAGGCGACGTGGGAGACGTCGATGTCTTCCTCCAGGCTGATCAGGGTGGCCAGGGAGTTGGCGACAAGGGCTTCGTCGTCAAGCAATGCGACCGTGATCATACACCCACCTTAAGCGCGATCGTGAACTGCTCGGGGGATTGCTCCACCACAAGGCGGGCACCGTGGGGCGCGGCACGGCGGCGCAACCCCTCCAACCCGGCACCGGGGCGCTCGGACGGCTCCGGGTGATCGTTCGTCACGGTGACCCCCTCCGGGCCCAGGTCGATGGTGACCTGCGTGGCCTGGGAGTGGCGCAGCACGTTCGTAGCGGCCTCACGGACGAACCAGGCAGCGGTCTCCCGCAGGCCTGCGGGAACATCGGTGCTCGTTCCACTGATGGTGACCTCAGCTCCCGCTTGGGTGAGCACCTGTTGTGCCCCGGTCAGCTCCGTGGCCAGGTCGGGGGTGCGGTAGCGGTTGACCACGTGGCGCAGGTCTGCGGCCGCTGACTGGGTGAGCTGGTGGAGTTCGTCGAGCTCCTCTGTGAGCCTTCCGTCACCCCGGGCGGCAAGGGCTTGGGCGAGCTGCGTCTTAATGGTCATCGCCGCCAGGTGCTGGCCCATGGTGTCATGCAGGTCCTGGGACAGGCGCAGGCGTTCCTGAGCGGCAGTGAGCTGCGTTTCCAGGCGGCGAGCGCGCTCCGTTTCAATCATCGCACGCGAAAACCACGTGCCCATGGGGACAAACAGGGCGAAAACCACGCTGTAGGTCAGCACCATGATCGTGTTCTCCCGGTCAGTGACCCGGGCGGTCACCGCCACGGCGGCCGCGATGAGCAGCGCCGAGGAGACGAGGCTGTGCGGTAGAAACGGCAGGTAGGCCACTAGGATGGTCAAGTAGATGCCCAACGCCGCTGTCGTCGCTCCACGGGTGAACTCCTCTGGTGCAAACGCAGCGACGGCGCAACTGAGAGCGAGCGCCACGAGCTGGCCTACGAGGCCGATCTTCAGCCATGCCTCACCGCGCGGGTGCGGCTGAAGCCGCAGTTTCTGGTTGGTGTGCAGGGCGATGGACCCGGCGGCGCAGGAAACGAACGCCACTGCGACACCGGCGAACAATTCCGGCCCCCAGTGCCGGGCGTGCACGATCGAAGTGAACGCGAGCACTGCGGCGATCAGCCACGGACCGGCCACCATGGACCACCGGTTCACCGCCAAAAAGCGGGCGGAATAGTCCATCTCGCGCCAGCTTGTCGTTGCCATAGTGAATCCCAAGCGTAGCGGCTAGCGGTGCGTTTCCCAGCGCATGTACTGGTAGGCGCCCCAGATCAGCGCTACTGCCCACGCCGCGAGGGTGAGCAGCTGCGTCCACGAGTCTGCGAAAGTGGCGCCGAAGCCCTCGCCGAGCCAGCCTTTGCGGAACAGGTCTATGGCAAGCGCAAACGGTGTGATGTCCAGGATGCTGCTGACGTTGTCGGGCAGCATGTCGCGGAATTGAGTTTGGGAGAAGATCATCAAGAGCAACACCGGCATCGAGGTGATCTGCGCGTTCTCCGCATTCGCGGTGAAACGGCTCGTCACAAGGGCCATTCCGTGCGAACAGGCGATGCCGAGCACCATGACCAGCGCCATGAGCACAGGATTGACAGGCCACACATGCGGTACCGGCGCGGTGACGGGCATGAACATCGACATCGTGGAAAATGCCACAACCATGATGAGGGCGAGCACCACCACCAGAACCGAAGCCGGTAGGCCGATGGCGGTGAGGATTTCCCAGTCACGCGCCTGGCCGGTGCGGAGCCGCTTGAGTACGTTCTCGTCGCGCCGGGTCACCGCCATGGACAGCACCGGATAGAAAACGCCGAAGCCGAGGGCGAAGAGCAGAAATATCTCAGATGCGGTTGCGGTGGATTGCACCGATTGATCCCCAATCACCCACAAAACGAGGGGCAGCACCGCGGGAAACAGCAGCGCCATGAAAACGACGACGCGGTTACGGGTGAACTGCAGCCATTCAGCTCGGCCTAAAGCGCGCAGTCTGCTTGTCGACGCCCCATCGCCGCGGTTCATAGTCTGTACGGAGGTCATGCTGCTTCCTTTCCGGTGGGGGCGCTGGCGCTGGAGTCGAACCCAGCGCCGGCGATGTTGTGGAATACCTGCTCCAGGCTCGCGGGCCGGGAGGCGAACTGTTCGATTGCGACACCGTGCTCGTTGGCCCAGCTGAGCACGGCGAGCGTGTCGTCTTGGAGGCGTGAGGTGGCAATGGAGATGCGCTCACCGGTGCGTGTGGTCGTTGTGCCCGGCAGGTTGGGGAGTTCGGTAGTGGTGTCGGGGAGTGTGAACGTGATCTCCGAGGCCACTGTCTCGGTCAACTCGGCCTGGGTGCCCTCGATCTCGAGGCGCCCGCGGTGCATGATGGCGATGCGGTCGCACAGTTGCTCGGCCTCTTCCAGGTAGTGGGTGGTCAGCACCATTGTCACGCCATTGTTTTTGAGCCCGTGCAGCAGTTCCCATACGCGGCGGCGCGACTCGGGGTCTAGACCTGTCGTCGGCTCGTCGAGAAACAACACCGAGGGGTTGCCCACGAGAGCGCACGCGAGATCCAAGCGGCGCTGCTCACCACCGGACAAGGACCCCACCTTCACATCGGGTCGGTGGTCAAGCTGCACGGCGTGCAAGACATCTTTGACATCCAACGGCTCCGAGCATGTCCCCGCCCACATCGTGAGCGTCTCGTCCACCGTGAGCGCCTGCGGCATGCCGCCGGACTGCAGCATGATGCCGGTGTGCGGCCGCACCCGCGCGCGATCGGCTACGGGGTCCATGCCCAGTACTCGCACCTCGCCCGCACTCGGCGCTGCCAAGCCCTCCATCACCTCGAGCGCGGATGTCTTGCCCGCGCCATTGGTGCCCAGTAGCCCGTACATCTCGCCGGGCGCGATGCACAGGCTCATCCCGTCGACTGCGGTGTAGCCGCCGTAGTCCCGTCTGAGATTTCTCACTTCGATTGCGTGGTTCATGCTTTACACCCTGCCGTGCGGGTGTCGTGCCTGGTAGAGGCGTATGTCAGCAATCAGGGGTGACAAATGTCATCGAAGACGCTTGTCCCGCCAGTTGCGCGTGCGCTCAACAACAATCCAAAGGCCACGCCGCGCGATCAGAGGGATTTCCGCGACAGGAAGAAGGTGGCCACGAACATCGCGATGACAGCCAACGCCATCAGCGCCCAGCCCCACACGGTGGTCACTGTGAATTTCTCGCCGAGCAGCGTCATCCCCAGCGCGTAAGCGAGCAACGGCTCGAAGATCTTCATCGCGGGCAGCGATTGCGATAAATTCCCCGCGCTGAACGCATATTGCTGCACGATCGTGCCCACGATCGCCGCGCCAAGCAGCGCATACAGCGGCCACGTGGTCACCATCTCGGGGATGCCTCCGCGCACGAACGCATCGACGGTCGTCTTTGAAAACACCGCAAGGTAGCCGAAAATCGCGCCGCACACCGCGCCCAGCAGGAACGCGCGCAGCACCGACCGCTGTCGCCTCGCCACGGCACCAGTCACCGCCATCACCGCAGTTCCGGCACCCACAGCAGCAAGCCATTCGCTTATCGACGCCTCCCTCGTCCCCGGCTCCGGCTTCCCCAGCACCACCAGCACGCCCACGGCGATAGTGAGGACCGTGGCCCAGAAAGTCTCGTCGATCTCCATGCCGCGCCGCTCCACCCGCGCCGCCAGCAGCAGGGTGAGCAGCAGCGACAGCACTAGCACCGGCTGCACCACCAAGAGAGTGCCGAAAGCCAGCGCCACAGCCTGGAAGCCGTACGCAAGCCAGGCCAGCGACAACGACAACCACCACGTCGGCCGCTTGATCGCCCCGATCGCCCCCGACGAGCCTTTCTCCCCCTCGTGCTCCGCGTTGTGGCGCAGCACGATCTGGTGGCGCCATACGGTGCCGATCGCGATCGTCAGCGCGGACGCGAACGCGAACAAGACGGCGAGGGCATTACTGTGCACCCGGATCATAGTAGTGGCACCAGATTGCAACTTAATGGCGGGTTTTAGAGGTGTGTCCGGGTATCCTGTTTCACACAGATTGACCGCTTGACAGTAAAAGCGCACAAAGACGCAGAAAGGCGGACCAGGGTGGCACTGATCGTCCAGAAATACGGTGGTTCCTCGCTTGAGAGCGCTGAGCGGATTCGTGCCGTCGCGGAACGTATCGTGGCCACCCACAAGGCGGGCAATGACGTCGTGGTGGTCTGCTCCGCGATGGGCGACACGACCGACGAGTTGCTGGACTTGGCCGCGCAGGTCAACCCGACCCCGCCGCCGCGCGAAATGGACATGCTGCTGACGGCGGGGGAGCGCATCTCCAACTCGCTGGTGGCGATGGCGGTCGCAGGGCTCGGTGCGCCGGTGCAGTCCTTCACCGGTTCCCAGGCCGGTGTGATCACCACTGAGCGCTACGGCAATGCACGCATTCTCGAAGTGACGCCGGGGCGCGTCAAAGATGCGATCGACGCGGGCAAGATCGCCATCGTCGCTGGCTTCCAGGGCGTCAACCGGGACACCCGCGACGTGACCACCCTGGGCCGCGGCGGTTCCGACACCACAGCGGTAGCTCTCGCAGCAGCCCTCGGCGCAGACGAGTGCGAGATCTACTCCGACGTCGACGGCATCTACAGTGCGGACCCCCGCATCGTCCCCGACGCGAAGAAACTCGACAAGATTTGCTTCGAGGAGATGCTCGAGCTGGCCGCGTCCGGGTCGAAGATTCTGGTGCTGCGCAGCGTCGAATACGCCCGCGCATTCAATGTTCCCATGCGAGTACGCTCGTCTTACAGCAACGATCCCGGCACGCTCGTGACCGGAGCGATGGAGGATATCCCCGTGGAAGAAGCAGTCCTGGTCGGTGTCGCCACCGACGATTCCGAAGCAAAAATCACCGTATTCGGTATTCCCGACGTCCCGGGTGAGGCCGCGAAGGTCTTCCGCGTGCTCGCCGATGCCGAGATCAATATCGATATGGTTCTGCAGAACACCTCCACGCAGGGCAATAACGTCACCGACATCACCTTCACCCTCCCGATCGCGGACGGGCCGCGCGGCATGGAGTTGCTCACCAACCTGGTGAAGAACGAGGGCTGGGAAGACGTCACCTACAACGACGAGATCGCGAAGGTCTCACTCGTGGGTGCTGGCATGAAGTCCCACCCAGGCGTCACCGCGGACTTCACGGAGGCGCTGCGCGACAGCGGCGTCAACATCGGCATGATGAACACCTCGGAGATCCGCATCACGGCTGTTGTGCGCCGCGCGGATATGGAGGACGCAGCGCGCGTCATCCACGAGAAATTCGACCTCGGTGGAGACGAGCCTGCAGTCGTCTACGCAGGCACCGGCCGTTAAAACGCACAGAACAAAGATTGGAGCAAAAAGACATGACCACCGTCGCCGTCGTCGGAGCCACCGGCCAGGTTGGACAGGTGATGCGGGAGATTCTGCAGGAGCGTGATTTCCCGGCAGATGAGGTGCGCTTTTTCGCGTCCCCGCGCTCGGCCGGCAAGGAGCTCGAATTCCGCGGCGAGACGATCGTCGTGGAGGATCTCACCCAGGTCACGGTCGATTCCGTCAAGGACGTCGACATCGCGTTGTTCTCCGCAGGCGGCTCGACATCCAAAGAGTGGGCGCCGGTCTTCGCGGAGGCAGGCGCGACGGTCGTCGATAATTCTTCTGCGTGGCGCAAGGACCCGGACGTCCCGCTCATCGTCTCCGAGGTCAACCCCGACGACGCGAAAAACCTGCCCAAGGGCATCATCGCGAATCCGAATTGCACGACAATGGCGGTCATGCCTGTCGCCAAAGCGCTTGACGACGCAGCGTCGCTGACCACCATGCGCGTCGCCTCCTACCAGGCGGTGTCGGGGTCGGGTCTGGCGGGCGTCGATACGCTTGCTGCGCAAGTCGCTGAAATCGGTGACCGGAATGTGGACCTCACTCACGACGGCTCCCTGCTCAACCCGGACGAGCTCGGCCCGTATGTTGCCCCGATCGCGTACAACGCTCTCCCGATGGCCGGCAATCTCGTCGACGACGGCTCGTTCGAAACCGACGAGGAGCAGAAACTGCGCAACGAATCCCGCAAGATCCTCGGCCTGCCTGACCTCAAGGTCTCCGGCACCTGCGTGCGCGTGCCCGTTTTCACTGGCCACACCATGGTCGTCCACGCCGAATTCGAACGCGAGATCACGCCTTCCTCGGCCATCGACGTGCTCAACGACGCACCCGGTGTCTCCGTCGTCGACGTTCCCACCCCGCTCGCTGCCGCCGGCAAGGACGACTCCCTCGTCGGCCGTATCCGCCAAGATCAGGCCGTCGACGGCAACCGCGGATTGGTCTTCGTCGTCTCCGGCGACAACCTGCGCAAGGGTGCTGCCCTGAACACGATCCAGATCGCAGAGCTGCTGGTCTAACCTTCCTCGACCACGATGTCCACGGTGTAGGTTGGGCGCGGCCCGTCGTCGTCATGGCAGATACCGGTCACGTCCGGCATTTGGCGGAAGCAATCCGCAACCCTGATGGTGCCCTCGCCAGGGGCCAGCGCAGTCACCACAAGGTAGGTGTATCCGCCGGCGCCAACGATTGAAGGATCCAGCGGACCTTCGTTGACTTCTTCAACCTCGACGATGTCTGGTGCCGGCACCTCAACTAGTTCGTACCACGTCCCCACCGAGTGATTATGCGAGCCGACACCGATCCTCACCGCCTCTCCCGGCTTGAGCACGATAGGTTCTTCGATTTCGCTAATGCTCAACGGCTGCGGCGGTGGAACCGACAGCGCACGAAACATAAGCACGGTCAGCAACGCTGCGAGAAGCACCGCGAATCCTGCAACCGCAGCTACTATCCACGTTTGGCCCTTCTTCCCCGTCATGACTTCAGAATTCTAGTCGCTTGTGCCGGCGACAAGGTCGCGTCGCGCACGCGCCACACGGGAGCGGATCGTGCCGACGCGCACATTCGCGATCTTCGCCGCTTCCTCGTAGGTGTACCCCAGCACCTGGGTGAGGATGAGGGCTTCGCGGCGTTCGGGAGCCAGCGCGTCGAGAAGCGTTCGTGCGTCCATCACCTCGGACCACGTATTCGGGTTGTCGCGGCTCGGCTGTTGCGCCGCCACATCGTCGTACTCCGCCGCCGCTTTCCGAGGTCGGGCCATGTCGTGGCGTACCGAATCCACCCACGCACGCCGCGCCAACGACAACAACCACGTCCGTGCACTCGATCGCGCCGCGAAGCGGGGGAGCGCCCCCAACACCCGCAAATACGTCTCTTGCGTCAAGTCATCCGCCTGCTCCCTGCCCGCCAAATGAGCCAGCAGGCGCCACACATCGTCGTGGGTCAAGCGAATGAACTCAGACAACGCCTGCTTATCGCCACGCCCAGCCCGCAAGGCCAGATCCGTGACATACGCGTCGTCCCTTTTATTCACGAGTGCAGACGTTACCAGCATAAACAGCGATGACCTGCGAACGATTGCTGATTAGCGTTCTAAAGCTGACAGCCCGCTGCGGAATAGTTCAAACAAAGGAATGAGTTAGGGCGAACTTGGTTGAAGGGCCTATAGCGCGTGCGTAGTGTCGGATTCACCAGTGAATCAAACCTGATTTAACGAGGAGGGCCATCTACATGGCTGAGAACAAACCCGCTGAAGAAATTGTGAAGAAGGGCGAGCGCGCTGCCGGTAACGGCAAGACCACCCGCCTGGGCGGCCAGCCGGTCGCGTCGGAGAACATCTCCGTCACCGCCGGTCCGCAGGGCCCGAACCTGCTCGACGACATTCACCTCGTCGAGAAGCTCGCCCACTTCAACCGCGAGAACGTCCCGGAGCGCATCCCGCACGCCAAGGGCCACGGCGCATTCGGTGAGCTGCACGTCACCGAGGATGTCTCCAAGTACACCAAGGCCAAGCTGTTCCAGCCGGGCACCGTCACCCCGATGGCTGTGCGCTTCTCCACCGTCGCCGGTGAGGCTGGCTCCCCGGACACCTGGCGCGACGTCCACGGCTTCGCTCTCCGTTTCTGGACCGAGGACGGCAACTACGACATCGTCGGCAACAACACCCCGACCTTCTTCCTGCGCGACCCCGTTAAGTTCCCGGACTTCATCCACTCCCAGAAGCGCCAGCCGGACTCCGGCCTGCGCAACGACGAGATGCAGTGGGACTTCTGGACCCGCACCCCGGAGTCCGCTCACCAGGTGACCTACCTGCTCGGTGACCGCGGCACCCCGAAGACCTCCCGTCACCAGGACGGCTTCGGTTCCCACACCTTCCAGTGGGTCAACGAAGAGGGCGACGCAGTCTGGATCAAGTACCACTTCAAGACCCGTCAGGGCTGGGAGTGCTTCACCGACGAAGAGGCAGGCAAGATGGCCGGCGACAACGCCGACTACCACCGCCAGGACCTGTTCGAGGCCATCGAGCGCGGCGACTACCCGATCTGGGACGTCAAGGTCCAGATCATGCCGTTCGAGGACGCGGAGAACTACCGCTTCAACCCGTTCGATCTCACCAAGACCTGGTCCCAGAAGGACTACCCGCTTGTCGACGTCGGCTACTTCGTCCTCAACCGCAACCCCAAGAACTTCCACGCTCAGATCGAGCAGATGGCTCTCGACCCGGCCAACATCGTTCCGGGCGTCGGCCTGTCCCCGGACCGCATGCTGCAGGGCCGTGTCTTCGCATACGCAGACCAGCACCGCTACCGCATCGGACCGAACTACAAGGACCTGCCGGTCAACCAGCCGATCGTTCCGGTGAACACCTACGCTGAGCGTGGCCCGATGGCGTTCTTCTTCAACAACGAGGGTGAGCCGAACTACACTCCGAACCGCACCGACAAGGGTGCCGGCTACCTCGACAACGGTGAGGACTCCTCCTCCAACCACACCACCTACGGCCAGGCTCACGACCTGTACGTCAACCCGGACCCGCACGGCACCGACCTGGTCCGCGCTGCGTACGTCAAGCACGCCGAGGATGACGACTTCGGCCAGGCAGGCACCCTGTACCGCGAGGTCTTCGACGACGCTGAGCGCGAGCGTTTCATCGACAACGTCACCAACAAGATGCTGCCGATCCAGGACAAGGACGTCGAGGAGCGCACCTTCGCCTACTGGGGCAAGGTCGACGCCGACCTCGAGCTGAAGCTTCGCGAGGTGCTTGCTGAGAAGCGCAAGAACGCTTAAGGCTTAAGTTTCAAAGCTCAGCGCTAGCTGCACCAAGCTAGGCGCCAAGCACGAAGCCCCGCCGGGCCGCTGCCACGAAAGGCAGTGCCGGCGGGGCTTTGTTTTTCCACGTCTTCGTCGAGACGACGCGTGTATATTGCGGGATATACAGACGGGAAGGAGGGGCATGATGACTCAGCGAATCGAAACTAGCGTTTTCAAGTCCGGAAACAGTCAGGCAGTACGCATTCCAAAAGCTTTTCGCTTTTCGACGAGTGCAGTTACCGTAGAGAGCGTCCCCGAAGGTCTGCTCCTGCGTCCGAAAGAAGACACTGTTGCCGATACCCTCAGGCGCTTGCGGTCGTTTCAGGAAAAACACGGAATTGTCGGCGGCCTGCTCGAGGATGTTGACGATCTTCCACCTGAACCAGTCGCCGATTTCGACGAACCGCAGAGCCGGAAGCGTCCATGAAGTATCTGCTGGACACGAACGTGTGGATCGACCTGGAGCGGGGCTCCGATGAACAGGTAATGAGCCGCTGTTCTGTTCTTCCGCTGAGCAGTATTTGCCTTTCGGAGATCGTGCTTGGCGAGTTGCTGTACGGCGCGAAACGATCCCGTGAGCCCGAACTGGCGCAGAATTCAGTGGAAAACCTCGTGCACGGTTTTCCCCGAGTGGGCATCGATTCCGCTGTCGCTCAAGCGTATGCGGAGATCAGGTCCTGTCTCGCTGCCAGAGGCGAGATCATTGGGGCCAACGACATGTGGATTGCAGCCCAAGCCAGGGCCTTCGGTCTCACACTTGTGACCGCTAACGTGGATGAGTTTCAGAGAGTGCAGGGGGTGGAGGTGGAGGACTGGCGTCGATAAGCGTTATTGCTCCTCGCGCGACAGCGTGGCCCGCGGATCGACGACGGTGACGCCGTGGATCGAGCGGCCCATAATGAACGAGCCGACGGAGCCGACGATCCACACGCCGAGGATGGCGATGACGGCGCGGATGAAATCGCCCACGTTGAAGCCCTCGGTGGCCCAGTCAGCGGTGAGCTTGGCCAGAATGAGCGCGGGGAACGCCAGGCACACCAGCGGGCCCATGAGGTTGACGCGGGTCAGCGCGTTGGGGGCGCGCAGCTGCAGAATGAGGGTCGCCACCGACATGAAGACGGCGAAGAACACGAACACGAGCACGATGATCTGCCAGATAGCCATTAGCGGCGCCCCCTCGAGATGATGCGGGACATCGACAGCGTCGGGATCGCGCCGCAGACGAGTGCGGCGAGGATCGCGATTTCGTAGCCGATGAACGTGTGGTTGAACAGGGTCCAGATGAGGTAGAGGCAGACCATCGCGTAGAAGATGTAGTCCGCCATGACTGCCCTGGTCAGCTCGTCTTTGTTGAGCAGGATTGCCGCCAGGCTGACAACCAGGCACACGGCCATGATGCCGATGCAGACGGTGAGGATCGTTTCAAACATGGTTAGTTCCTCTCTTTCGTGGCGCGCACGGCACGGCGCCTGCGGGCACGAGCGCGGGCGCGGCGTTCGCGGCGAGCACGGTCGGCGGCGTCGACGGGGTCGGCGGCATCCGGGTCGAGGCGGTCGCGGAAGTCACGGTAGGGCTCCCACAGCACCTGCGCGGGGTCGATGGGGTCGTCCTTGACGCGGGGGGCGACGTGCTCCTCCATGTCGGCGAGCCCGGCGACGATGTCTTCGGGGTTCGAGCCGAAAGCGGCTTGGACGAGCATCACCTGCGGCTTGCCGGGAATATTGTCGCGGAAGCCGAAGGACAAGGTGGAGGGGGTCGCGGTGACGGAGGTGGAGAACCAGAAGAGTTCCCAGTCGCGGTCGATACGCAATGGGTAGTAGATGATGATCGGGTCGATGCCGGAATTCGGCCGGAAAGCGGCGAGCGCGGTGGAGAGCCCGGCGAGGATGATTTCCTTGACGATCCAGAAGAAGTAGCCGATTCCGTGCAGGATTGTCTTCATTACTGGCCCCCTTGCAGGTTAGCGGTGTCAGGCACGCCGACTGGGTCGGAGCCGAGGACGGCGGAGGAGTAAGAGTCGACGTCCAAAAGCGCGTCGATGGAGCCCGTCGCTGCGCTCCAAAGCGGGCCGGCGGAGATGAACATCGCGAGCGAGATGAGCATCAAGCTTGCCGACGGCGCCAGCAACGCCCCACGCACCTTCAGGTTCCCCGGGAATCGCTGCATCGGCTTGCCCCAGAACACTTCCCGCCAGACGCGGAACATGGCCAGCATCGCGCCGAACGACGCGATGATGATCGCGGCGATGACCACCCACGAGCGGGCGTCGCCGGCGCGGGCAGCCGCGAAGACGAGGGAGAGCTTGCCCCACAGGCCGGAAAACGGCGGGAAGCCGATGACGGAGAACGCGCCTGCCGCGAACACCCACGCAGCGAGCGGGTCGCGCCGCGCCAGCCCGGAGAGTTTCGAGATCGTGCCGGTGCCGTACGTTTCCTCGATTGCGCCGGCGTTGAGGGTGAGCGCCCCGATGGTGATCATGTGGTGGAGCGTGTACAT
Source organism: Corynebacterium sp. 20-84 (assembly GCF_053479455.1). NCBI lineage: Bacteria > Bacillati > Actinomycetota > Actinomycetes > Mycobacteriales > Corynebacteriaceae > Corynebacterium > Corynebacterium sp. 20-84. Next base: position 230,939 of record NZ_JBRBCB010000001.1, read on the forward strand.
CAGGCCAGCGGAGAGCGCATAACGCGGCTCCTCCTGTGTGAAGGCCAGCATGATGAGGATGAACGGCATGCCGTTGACCATCTGGTAGCCGAGGACCTGGCGGATCGTCGATTCCGCGAGGCCCGCGTACGCGCCGACGAGCATGGAGACGACCATCACCGCGATGATCAGCCAGTTCCAGCGCGGATCCATGTCGAAGATGACGACCCAGATGCGGAACAGCATGTACACCGCGACCTTCGTGTGCAGGCCGGAGAACAGACCCATGACAGCAGCGCTTGTCGACGTGTACGTCCGCGGCAGCCACGTATGCAGCGGGAACACAGCGGCCTTCGCGCACACGGCGATGACCACGATGCCCATCGCGACTGTGACGGGGCCGTTGCCGGCCGCCGCGCCCTTCAAAGCGCCGATATTGACCGCCCCGGCGACCGCGTAGACGAAACCGACGCCGATCAGCAGGAACGTGGACGCGGAGAGGTTGACTAGGACGAACAGTCGCGCCGACTGGAGACGGTGGCGCGTACCGGTCATGGCGATGAGGCCGTAGGACGGCAGGAGCATGACCTCGATCATGACGAAGAAGTTGAACAAATCCGCCGTGAGCAGCGCACCTGAAACACCAGTGAGCAGCACCAGCGACAACGGGGTGTAGTACCGCGCGTGGGTCTCACCGGAGATGATGGCGAACCAGTTGGAGACCAAGGCCACCAGCATCGTCGTGATGAGCATGATCGCGGAGAACTGGTCAGCACCGAGTGCGATGCCTGCGCCGCCGGGGTAGAGGCCGATGACGTGGCCGATGGGGCCGTGTGCGGCGGTGTGGGCGTAGAGCCAAATGCCGCCTGCCAGGTTCACGGCCGGAATGATCAGTCCGAGCGCGCTATTGAGAGCGCGGGACGGGGAGATCGCCGTGATCGCTGCGACGATGAGAGGCAGCGCGATGAAAACAGGAAGAATCGTGTCGGGAGCCATTAGCCACGCACCCCCTTGTGGGCTTTGCGGCCGGCGGTGGTGAGTGCGCCGGGGCCGAGCTTGGCGGCTTGCTCGGCGTCGAGAATGTTGTCGATGGTGTCGTCGTCACGCCCCAGCGCGGCCATGAGCAGCAGGATCGTGGTGGTGGCCATCGCGATCACGATCGCGGTGAGCACGAACGCTTGGGGGAGCGGGTCCGCCATCTCGTCCATCGACGTCTGCGACGGGAAAGCTTCCCCGCGCCACGCCCCATTGCCCGCGGCGAGCAACATCAAGTTGCCCGCGTGGCCCAGCAAGGACATGCCGAAGACAATGCGCACCATGCCGCGCTGCATGATCAAATACACCGCTCCGGCGATGAGGATTCCGACGGTGGCTGCGTATATCATCGTGCGCCTCCTTCATTAGCGGGAGCGTCCTTCTCAGACTTGCTCCGCGCTGGGTTGCCGCGCGAGCCGGAGGTGACGGCCCGGGCGAGGTCCACCGGCTTGGATGCCGGGTTGATGGGCTTGGGACGGGGGTCCACAGGCTGCTCTGCGGCGATCGCCAATGGGACATCCGGCAGCGGGTTTTCCTCGCCACGGTGGTAAGCGAGCTGTTCGCGTTCCGCACCGGGGCGGAGGTAGCCGCCCATGCCATTGATCGCCATGGTGAGCATGCCCAGCACAGCGAGGTAGATGCCCGCGTCGAAGATGAGCGAGGTGGTCAGGTGCTCCCCGGCGATCTCGCCGTGGATGGCGTAGAGGAAGCCACCCTCGAGGAATCCGATGAAGCCCGCCGCCAGCGCGACGATCACACCGACACCTGCGAGGTAGACCGGAGTCTTCTCGCCGACGGCGTTGTCGTCGGAACCCTGCGAGAGGTAGCTCAAAACGAATGCGGTGGCCATGACCAGCGCCGCGATGAAGCCGCCACCGGGGACGGTGTGGCCGCGGAAGAAAATCAGCACGGACAGCACAACCAAGATCGGGATGATCAGCTTGGTCACCTTGCGCAGTGGCAGGGTGTTCAGACGAGATTGGCCGAACGGGGCGGGGCGGGTGCCCTCCTGGAAGTCGTGGCGCGGCACGGAGGTCGTCACGGCGGCGATAACCACAGCAGCCATACCGAGGACGGAGAGCTCGCCCAAGGTATCGAAGCTACGGAACTCGACGAGAATCACCGCGACGATATTGTCGCCGCCGGTCAGCGGACCGGTCTCGTTGAGGTACCACATGGCCAGCTCGGAACGGTCCTGACGGCCGGTCAGGCCGTAGACTGCCGCGAAGGCCACGACACCCGAGATCGCAGCGAAGATGCCCGAGAGGACCTTGCGGCGCTTCGACACATCGGGGAACAGGTGCGGCTGGTAGCGCAGCACCATCATGATCACCACGACGGTGAGGGCCTCCACCGTGAACTGGGTCAGGGCGACATCCGGGGCGCCGAGCAGCAGCATCTGCAAGCTCACGCCCACACCGGCGGTTCCCAGCATCAGCGCCGCCGTCATGCGCTTCTTGGTATTCACCATGCCGATCACCGACACAACGATGATCGCCAGCGGGAGCAGATCCCAGTAGTTGTCCACGCCCTCGGTGCGCGGCGTCAGATCAACACCGTCGACGCCGGTGGTGAGCAAGATCGTGACCAAACCCAGCGCAACGACCACGCCGACCGGCCACTTCAGGTGGCGCGACGGGTTGTACGAATCAGCCATGGAGCCGGCGAGGCGGCCGACCTGCTCCGAGGCGTTCACGATCATCCGCAGGATCTCGTTGCCGGTGTAGGGGAGAAGCATCTTGTTCTCCAGTGCCTTGTACACCGGCTTGCGCACGAAGATGAACGCGATGCCCACAGCCAATACCAGTGCAGACACGATGAACGGCCACGTGATGCCATGCCACAGCGCGAGATGCGACTCATACGAGTCGTCCCCGGTGATGGAGTGGACGGCGCGGGTGACGGGGCCGTCGATAAGCGAAAGCCCGAAGACCGCCGGGACGGACATGAGGCCCGGAACCGCTGCAGGCAGCCACAGCGAGACCGGCGCTTCGTGGACGCCGCTCATGTCGCGCGTGCCGTCGATGAACGCGCCGAAGACGATTTTCGCGGAGTAGACGAACGTCAAGAATGCTGCGAGACCAGCGAGGACAAGCAGGACCGTGCCGTATTGCGTCTGGTGGAACGCCTCCAGGATCGACTCCTTGGACACGAAACCGAACAGCGGCGGGACCGCAGCCATCGACGACGCCGCCACAACGACCGACGCGAAAGTGAACGGCATCTTGTTGTAGATCTTGCCCAAGCGGCGGATATCGCGGGTGCCCGTCTCGTGGTCGATGACACCGATGAGCATGAACAGCGACGATTTGAACAGCGCGTGGGCGAGCGTGTGCACCAGCGCTGCCGCGAATGCCACCGGGGTACCGATGCCCACCGCCGCCACGATCCAGCCCAGGTGCGAGACCGTCGAGTACGCGGTGAGGTGCTTCAGATCCGTCTTCGTGATGGCGAACAGTGCCGACATCAGCGCCGTGCCCAGGCCGAAGACGACCAGGATCGTGTTCCATGTCGGGTTCGATCCGAAGATCGTGGAGAATCGCAGCAGCAGGTAGACGCCGGCCTTCACCACGGCTGCCGCGTGCAGGAACGCCGAGACCGGGGTCGCCGCCGCCATCGCCTCCGGCAGCCAGAAGTGGAACGGGAACTGCGCGGCCTTGGTGAAGCCGGAGAATGCGATCAGCACAGCCACCGTCGTGGTCAGCTGTGGGTTCGCGGCCCACACATCCGAGGTCACGATGCCGTCGATCTGTGTTGTGCCGGCGCTCACCGCCGCGACCGCGAGGCCAGCCAGCAGCGTCAGGCCGCCGAAGAACGTCAGCGCGAGCGTGCGGAACGAGCCCGCCTCGCCCGACGAACCCGAGCGCGCGATGAGCAGGAACGACGCGATCGAGACGAGCTCCCAGGCGATGAACAGCACCACGACATCGCTCGCCGTCACGAGCAGGAGCACCGACAGCGAGAACGCGGTCATGATCGTGTAGAAGCTCGTGTTGCCGTCGTTTTTTGGCAGGTACGACGCGGAATACAGCATCACCACGCCGCCGATGACGAGCGCGAGGAGCCCGAAGAACAAGCTCAGCCCGTCCGCGCGCACCCCGAGCTCCACCACGGTGCCCGGCCCGAGCAAATCATTCGCCCAGGTAGTTGAGAAAGTCGGTGTCGCGCCGTCCCGCGCAGCGTTGGCGAGGATGCCGGCCGCGACGAAGAAGACCGGCCCGATCACCCACCCGGCTCGGCGGTCGATTGCGCGCACCAACACGGGGGATAGCACCACGGTCGCGGCAACTAGCCCAAAGACCAAAAGAAGAGCCATGTGTGCTCCAGCCTGTGTAGCGGTTGGCAAACATGTAAAGAGTAACAGTAAATCGACGTAGAGTTCGACCTGCGGTGTGTCACATACATAACATTCGCCACAATCATTACATTGCTCGGTATGAAGTGGAACGCCATCACGCCTGTCGCCGCCCTTCTCGTTCTGGTCGTCGCAGCATTCGCACCCATGAGCCCCGCGTCCACGTGGGTTCCGCGCGGTGCCGAGAACGCCTCCGGCGCACCCGCCGCCTACGCCGGCGCCGACAACCTCGGCAACGCACGCCGCGCCGCCGGCGACGCCAGTGCACAAGCAGGCTTCCTCACCCAGGGCACCAGCAAGCTCAAGGACGGCACCGAAGAGCTTCGCGACGGCTCCGGCGAACTCGCCGACGGCATCTCCGCCGCCAAAGACGGCGCCGATGAACTCTCCAACGGCATGATCGAAATCCAGGCAGGCACAGGCCAGCTTGCCGACGGCGCCACCCGCCTCGCAGACAACGTCGGCGGCGCCGTCGACCAAGTCGTCGGATTCGACGCCATCCGCGGCCAGGTCCTCTCCGCCATCGACGACACCCTCGAAGGCACCCGCGACAGCAACGACCCTGATGTCAAAGAGCTGCGCCGCCAGCTCGAAGACCTCCGCAAACAAGTCGACACCGCCGAGCTGCCCGAAGACTGGACCGACAAACTCACTGAGCTCAAAGACGGCTCCCGCGAGCTCGCCAACCAGCTCTCCACGCCCGGGTACGCCTACCACGACGGCATCTACTCCGCGACGAACGGCGCCTCCGACCTCGCCGATGGACTCGGCGAAATGGACGACCGCGTCGGCGAAGCAAAAGACGGCGTTCAAAAGCTTGTCGACGGCGCCACCAAAGTCGACGACATGTCCAACTCCACCAAAGACCGCATCGGTGACATCCAGCGCGCCCTCCCTGCCGCTGCCCCGGTAGCAGGAGCTGCGGGATCGGCGGGGACCGGGGCTGCTGATGGGGCGTCGATAAGCTCTTCGCTTCCTCCGCTGGCCGCGATGCTCGTCAGTGCCCTCGCTGTGCTCGGCGGAGTCGCTGCAGCCCTCGCTGCCTACGGTGTGACCCGGTCCCGGTGGACCATCCTCGGCCTGGGAGTCCTGCTCGCTGCTGGCGCCGGCACCATCCTCGTGACGATCCTCGGCACCGGACTCACCCCCGCCGCCATCGGCATGACCGGCCTCGCTCTCGCCCTGGGCACCCTCGCCTCCGCCGGCGTCACCTGGATTCTCCGCGACACCTTCGGCGAGCTCGGCGGCACCGCCACCGCCGGTGTCTTCGCCCTCGCGCAAACCGGACTCGTCGGCTGGGTCTGGTCCCGCACGGCCACCGGCGATGTTGACGCCGTCGTCCGCGCCCTGTCGTCAGCCATGCCGATGCACTGGAGCACCGCCGCCATTTCGTCCGCCGGCAACAACGGATCCCTCATGGCCCTGTGGGTCGGCATCGGGCTATCCGCCCTGCTCGCAGCGCTTGGAATCATGGCGATGCGAGCTAGCAGTTCTGTCGTCTCTTCCGCGGGGGAGGCCGATGACTATGACGACTACGACGACCTCGACGACCTCGACGACTTCGAAGACGAAGATGTCGAGGATGTCGAGGATGTCGACGACGCTGACTCTGCGGCCGACGCCGCCGTCATCGAACACAAGCGCTAAAACGCGCCTTCGTCTGTCGCGACCGTGTTGTAGGCTCCTGCGCTGTTCCCCAAAAACGGGCGAACACCCACATAACTGAACAAGGGAGTCGCGCATGACCACACTGAACGTCCGTCAGATCCTGGAGCGGGAAGGTCGCCCGCTCACCGCCGACGCGCTCGGGCCTGTCAGCGGATACCGGCATTCGCCGAATTCCGTGCGCCGCTGCTCGAAGTGCTACGACGAGATCATCCTCCACGGCAGCTACGGATGGTTGCACTGCGAATCGCTCGAGCACGACTGCCTCGACGCGGAGAACACCGCCACCTGCGCCCGTTAGGGGGCGTACACGAAAAATGGGGCCGCCCCCGCTGCTGGAGGGTGGTCCCATTTCTTTTGGTCGGGATAACAGGATTTGAACCTGCGACCTCTTCGTCCCGAACGAAGCGCGCTACCAAGCTGCGCCATATCCCGGTGCACTTATTGAGTACCCGGGCTACTTTAGTCCACGCCCCCGCAAGCTCCAAAACGCCTGTTGGGCAGGGCTATGGCGCGCTAAACCAGCCGGCTACTCCTCGCGAGGAGTGAGCGTCAGCAGCGCGGCGGACGGCCGGCAGAAAATGCGCACCGGCGCGAATTTAGAGGTGCCGAGACCGTTGGAAACCTCGAGCCACATGTCGCCGTAGCGGTGGAGGCCGGAGGCGCGTTCACGGTCGATATCGGCGTTGGTCACGAGGGCTCGTTCGCCGGGCAGGCAAATCTGCCCGCCGTGGGTGTGGCCGGCCAGGACCAGGCTGTAGCCGTCGGCGGCGAAGCGGTCGAGGACGCGGCGGTAGGGCGCGTGGGTGACGCCCAAAGCGAGGTCGGCATCCGGGTTGGGGGCGCCGGCGACGGAGTCGTAGTCGTCGAGGTCGTGGTGGGCGTCGTCGGTGCCGGTGACAGCGAGGCGCAGCCCGCCGGCTTTGAATTCGAGGCGCTGGTGGGTGGCATCACGCCAGCCGTGCTCGATGAAGGCGGCGCGCATGCCTTTCCACGGCAGGTCGACGTAGCTGGGTTCGCGTTTCTGGTCGAGCAGGTATTTCAGCGGGTTGACCAGGCGCGGTGCCCAGTAGTCGTTGGTGCCGAATACGAAGACACCGGGGCGTGAAAGCAGCGGGCCTAATGCAGCAAGCACGTCGGGGACGGCGCGGGCGTCGGACAGGTTGTCGCCGGTGTTGACCACGAGGTCCGGGTTGAGTGCGTCGAGGGCAGACACCCACGCGATCTTGGTCTTTTGGCCGGGGATCATGTGCAGGTCGGCGACGTGGAGGATGGTGAAGGGGTCAGTACCTGCGGGGAGGATCGGCAGTTCGTACTGCTTGAGCCGGAATTTGGTGAGCTCGCTGACGCCGTACGCGAAGGTCGCGGCGCCGAGGGCGAGGCCAGTTGCGGCGACGAGTCCGACGCGCCGCAGCACGGTGCGGGTTGAATGCTTTGTGGTCATTGCTCCGAGGGTACCGCCCCTGCCGCGCTACGCTCGTTGACATGAGTGATTTGAAGAATCAGATTCGCGCTGACTTGAAAGAAGCAATGAAGTCGAAGGAGAAGGAGCGTACGGGCACGATCCGTATGCTGCTCGCTGCGATCCAGACGGAGGAGACGGAGGGCACGAAGCACGAGTTGACGGATGAGGAGGTGCTGAAGGTCGTGGCGCGCGAGATCAAGAAGCGTCGCGAGTCCGCGCAGGTGTACGCGGAAAACGGTCGCCAGGAGCTCGCGGACGCGGAGCTTGCAGAGGTTGCGGTCCTCGAGGGGTACCAGCCAAAGCAGCTTGACGACGCTGAGCTTGCAGAGCTTATCGACGACGCCATTTCCCAGACCGGTGCCACCTCCATGAAGGAAATGGGGCAGGTCATGAAGCTCGCCACGGAGAAGGCCGCCGGCCGCGCCGACGGCAAGCGTCTTTCTGCCGCGGTGAAAGAGCGCCTCTCCTAGCGGAAGAGGTTCGCCAACTCGTCGGCGAGCTGTCCCAGATCGACTTCTTCGGGGGCGGGCTCTTCTTCCGCCTCGGCTGCTGGGGAAGTGGGGGAGGAAGAAGGGGTGCTGGGGGTCGTCGATACGCGTTTTTTGGAACCGTCGGAAACGACGAGCGTGATGGTCGAACCTGGCCCTGCGTCCTCGGCCGAGCGGGTGTCCACGACCTGGTCGCGAGGCGCATCCGTGTCCGACTTCGTCGTTTCGCGGACCCGAAACCCGGCGTCCTCGAGCATCTTCCGCGCCTCGTCCTTATTCATCCCCACTGCGCGCTTGAGCAACTCGTCGCGCGCCTTCGGGTCGAACAGCGGACTCGGATCCGGAAGTCCCGCATCCTGCGCACCCGGAATCTGGTTCGCCATCCGGAACCACGAATGCGCCGCCTCCTGGCCACCGAACAGCGACCCGTTCGAGCACTGGCGCACAGGGCCCGTGCACAGCGGGGTGGTCTGCGTGCCGTCGTTATAGATATACGTCGCGGCCGCGACCTTCTTGTTGAACCCGAGGAACGCCGACGACTGGTGCGACTCCGTCGTGCCCGTCTTCGCCGCGACCGCGCCGCGCCAGCCCGTCGCTTCCGCAGCCTTCTTCGCGGTGCCCGACACAGCGTCTTCTGCCATGCCTCCCGCGAGCCCGGCGGCGAGCTCCGGCTCCACCGCCTGCTCGCAATCCGGGCGGTCGATGGCGACCTCGTCGCCGTAACGGTCCACGACGCTCTTGATCGGATTCGGCTCGCACCACATGCCCTCGGAGGCGAGCGTGGCCGCCACGTTGGAGAGCTCCAGCGGATTCACCGCCGTCGGGCCCAGCGTGAACGAACCGAGGTTGTTCTGGCGGAAATAGTCCGCGATCGAATTCTCCCCGTCGAATGTGCCCTGGTCCTCGTACGAACGCAGGCCGAGACGCACAGCCATATCGACCGTCGGTTCCACACCCACGCTCTCGATCAGCTTCACGAACGGGGTGTTCGGCGACTTCGCCAACGCGTCCCGCAGTGTCATCTCGCCCGGGTACTTGCCGGCGTTTTCCACGCAGTATGCCCCCGCCGGACAATCGCGCGCGCCGCCTTCGCCCATGCCGTAGACGACCGCGCGGTCCGGCACCTCGAGCTTGGACTCCAAGTTATAGCCGTTCTCCAGTGCTGCCGCGGCCGCGAAAATCTTGAACACCGAGCCGGCGCCGTTGCCCACCAGCGTCGACGTCTGAGGTAGGACCGTCTGGCTTTCGTCCTGGTCGAGGCCGTAATCGCGTGACGATGTCATCGCTAAGATATCGTGGCTTTCCTTGCCCGGCTGGACCACATTGATGACCTCCGCCACGCCCGGCTGTCCCTTGTTCACGGCGCTCGTCGCGGCGTCGTGGGCGACCTCCTGTACCTCGGGGTCGAGCGTCGTCGTGATGGTGTAGCCGCCGCGCTCGATTTCCTCCATGCTTAGGCCTTTGTCCGTGAGGTAGCGCAGCGCGTAGTCGCAGAGGAAGCCCGCGCCACCTGCGGTGATGCAGCCGTGGGGCAGGAGCGCCGGCTCGTCGAGCACGCCGAGTGGCTCGCTCGCGTACTTATCCGCGTCGGCCTGGCTGAGGTAGCCCGATCCCACCATCGCCTGGAGCACTGTGTTGCGGCGTTCCTTCGCGCCATCCGGATTCGTGTACGGATTCAGCATTTCCGACGACTGCAGCATGCCGACCAGCAGCGCCGACTGCGGCACCGTTAGCTTTGCGGCCGAGGTGTCGAAGTACGTGCGCGCCGCCGCCTCAATGCCGTACGAGTGGTTGCCGAAAGACACCAGATTCAAATACCGCGCCAGAATCTCCTCTTTGGACAGTTGCTTGTCCAAGTCCGAGGCCATGCGCATTTCGCGCAGCTTGCGTGGAATTGACTGTTCCACGGCCGCCGACTGTTCTTCCGTCGTGTCGGCGTTGACGAGCAACAGGTAGTTCTTCACGTACTGCTGGTCGATCGTGGACGCGCCTTCCTCCACGCCGCCAGCGAGAACATTTTTCACCATTGCGCGGGCGAAGCCTTGCATATCGACGCCGTCATGCTCGTAGAACCGACGGTCCTCAATAGCGACCAGGGCATCCTTCGCGGATTGGGAGATCTCGTCGGGCTCCACCTCGTAGCGCCGTTGCGCGTACATCCACGCTATCGGGTCGCCGTTGGTGTCGGTGATCGTCGTGACACCGGGTGCAGTGCCGTCGGTGAGGTCGGCGAGATTGGACTGCATCGTGTCGTCGACACGCGTTACTGCAGCCCCGCCGATTCCCGCCGCGGGGGCAAGGCACAGCGCGATGCCGAGGCCCGCCGCCAACAGGCCGACGAGCAGTTTTCCCAGGGAACTTAGCGCAGACACCTCACTTACACTACGGCCTTTAGTCCGTCAGCGGAATCACCACCTACCCCCACGTGTGTGATCTATTCGACAAAAAACTGCGTGCGTGAATACACTTACATAGGGACAGCATGGTGATAGCAGCCCTGCTGATAACGCATAGGTATAACGGCCGGAAGGAGACTGTGGTGACCACTACGATCAGAAACCGCGCACTGGAAAATGCAAGCTCTGCCCTACGACTTGGGCAGCAAGTACGACAGCGCTCCTCCGTAGACTCCGAGAGGTCCTTCGAACGTGGCGAGTGGATCACCATGGCGGTCTGCCGCTCCGGCGATCCCGACGCCCTCTTCGTCCGCGGCGCCGAGCAGCGCAAAGCCGCAGCTATCTGCCGCAGCTGCCCCGTCCAGATGGAATGTCGTGCTGATGCCCTCGACAACAAGGTCGAATTCGGCGTGTGGGGAGGCCTGACTGAGCGTCAGCGTCGCGCCGTCCTGCGCAAGAACCCTCACGTCACTGATTGGGCGGAGCACTTGGCGGAGGGGCGCGAGATTATCGGCCTGTAGGGTGGTGCCCATGAAGAAATGGGAATACGCAACAGTTCCGCTGCTCACACACGCAACAAAGCAGATCCTGGACACCTGGGGTGAAGACGGCTGGGAGCTTGTCGCTGTCACTCCCGGCCCGAACCCGGAGAATGTCGTCGCCTACATGAAGCGGGAGCTCTAATGGCTGCGGCGTCGACGTCGCCGAGCGAGCGCCTCGCTGAACTGGGTATCGAGCTCCCGGCGGTCGCGGCGCCCGTCGCCGCGTACGTCCCCGCGACCCGAGTGGGCAACCAGGTGTGGACCTCCGGCCAGCTTCCGTTCGTCGACGGCGAGCTGCCCGCCACCGGCAAGGTCGGCGCGGATGTCGACCCCGATAACGCGTACGGTCTCGCACGCACTGCGCTGTTGAACGCGTTGGCTGCTGTGGATGATCTTGTCGGTATCGACAAGATCGAACGGGTGGTCAAAGTCGTGGGCTACGTGGCGTCGGACATCGGGTTCGCGGCACAACCGGGCGTCGTCAATGGCGCTTCCGACCTTGTCGGCGAGATCTTCGGCGACGCGGGCGCCCACGTGCGTAGCGCAGTCGGCGTCGCCGTCCTTCCTCTCGACGCCCCAGTTGAAGTCGAGCTCATCGTCGAGGTCGCGGCCGCCTAACCGCCCCCGCCGCCGAATTACACATCCTGCCTATTGACGGTAGGGTTGAAGGCATGCAGCATCCTGCCTACAGCCAACTGCGTCCTGTCACTCCCTCCGCCGCTGTCGTGCTGGCTCCCAATCCCAGCTACGCCGCACTGGAAGGCACGAATTCCTGGGTCATCCGCGACCCGGAAGACGAATTCAGCATCGTCATCGATCCGGGCCCGGAGGATGAAGGCCACCTCAATGTTCTGCAGTCCGCCGCAGACAAGGTGGCGCTGGTGCTGTTGACGCACCGCCACCACGACCACGCGGACGGTGCCCAGCGCTTCCGCCAGCTCACCGGCGTTGAGGTTCGCGCGTTCGACGAGCGCTATTGCATCGGCGGCGAGCCGCTCGAAGACGGCGAGATCATCTCTGTCGATGGTGTCACTCCCCGCATCAAGGTCGTGCACACTCCAGGCCACACGTGCGATTCGGTGTCGTTCTACATCTACTCGGGCGACCCGGAGTCGTCGGAGCTTGAAGGTATCGTCACTGGTGACACGATCGCCGGCCGCCACACCACGATGATTTCCGAGACCGATGGTGACCTCGGCGCATACCTGGAGTCGCTGGCCAAGCTCGAAGAAGAGGGCACGGGCATCACGTTGCTGCCGGGCCACGGTCCGGAGGGCGCAGATCTCTCCGAGTTCGCGCGCAAGTACATCGACCGCCGTAACTACCGCCTCGATCAGATCCGCAAGGTGCGCGAAGAGCGCGGAACGGATCTGAGCATCAACGAGCTTGTCGACGCAATGTATGACGACGTCGACCCCGTCCTCCGCGGCGCCGCTGAGCAGTCCACCCGCGTCGCACTGCGTTACCTCGACGGCAAGAACTAAGCCGCATACCCCGCGACGGGCCCCTTTTTCCAAGGGGCCCGTTTTCGCTTTTGTATATACTTCCTGCATGGAACACTATGACGATCCGGAACTGAGCTTTTCGGAGGTATCCGTTCCGCCGCGCTTGCGCGACTACGGGATACTCAAGTGGCCGACGATCGAGTTCGCAGTTGTCTTCTTCCTCGCTGTCGCCTCTGCTGTCGATATGTCGGAGACCGGTACTGATGCTGGTTTCGCCGCAGTTTTCATGTACATTCCGGCGATCGTGTTAATCACGATCTGGTGGATTGTCTTCCTGCCCCTCTTGAACGTCAAGGTCAACAATTTCAGGTGGGACATCTTCCTCGCAGTCCTCATCTTTGACGTGGCCCTCGTGTGCATTCTCGTAGAGAGTTATTGGTTTATTGTCACGCCATGCGCGCTGCTTGTCGTTGTGGCCGTGATGGTGCGCAGGTTCATCGCGTTCAGGAAGTGGAAGAAAGGTGAGACCTTCGACTAGGAATCGCTTTTTGGGCGTGCGGAAGTGGCCGTGGACATGCCTGATTCACGCGATGTGCGTGGTCAGACTGTGTCTGCGGCCTTTTCGCTATTTCCCGAACAAAAGGTGCATCGCACCGTATTGGTGTGTGCTGTTTGGTACTGGTGTTCCGCGCGGTGAAACCCATGTTGGTGTCCCATCGCGCATCTGTATTCGGCCCCTGTTGTGTCTGTCGGGGTCATCGTCGTTGGTGCGGTTGTGGTACCTGCACAACACCGACAGGTTGTTCATGTTCGTCTGTCCACCCCGGGCCCACGGTTCGATGTGGTGGACTTCGCAGTTATCAGCAGCATGCCGGCAATCCGGTACTGGACACGTCGTCAGTGTTGCTCGGGCGAGGTCGCGTTGTTTCTGATTGGCGAACCGTTTCGTGTTGTATAGGTTCACCGGACCTGCCTGTGGATGGAAGAGTGCCACCTCGAGGTCCTTGGAGTGATGGTGCATCAGATACTCCGCACCAGTCATCGTCGTGCCATCAGACAGCCCCAGGATGGTGTCATCGCCTTGGCCGCCGAGGATTGAGATGTAGTCCGGAAGCGGGATCTGCACCAGTGGGCGTGGGACAGCATCCGCAACAGCACCGTCGTTGTGCAGCAGGTCGTGGAATGCCTCGTACATCTGCGGGCCCTCAGGACGGTTAGCGTCGAGTTTTTGGCGCAGGGCGTACTCAAGGGCAGCAATATCCCGCGCATCACCGGTGGCACTGAAGGTGCGCTTTCCTTTCCGCTCCTTGCCGAACCGCACCGATGATTCAGGGGCAGGTGTATCCACCTCAGGGACGATGTCTTTGGCGCGGCGTTTCAACGTCTCGTAGTTCCCGCGCACAGACAACAAGGCGAGGCGGATCTTCCACTTTTCTTTTTCGGTGCCCAACTTGCGGACTCGTTGCTCGATGAGCACCAACTGATCCAGTGACTTCGCTGTCTGGCGGGCAACACGCACAGCATTAGCCTGCTGCCGGGAAAACCGAGTCTTTCCGTAGTAGACCTCGTAGACGCCTTTCCAATCGGCAACGCGGGTGGGGTTGGCGCCGGCGTCGACAAGCTGCTGGGCGTCGAAGCTACCCAGCAGGTCGATGGCGTTGCCTGCGCCGACGTGCGCCGCGAATTGGTTCATGACACAAACGTTAAACGCCCCGCAACCCATCGTCTACGAAACGATGTCTACTTCAGTAGACATCGCCCAAACGAGCAGGTCACAGGGCGTGAAAAGGGGCGAAAACGCGAGCAGGCGGCGTCGATTAGCGTGCGCGGCGCGCGAGGTGCTCGGTATCGACGATGACGACGGACTTGCCCTCAAGGCGAATCCAGCCGCGCTGGGCGAAGGTGGCGAGGGCCTTGTTCACGGTCTCGCGGGAAGCGCCGACGAGCTGGGCGATCTCTTCCTGGGTGAGGTCGTGGTTGACGCGGAGGCCGCTGCCTTCCTGGATGCCGAAGCGGTTCGCGAGCTGCAGGAGCGTCTTGGCGACGCGACCGGGGACGTCGGTGAAGATGAGGTCGGCGAGCGACGCGTTGGTGCGGCGCAGGCGTCGCGCGAGGACGCGGAGGAGCTGCTGGGAGATCTCCGGGTGATCGTTGATCTACGTGCGGAGCATCTCGGAGTCCATGGTGGCGGCTTTGACCTCGGTGACGCACACGGCGGACGAGGTGCGGGGGCCCGGGTCGAAGATGGACAGTTCGCCGAACATATCGGAGGGGCCCATGACGGACAGGAGGTTCTCGCGGCCGTCGGGGGCGTGGCGGGCGAGCTTCACTTTCCCCTCGATGATGATGAAGAGGGTGTCGCCGGGCTCACCTTCGTCGAAGATGGTGGTGCCGCGGGGGAACGACTCCGTCTGCATCTGTGAGATCAGGTTGACCACTGCATCGGGGTCTACTCCCTGGAAGATCCCGGCGCGGGACAGTGTTTCCTGCACGCTTTGCATCGAAGCTCCTTGTATTTTTTGGTCCGTGTGGAGTTGGTCACCGGAATCTCAGCTCGCGGGCCATGTCACAATGGTCCACCCTAGCATCTCGCTATGAGTCGTTTGGCATAGTTAGGTGTCGGTGTGGACGACGGCGATTTCGAGGCGTTCCATGCCGACGAGGAAGACGGCGAGGAAGGCGGGTGCGAGTAGCGCGAGGAGAGTGCTCAACATATGTGCCCAGTATAGTGAACGCCATGTCTGCTTCTGCTTCGAGGACGCCGCAGCGGTTTCGTCGGCCGGGTTCGCATCCGGCGGCAAAGGGTGCGGAGACGGACTTGGGGCGTACGCGTCGCGCGCGGAGGATCAATCGGACGTTAGCGGCCATGTTTCCAGATGCGCATGCTGAGCTGGATTTTTCGACGCCGCTCGAGTTGCTCATGGCGACGATGTTGAGTGCGCAGACGACAGATGTGCGGGTCAACAGTGTCACGCCCGAGCTTTTTGCACGCTTTACGACGGCCGCGGCCTACGCCGCGGCTGACCCCGCCGAGCTGGAGAGCATCATTAAGCCGGTCGGGTTTTACCGTGCGAAGGCGGGGCATTTAAAGGGGATCGGGGAGAAGCTGGTGGCCGAGTTCGGCGGCGAGGTGCCAGTGGCGATCGAGGACTTGGTGAAATTGCCTGGCGTGGGCCGGAAGACGGCGCACGTGGTGCGGGGCAATGCGTTCGGGTTGCCGGGCTTGACGGTGGACACGCATTTTCAGCGGTTGGTGCACCGGTTGGGGTTGACGGATGAGAAGGATCCGGTGGCGATTGAGGAGGCGATCGGGGAGATGATCGAGAAGCGGGAGTGGACGATGTTCTCGCACCGGATCATTTTCTGCGGTCGCCGGGTGTGTCATGCGCGGAAGGCTGCGTGCGGGGCGTGCCCGTTGGCGTATGACTGTCCGTCGTTCGGCCAGGCGGGACCCATCGAGTGGACCGAGGCGGAGAAGCTGGTGACAGGCACGGAGCGCGACCACATCCTCTCGATGGTGGGGGAGAGCCGCGAGTGAAAAAGCAGGTTTGGCTGAGTGTTGTGGTGCTGGCGGCGGTGACGGCACTCGTGGTGGTGGCAGCAGTGTCGTTGTTGCGGCCTGCGGACGAGCCAGCGGAAGAGGCCGTGGGAGAACAAGAGGTTCCGGCTCGACCGAACTGCCCTGGCGGGAGTGTCGGCTCGGTGGATCTGCCGTGTCTCGGGGGAGGGGACAGCGGGGACACCGCGCAGGAGATCACGGTCGCGAATGTGTGGGCGTGGTGGTGCGAGCCGTGCCGGGAAGAACTGCCGGCACTCGAGGAATTCGCGGAGGAGCACCCGGAATACACAGTGGTGGGGGTACATGCGGACACGAATGCGGCGAACGGGGCGGCGCTGCTGAACGATCTCGGAATCGACCTGCCGAGTTACCAGGACAGTGAGAATGCTTTCGCTGGGCAGTTGGGGTTGCCGGGGGTCGTTCCGGTGACGGTCGTCTTCCGGGGAGAGGAGAAGGTGGGGGTCGTGGGGAGGGCTTTGTCGTCGTCAAGCGAAATTGCGGAAGCTGTCGAGGAGGTGCTGTAGATGGCGCAGTGGCTGGATGGGCTGGCTGGCGTGCTGTCGGCGCCGGGCAACGCGAAGCTGGTGAACAAGATGCAGGGGCACATGCGGCTCGCGTCGCGGAAATCGCGCAGGTCGGCGGTGCTGATGTGTTTCACGGGCGACGCGCAGGCGCGAGAGCTGCCGCAAGACGCGCGAATTCTGCTGACGCACCGCACCCCGACGCTGCGCAATCACTCGGGCCAAATGGCCTTTCCCGGCGGGCGCCTGGAACCGGACGACGCAGGCCCCGTCGACGCCGCGCTGCGTGAAGCGCACGAGGAAACGGGCCTGGAACCGTCGCGCGTGGAGACGCTGGCCGTGCTCGAATCCATCGCCGTCGGCCCGTCGGGCCACCCGGTGAATCCGGTGCTCGCGTACGCGGAGGACCCAGGCGACGTGTGGTGCGCCAGCCCCGAGGAAAACGACGACGTCTTCTTCGTGGACCTCGAGCAGCTGATCGACCCAGACAACCGCTTCCGCGTCGCGCGACTGGGCTGGTCGGGGCCCGCTTTCGACGTGGGCGGCTACGTCGTGTGGGGGTTCACGGCGTCGCTGCTCGCAGTGATGATCCGCGAAGCGGGATGGGAAGAGCCCTGGGAACATAAGGACGCTGTGGATCTGCGGAAGGCGCTGCGTGCGTCGCGCAACGGCGAGGGACATGGGTTTTAGCGCGCCCGGCGCGTAGGGTGACTCCCCATGACCGCTCTCATCGTCGACCTCGTGCTCGTTGTGCTCTTTGGCGCGGCGCTCGCGGGCGGCCTGCGGCAGGGGGCGTTTTCTTCGGCGTTCGCGGTTCTCGGCGTAGTGGCGGGGCTCGTGGTGGGTCTCGGGGCGGCAGGCCTGTTGGTGCGCGTGTCTGATGCGGCGAGCATGCGCGTGCTGCTCCTTCTCGCCACGGTCGTCACGTTCGTCGGCGTCGGCAATATTGTCGGCGCGACGGTGGGCGCGGCGCTGCGCGACAGGTTGCGCTCGAAGTCGACGCAGGCGTGGGATTCGGCCCTGGGGGCGCTTTTGCAGCTCATCATGGCGGTCGTGGTGGCGTGGGTCGTGGCGGTTCCTGTCGCGGCGAACGTCGGCGGGCCGCTGGGTAGCGCGGTCCGAGGTTCGCGTATCCTTGGCGCGATCGACAGCGTCGTGCCCGAGTGGGGAAATAAGGCGCCGGAGCACATTGCACGGCTTATCGACGTCACCGGCCTTCCCCCTTTGGTTTCTCCCTTCCACGGAGGCGGCGCGGAGGTGGAGGCTCCGGACCCTGCGAGCATCGACGAGGGCGTCGTCGAGGAGGTGCGCTCCAGCATCGTGCACGTGGTGGGGGATGCGGAGAGCTGCCGGCGCAGGTTGTCGGGGTCGGGATTCGTGTCGGCGCCGGATTATGTGGTGACGAACGCGCACGTCGTCGCCGGCACCGAGACCGTGGAGTTGGACACGGTGCTGGGGCTCAAGCGCGCGACAGTGGTCCTGTACGACCCGGAGGTGGACATCGCGGTGCTGCACGTGCCTAACCTGGGGCTCGAGCCACTGCGGTCGTCGCCGGGCACAGCGAAAAGCGGCGACGACGCGATGGTCATGGGCTTTCCCGGAAACGGCCCGTTCACGGTTTCGCCGGTGCGCGTGCGCGAGCGGCTGAATATTTCGGGGCCGAATATCTACGCGACAGGCCGCACCGAGCGTGAGGCGTTCACGCTGCGCGGCAGCATCCGCCAAGGTAATTCGGGCGGGCCGCTGCTTTCTCCGGCGGGGGAGGTCCTCGGCGTGGTGTTTGGCACGGCCGTCGACGGCCATGAGACGGGATATGCGCTCACGGTCCGACAGATGGAGCTGGTCGTGGGGGAGTATGAGGGGCTGACGGAGCCCGTCGATACGCAGGCGTGTGTGTCTTAGTGCAAGAATGCGGCGAGTGCAGCCACGAAACCCTGCGGGTTCTCCACGTGCGGCACGTTTTTCGTCCTCGCGATAGTGTCGGTGACAGGTGGGGTTGCCAGGCGTTTTGCAGCCCGGGTGTCGATGCGCGCCCAGACGGACTGGCGGGGGTGGAGGAGGAGAGTGGGGGCGTCGATAAGCGTGCGCGTTTGGCGTGAGGCGGTGAGCATGCGCGTGTTGCGGACGATGCCGCGCAGAGCGTTGTCGATGCGCGCGGCGCGAATACGCAGCTGTAGCGCGTCTTCGAATTCGGATGTGCCCGCGAAACCTGGGGCTGTGTTGAGCGTCAATTCGCGGCGCCACACCCGCGGGAGGAGTCCGGCGCAGGCGTGGTGCACCCCGATCGGCAGACGCCCCACAGCCACGCGGACCAGCATGAACATCAATTCCCACGGCCGGGCACGCAGATGTGCGCGCATGTCGCCCGGGTGCGCCGCGGAGACGGATACGAGGCTGGCCGTGCGTTCCGGGTACATGTCGGCGAACACCCAGGCGATCGCGCCGCCCGTGTCGTGGCCGACGATGTGCGCGCGGTCGTGGCCCAGCGCCGTGATCGCCCCCGCGATATCGCCCGCCGCAATGCGCGTCGGGTCGCCCGCCCGAGCTGGAGGTTTGTCCGACATGCCATAACCGCGCATGTCCATCGCCGCCACGCGGAAACCACGCTCGGCGAGCGGTGCGATGACGCGGCGGAAATCCACCCATGCGCCGAACGTCCCGTGGACGAGCACGACAAGGGGGTCGCGCGGATCACCTGCTACCGCCGCATGCAAGCGGATGCCGCGCGTGTGCAGCCAGACATGCTCGTACGGTCCGTCGAGGGCGATCGTCTTCGGGGAAACCGGCTGGGAATTCATGGTTCATGAAAAAGCGCCCGGGACGCGTTGTCCTGGGCGCTTGCCATGCACGCGGTCGTGCGCGGCGTTTAGTTGACCTTTGTGGAGCCGCCCGCGGTGTGCGGGACGGTGGAGCCGGTGCCGTAGGAGGTGTAGAGCTCCGTGGTGTCCTTCTCCAGGTTCTTCTGCGCCTGGCCCGGGACGAGGTTCTTCAGCTCGTTGACGGAGTTGATGGTCTTCTCCGGCTTGCTCATGGCCTTGAAGCGCTTGACACCGATCAGCGCGAGGATGCCCGCGGTGATGATCATGATCAAAAAGACGATGCCGAAGCCCCAGGCATCGTTGGTCCAGATAGCGATCAGCTTGGCCAGGAAGAAGAAAAAGAAGAAGGACGAAAATGCGGCCACGACACCTGCGGCAGCGAGCATGCCGGAGCCGATCGCGGCTTTCTTCGCTTCGCCGACGACCTCGGTCTTAGCTAGTTCGATTTCGCTGCGGACCAGGCTGGAGACCTGCTCGGTCGCGTTGGACACCAAGGTGCCCAGGGAGTCGCTTCCCGGCTGGGTCACGTCTGTGTCGCGGAGCGGGATGGAATCGACCTTGGCTTTATAGCTCGTCGACCCGCTGGTGTACAGACCCTTGTCGCTCATTTCTGAAACCTTCCTCAGTGCGCAGGGTGCGCAGCTTACTCGTCAGTTGTACCGGATCTTATAGTAACGCACAGCACATTATGAGGTCGCCCCGCCGCGGCCTCGTTGCGCCAGCCAAATACCGAAGGCGGTCAATGCGGTCACAGTGACGACGACACCTGCGCCGATACCGATTTCTTTCGCGCCGGGTGGGTCGAAGAGAGGCTCGGGGTTTTTGAATACACGTGTGTCCCAGCCATGTTCGGCGGCGTGCTTTTTCAAGCCGCGTTCAGGGTTGACGGCGACGGGGTGGCCGACGAGGGAGAGCATGGGGACGTCGGTAAGCGAATCTGAGTACGCGTAGCTCGCCGCAAGGTCGTAGCCTTGCTTTTCGACGAGCTCCCGCATCGCCTCCGCTTTTTGTTCTCCTTTGAGGTAGCGCGTGATTTCTCCGGTGAGTTTGCCGTCGACGATTTCGATCTCGGTGGCGACGACCCGGTCGATGCCCAGCTCCTGCGCAATGGGCTCCACCAGCAGAGACGCTGACGCCGACAGGATGACGATGTCGTGGCCACGGTCGCGGTGCCATTCGATGAGTTCGCGCGCCTCGCTGTAGATGGCGGGGGTGACCACTGTGTTCATGGTCTCGGCGACGACGCGCCGCACGTCGGCGACGGGCCACCCGGCGACCATATCGGCGAGGCGGTCGCGCGTGGCGTCCATCTTGGAGCTCGACTGCCCGTTGAGCATGTACGACGTTTTTGTGAGGAAGAGCTCGAGCGCGTCGGTGCGCGTGATCATGCCGTTGTCGAGGAACCCGCGGCCGAATGCGAATGCGGACGAGGTGGCGATGATCGTTTTGTCCAGGTCGAAAAACGCCGCGACGCGCCCGGAATCTGCTCCGGGTGAGACGCGGTGTTCGGCACCTGAATCTGTCATGGGGATAGTCTACGCCCCCAGCACATGTGCCCGGTCGAAGAATAGTTCGATCATCGCCGAGTCGTCATTGTGTTTGGTTGTGCCCGTATGCCATAATTATCCGCGCACGGCCCCGATATACAGTGCGGCCGGCCCCGGCCCTACCCCCCCCTTGTGGCCGGGTAACGGCGGCCCGCGCGCACCCCCCCGATAGCGCGGGCCGCCCCCTATTTCCACAGCTTTTTGGTGACGTGTCCCGCTAAACCGGGGTTATCCACAGGGTTGCCGCCTGTCCCTTGAGCAGGCGTGTGCGCTGGGCGAAGGTGAAGCCATGACCAGCGAAACAGCACCTATTCTCATTGCCGTCGATGACGCTTTGCTCCACCCTGAAGCCACGCACCTCGCGGCTGCGACAGGCCGCCCGATCATTGATTCGCGGGGCCCGGACGACCTCGTGCGTCATTATTCGCGCGCATTCGCCGTGCTTATCGACGTCGCCCGCGCCCCCGACCTCGACCCCCTTCCCCCGCGCCCTGGTGTTTTCCTCCTACGCGGTGACACTGATGTCGATGCCGGCGCTGATTCGGATGCGTTCATTCTTCCCGCGCAGGCAGCCGACCTGCTCAAGGCGTTGGGGAGGCTCGCGCTAGCTGCGAAGGGTGAAAAGCACGGGGCAGCAGCACCCCAAGCGCGGTCGAGCGCGGGCACGGTCCTGTCGTTCGTGGGTGCCGCCGGCGGTGTTGGAACGTCCACGATCGCGGCGGCGGTAGCCCGGGTGGCATTGCAGGACGCAGACCCGGTGGTGGTGGATGCCCACCGTTATTCCGGCGGGCTCGATCTGCTGCTGGGCGTGGAGGAAGAGATCGGTGCACGGTGGGGCGAGATCGAGATCGGGGAGGGGTCCGTCGACCGGGCGCAGCTCCGCCGGGCGCTACCCCGAACCAGGGACGGGATCGCGGTGCTCACCTGCGCGCGGACGACGGTGCCCGCCGCAGCAGCGAAGAGTCTGCGTGCGGAGGTGGACCGCGTGACCACGGTCCTGGGCGCCGGCGGGCTCACAGTGGTGGACGCACCACCGGACGTGCTTCCGAACCGGTGCGACCACACCTTCGTCATTGTGCCCGGGGAAGTGCGGGCGGCTGCGGCAGCGGCGCTGATCAGCGCGGAGTGCCGTGCGGCGAATACCCCGGTGTCGCTGGTGCTGCGGCATCGTGGCTGGTCGGGGTTGAGCGCGCAGGAAGTCGAGCGGGTGGCTGGCGCGGATGTGGTCGCGGAAGTCAAGCACCTGCCGCGGCTGGTGCGTACGTGCGAAGTCGACGGGCTGCCAGTGCGTTTGCCTTCTCCGTTAGCCGCCGCGGCGGAAAAGGTGCTGGAGGCCGCCAATGGATAAGGCATCGATCGTGGCGAAGGTGCAGCGCCGCCTCGCGGAAGATCCGGCGCAGAATTCCCCGGCGGAGCTCGCGGCACTGATCCGCGAAGAGGCGGTGGTGATCAGCGACCTCGACGTTTTGGACATTATGAGGGCACTGCGGGATGAGACGGTCGGGATCGGCCCGCTCGAGCAGGTGCTGGCCCAAGACGGGGTCACGGATATCTGCGTCAACGGCCCCGACGACATCTTCTTCGACCGCGGCCGCGGACTGGAACGCGCCAGTCTCACGCTTGGTGGGGAAGCGGAGGTCAGGCGTTTGGCGACACGGCTCGCCAGCAGTTGCGGCTGCCGTCTCGACGATGCGCGTCCCTTCGCCGACGGCCACATTTCGCGTGACGACGGCACTGTACTACGCTTCCACGCCGTCCTTTCCCCCACCGCGAACTGCGGGACCTGCATGTCGTTGCGCGTGCTCCGGAATAAGACAGCCACCTTGGACCAGATTCAGGCCTCGGGAGGAGTGGACGGGGAAAGGGCGGGGGTGCTTAAGGGGATCGTCGATAAGCGGAAAGCTTTTCTCGTTGTCGGCGGAACCGGAACGGGCAAGACGACGCTGCTCGCGGCGATGCTGGCGGAGGTCGCGGCGCACGAGCGCATCGTGGCGATCGAGGACACCGTCGAGCTCACGCCCGCGCATCCGCACGTGGTGAACCTGACCTCGCGCGGCGCGAATGCGGAGGGTGCGGGCGAGATCACCATCGCTGACCTGCTGCGGCAGTCGCTGCGCATGCGTCCCGACAGGATTGTGGTGGGGGAGATCCGCGGCGCCGAGGTCGTCGATCTGCTCGCGGCGCTCAATACCGGGCACGACGGCGGCGCGGGCACCGTCCACGCGAATTCGATCGAGGAAGTTCCCGCGCGCTTGGAAGCGCTCGCCGTGCTCGGCGGCCTCGGCCGTGAGGCGCTGCACTCGCAGCTAGCCGCCGCCGTCGATGTTGTCGTGGTGATGCGCCGTGGCTCCGACGGGGTGCGGCGCGTCCACCAGATCGGCGTGCTGGACGGCAACCCCGTGGTCCCGCGTGTGGTGTGGGATGCCGACACCGGCCCGGGCGACGGCTACGACGCGCTGCTGCGCGAACTGGGGGTCGCCGCATGACTGCGTTGCTGCTCGCTGCCGCTTTCGCCCTCGCTCCCGCACACCCGGTCCGTCGCGTCGGGCCCGCCGAGTCCGCTCCCCGCGCACGGAACCTCGCCGCATTGCTGCCTGTGCTGTCCGCGCTGGCGGCCCCCATTGTTCTGGCCACTGACCGGTTGCTCGTCGTCCTCGCCGCGGGCGTGGCGTGTGCGACATGCGCACACACTGTCGTGCGGGCACGACGCGCGAAAGCCGCCGTCGCCCGACTCGAAGCGACCGCGACGTACCTCGGCCACCTCGTCGCCGCCCTCCGCGCCGGGACCACGGTCGCCGACGCCTGCGCCCGCGCCGCCGACCAGCTTCCCGACAGCGCCCCTGTTGACCTCGCCCGTGAACTCGGACGCGCCGCCGCCCACGCGCGCCGCGGCGGCAACGGCGCCTCGGTGCTCGCCGACTCGCCCGTGGCTGAACTCCGCGACGCCGGCACCCTCTGGCTCTTATCTACCCGCCTCGGAATTCCTATGGCTGACCTGCTAGATAGCGCCCGCTCGCGCATAGACAATGCCCTGCGTCACCGGCAAACGACGTCCGCGGCCCTTGCCGGGCCGCGCGCCACTGCCGTCGTGCTCTCCGTTCTTCCCCTCGCCGGAATCCTCATGGGCCAGGCGATGGGTGCCCGCCCCGTTGCGCTGCTCACCGGCGGCGGTCTCGGCAGCCTGCTCCTGCTCGGCGGCACAGCTCTGGTGTGCGCCGGGTTCTACACCTCGCAATTCATCATCGGGAGGGCCGCCGCATGATCAGCCTGTCTACCGCCTTTTTCCTCGGCGCCGCCCTTGCGCTACCGCCTGCCGCCCGCCCGCACAGCCGCCTGACACCGCACACCACCGAGGCCGCTCACACCCCGAAGGCCCCGCGCGACGGCCCGCCCGACAGGCACCGCATCGCCAGCGACATTGAGCTGTTCGCCGCGTGCTTCCGCGCCGGGCTGCCCGTCTCCGCCGCCGCGGGGGCGGTCGCCGACAGCTACGGCACAGCGGGGCACGTGGGCGGGGGCACGCTCTCGCCGCTCGCCGACAAATGGCGGCGGGTGGTGGCGTACCACGACCTCGGGGTCGAACCCGAACGCGCGTGGTCCCCGCTGGACGGAGTGCCCGGGTGCGAGGAACTCGCATCGCTGGTCACCTTGTCCCACACGTCCGGCTCAGCTGTCGCCGACGGGTGCGACCGCATCGTGGCCGACCTTCGCGAGGAGGCTGCCTCTGATGCGACCGCAGCCGCCGAACGCGCAGGGGTCCTCATCAGCATCCCGCTCGCCGCATTCTTTCTCCCGGCCTTCTTCGTCCTCGGGCTCGCGCCCGTGGTCATCGGCCTCGGATCGCAGATGTTCGGCGGGCAATGAATAAGGAGGGCGCTCGGAAAACACCTTGACCATCCGTCCCGACTACCTGACTCACTTTAAAAACACTCACAAAAGGAGAACAACAATGACCGCAGCAATCACGAACACGACCGAGTCCATCAACGCTTTCCTGACCCGCCTGTACATCAAAGCCGCAGCTCGTGCGGCTGCGCTGCGCAGGGACGACGGGATGAGCACAATCGAATACGCCATGGGGAGCCTGGCCGCGGCGGCGCTCGCCGCGGTGCTGTACATGGTGATCAAAGGCGACGGCGTCGTCGACGCGATCGAGGGGATCATCACGGACGCGTTGTCGAATACGCCGTCGTAAGGCACGGCATGTCGCGACGCATTTCGCTTATCGACGACCGCGGTTCCGTCACCATCGAAGCCGCCCTCGCCCTGGCCGTCCTGGTCACGGTGGCGGCAGCGATCGTGGCGGGGATAGCCACCCTGGGAGCGTATATCGCCGCGGTGGACATCGCCGGTGCCGCCGCCCGGTCGCATGCCATCGGAGTGCCGTACGACCCGCCCCGCGAGGGCGTCACCGTGACTGTCGCTGAGCAGGCCGGGGTCGTGCGGGTGACCGCGCGGGTTCCTGCGCCGGTGCGCGCGATGAGCGCCACCGCGGCATTCCCAGTGGAGACACCGTGACATACCGAGTCCCTGCGACCCAGCTTGGGGACGACCGCGGCTACGCCACCATCGCGTCTGCCGGAATCATCGCGGCGGTGGTGGCGTTGGCACTGGTCGTCGCGGCTGCGGTGAGCCGGACCGCGGACACGCACCGCGCGCAGGTCGCTGCGGATCTCGCTGCTGTCGCCGGGGCGACTGCCCTGCACACCGGCGACGGCAGCGGTGATGCGTGCGCCGTCGCGCGCGAAACTGCGCAGCTCAACGGTGCGGACCTTGCGGACTGCGCGATCACGGGCGCGGATGTCACTGTCGCAGCGGAAATCGGCAGGGCGGAGGCGGTCGCGAAGGCAGGTCCGATCTAGGCAGTCATGGTGACGAGGGCGCCGAGGAGTTTCAGCGCGCCCGCCTTGTCGAGGGGCTGATTGCCGTTGCCGCACTTCGGCGACTGCACGCACGACGGGCAACCAGTGGCACAGCCGCAGGATTTCACGGCCTCAAAGGTGGCGGTGATCCATTCGTGGAAGCGGGCGTAGCCTTCGTCGGCAAAACCTGCGCCGCCGGGGTGGCCGTCGTAGACGAAGACGGTCGGCTGCATGGTGTCGGGGTGCAAGGCGGTGGACACACCGCCGATATCCCACCGGTCGCAGGTGGCCAACAGGGGCAGCAGGCCGATGGCGGCGTGTTCGGCGGCGTGCAGGGTGCCGGGGATCTCGCCGGCGGTCACCCCCATTTTCTCCAAGGCCAGCGGGTCGATGGTGTACGCGACGGCGCGGGTGAGGAGTTTCTGTTCGGGGAGGTCGAGGGGGATGTGTTCGGAGGTGGTGCCGTCGGAAAGCTTGACGACGTAACCCGTCACCCGGTCCGTGACTTCGACGTCGACGCTGGCCACCCACAACCCGGGCGAGGGGTTGTGGCGCGCGTGCGCTTCGCCGATGACGCGGATGTCGGTCGTCGATCGCGCCATCGTGCTGTAATCGGGCACTTCGGGATGGGCGAGCGCGACGTAGTTGTCCAGGTCGAGTTCGTCGATGATGAAGTATTCGCCCTGGTGGATGTACACGGCGCCGTCGTGGACCTGCGAGGCGGCGCGCGCGGAGTCGACGGTGCCCAGCAGCCGGCCGTCGGTGGCGTCGACGATCATGACTTCCTCGCCGGCGCCGCCGCGCAGCGACACCGCGCCATGAGCGGTTTCCGGGGAGAGCTCGCCTTCGAGCTGGGGGACCGCGAACCAGCCGCGCGCACGCTTGCGGAGCAGACCGCGATCTACCAGCTCAGCGACGACATCCTGCGCGCCGAAGACCTCCACCTCCCCGTCAGTCAGCGGCTTCTCCACGGCAGCGCAATAGACATGACCGCGCAGGATATAAGGATTGCCGGGGTTGAACACGCTGTTTTCCACCGGCTTGTCCAGCAGCGCTTCGGGGTGGTGGACGAGGTAGGTGTCCATGGGTTCGTCACGGGCGACCATCACGACCAGCGATGATTGCCCGCGGCGTCCGGCGCGGCCGGCCTGTTGCTTGAAGGAAGCGACCGTTCCGGGAAAGCCCGCCATGACCACAGCGTCGAGTCCACCGACGTCGATGCCGAGCTCCAGCGCATTCGTGGTGGCCATGCCGAGCAGGTCGCCGTTGTCCAAGGCGCGTTCGAGTGCCCTACGGTCCTCGGCGAGGTAGCCGGCGCGGTACGAGGCGATGCGGCGGGCGAAGTCGGCGCGTCCGGCAGCGACGAGGTCTTCGGCAGCGCGCATCGCGACGGTCTCGCTGGCCCGCCGCGACCGCACGAAAGTCAAGGTCCGCGCGCCTGCGGCGACGAGATTCGCCATCATCGCGCCCGCTTCAGTGGTGGCGGCGCGACGGACGGGAGCGCCGTTCTCGCCCTCGGCGCCTTCGATGAAGCCGGGCTCCCACAGGGCGTAGGTGCGCTCGCCGGTCGGTGCTCCATCGTCGGTGACGGCTACGACGTCGCGTCCGCACAACCGCGAGGCATGCGCAGCTGGATCAGCGGCGGTCGCGGAGGCGAAAATGAAGGTCGGGCGCGCACCGTAGGCTCGCGCGAGGCGGTCTAAGCGACGCAGCACCAGCGCCACATTCGCGCCGAACACACCGCGGTAGGTGTGGCATTCGTCGACCACCACGTATTTCAGGTGGCGGAGAAACCGCGCCCACCGCACATGCGACGACAAGATGCCCGCGTGCAGCATGTCCGGGTTGGTGAACGCGAAACGGGTGGTCTCCCGGATCGTCGCGCGGGCCTCAGTGGGGGTGTCGCCGTCGTAGGGGGCGGCGTTCACTCCTTTCGGCCCGCTCAAACGGGGATGCCCCTTGGTCAGGGAGCTCATGGCCAGCAATTGGTCGGACCCGAGGGCTTTGGTGGGGGTGATGTACAAAGCGCAGGCAGTCGGGTCGTCAGCGAGGGTACTCAAGACGGGCAGCTGGTAGCCCAGGGATTTCCCGGAGGAGGTCCCCGTCGCCACGACGACATCGCGGCCTTCCCATGCCGCGTCCGCGGTCAGGCGCTGATGGGAATAGAGGTCGCGGATGCCGGCGTCGATAAGCGTGCTTTTGAGTTCGGGGTCCACCCACTCCGGCCATGGCGCGGTGCGCGACGGCTGCGCCGCAACTGTCCGCACATGGGTGAGTGTCGCGGCGGGAAGCGCGCGCGTGAGACCGTCGATGAGCTCGTCGGCGAAACCGCCGTATCCGCTGTGCGCCATGCGATCTCCTTGAAGCCAAAAACACGTCCGACGTAAAAGACTAAAGCATGGCAAAATAGCAGTGGTCGCAGATTTTGTGTGCGCCTTTCACGGGGTGCTCGCGAGTTTTGCCAGCACGACCGCGAACAATCCGGCACCGGCCGGAAAACACGAAAGGTTTTATCACAATGGCTACTGGAACAGTGAAGTGGTTCAACGCCGAAAAGGGCTTCGGCTTCATCGCCCCGGACGACGGCTCCGCTGACGTGTTCGTCCACTACTCCGAGATTCAGGGCAGTGGTTTCCGCACCCTCGAGGAGAATCAGCAGGTCGAATTCGAGATCGGCGAGGGCAGCAAGGGCCCGCAGGCACAGCAGGTCCGCGCGCTTTAAGCTTATCGACGACGCAGCTCACCCCGGCCCCGCGCCGGGGTTTCGTCATGTCGCGACCCCGCTCCTTAGTCCGGCTGCGCTAAATGGCGGACATGCCGCGGCGCACGTCGTTCCACTCCGCCAATCTGGACTGGAGTTTCTGGATGCCGAAGCCCACGAGCGATCCCAGGGTCACGCCGACGAGCATGGCCAGCAGCGGGAAGTCGGAGAGGATGGAGCCGCCGACGTAGCCCACGCCGACGCCGATGGTGACCCAGAGAAAGACACCGATGGTGTCGTAGATGAAGAACAAAAACCAGTTGTAGCGCACTGAGCCCAAAAGGATCGTGGCTACCCAGCGCGCCCACGGCAAAAAGCGGGCGACGATGATGGTCACCCCCGCGCGCTTGTTCTGGTTTTCGCGCACCCACTCGATTGTCTTGCCGGCCCGCGATTCGGGGTCGAGCTGGTTGACCACCCGGATCAGACGGCTGCCCAACATGAAGCAGAGGTTGTCGCCGATGATCGCGCCGATCAGCGCTGCGGCGAAAATCCACCGCACATCCGGCACGCCCTGCGAACCGGAGAACGCGCCCGCCAAATTCAGCACGGTTTCCGACGGCAACAGCGGACAAAGCGCGTCCAAGGCGATGACCAGGCTGAGCAGGGGGTAGAACAGCGGGGTGGTCATGAGCTGCTCCACAAACCCGATGAGCGAGTCGACCACGTCAGTCACAGCTTTTCGTCCTTCCCTTTTGCCACGGCGCATCCGGCACACCCGAGACGCGACCTCTGGCGGAAAGTGTAGTGGGGCGGGAGGGGTGGGGGTGGGCAGTGTTAACGTCGATAAGCGAAAAAGCGCTACCCCTCGTTTACGCGCAGCCGCGAAATTAGTGGTAGTTGTCTTTGAGAGAATCGTTGACGCGAATATTTAAGGAGTCACGCGGCGTGGCTGAGCAGAACGGACAGGGCAAGACCCTGGTGATTGTGGAGTCGCAGACGAAAGCGAAGAAGATCCAGAAGTACCTGGGTGACGCGTATTTCGTCGAGGCGTCTGTGGGCCACATCCGCGATCTTCCCGGCCGCGCGGCGGACATTCCCGCGAAGTACAAGAAGGAACCGTGGGCGAAGCTCGGTGTGAACCCGGAGGCGGAATTCCAGCCGATTTACGTGGTCAGCGCCGACAAAAAGAAGAAGGTCACGGACCTTAAAGCCAAGCTGAAGCAGTCCGACAAGCTGCTGCTCGCAACAGACCCGGACCGCGAGGGCGAGGCGATTGCGTGGCACCTGCTCGAGGTGCTCAAGCCGAAGGTGCCCGTCGAGCGCATGGTGTTCAACGAGATCACCGAATCCGCGATCAAGGAAGCCGCGGAAAACACGCGCGAGCTGGACATGGACCTCGTCGACGCGCAGGAAACCCGCCGTATCCTCGACCGCCTCTACGGCTACGAGGTCAGCCCCGTGCTGTGGAAAAAGGTCATGCCGCGCCTGTCCGCCGGCCGCGTCCAATCCGTGGCCACGCGCGTCATCGTCGAGCGCGAACGCGAGCGCATGGCGTTCATTTCCGCTGCATACTGGGACCTCACCGCATCGCTCGAGCGCTCCGGCGAGACCTTCGACGCCAAGCTCACGCTTATCGACGGCTCCCGCATCGCCCAAGGCAAAGACTTCGACGACCGCGGAAAACTCAAAAACGATGAACTCGTCGTGGTCGACGAACAGGACGCCCGCGCCCTCGCGGAAGCCCTGACCGGCCAGGACATGGAAGTCACCGACGTGGTGTCCAAGCCGTACACCCGCCGGCCCTACCCGCCGTTCATGACCTCGACGCTGCAGCAGGCCGCCGGTGCGAAACTGCACTTCACCTCGGCCCGCACCATGCGCATCGCGCAGCGCCTGTACGAAAACGGCCACATCACCTACATGCGTACGGACTCGACCTCCCTGTCCAAGCAGGGCATTGCTGCGGCTAGGGCCGCAGCAACGGAACTATATGGCGCCAACTACGTCTCCGACGCCCCGCGCCGCTACGACCGCAAGGTGAAGAACTCCCAGGAGGCCCACGAAGCGATCCGCCCGGCAGGCGAACGTTTCGCCACCCCCGGCGAGCTCGCCCGCTCCCTGGACGCCGAAGAGTTCAAGCTCTACGAGCTCATCTGGCAGCGCACCGTCGCCTCCCAGATGGAAGACGCCCGCGGCACGTCCGTCACCGCGACCATCGCGGGCCAAGCGACCTCCGGCGAGAATGTCGAGCTGTCCGCCTCCGGTCGCACCGTCACCTTCCCCGGTTGGCTTCGCGCCTATTCGGACACGCAGGACAAAAACGAGAAATACCTGCCGCAGCTGTCCAAGGGCGATGCCCTGGCCACCCGCGATGTCACCGCCGATGGCCACTCCACCAACCCGCCGGCACGCTACACCGAGGCCAGCCTGGTGAAGAAGATGGAAGAACTCGGCATCGGGCGCCCGTCGACGTACGCGTCGATCATCAAGACCATTCAGGACCGCGGCTACGTCGCCCCGCGCGGTAACGCCCTTGTTCCTACCTGGGTCGCGTTCTCCGTCGTCGGGCTCATGGAGCAGAATTTCGACGCCCTCGTCGACTACGAATTCACCTCGTCCATGGAGGACGAACTCGACGAGATCGCCCGCGGCACCGAGAACCGCACCCAGTGGCTCACCGGCTTCTACTTCGGCGATGCCGATGCCGACGAGTCCACCGCCGAGGCCATCGCGCGCCGGGGCGGCCTGAAAGCGATCATCGAGAACAACCTCGAGTCCATCGACGCTCGCCGCGTGAACTCCCTCGAGCTCTTCCGCGACGACGAGGACCGCCCGGTCTACGTCCGCGTCGGCCGCTACGGCCCGTACCTAGAGCGCCAGGTGGGCACGACGGCTGAGGGTGAGCCCGAGTACCAGCGCGCCAACCTGCCCGAGTCCACCACCCCGGACGAGGTGACCATGGAGATGGCGGAGAAACTCTTCGCCACCCCGCCGACCGGCCGTGAGCTTGGCTCCAACCCGGCCACCGGCCGCACCGTCGTGGCGAAGGAAGGCCGCTACGGCCCCTATGTCACCGAGCTCGTTCGCGACGACGAGCGCGCCACCGCCGAGGCCAAAGCCGAGGAGATCATCGCGCAGGAGCGCGCCGAGGAGGATGCACAGCGCGCCGCCGAGGGCAAGCGTGCCAAGAATTGGGAGACCAAGACCGCGGCCAACCAGAAGGCGAAGCGGATCGAGCAGCTTATCGACGAGCAACTCAAGCCCGCCACCGCCTCCCTCTTCTCCTCCATGGAGCCGTCGTCGGTGACCCTGGACGAGGCCCTGCAGCTTCTCTCCCTGCCGCGCGAAGTCGGTGAGGATCCTGCTGATGGTGAGATGATCACCGCCCAGAATGGCCGCTACGGCCCATACCTGAAGAAGGGCAGTGACTCCCGCTCATTGGCGAATGAGGAGCAGATCTTCTCCATCACTCTCGACGAGGCCCGCCGCATCTACGCCGAACCGAAGCGCCGCGGCCGCGCCGCCGCCAAGCCGCCACTGAAGATGCTCGGCGACAACGACGTCTCCGGCAAACCCATGACCGTGAAAGACGGCCGTTTCGGCCCGTATGTCACCGACGGTGAGACCAATGCGTCCCTCCAGCGCGGCGACACCCCGGAGACCATGACCGACCAGCGTGCGAATGAGCTGCTCTCGGCACGCCGCGCCCGCGAGGCAGAAGAGGGCGCCGGCGGCGGTAAGAAGGCCACTAAGAAGAAGGCAGCGAAGAAGTCCGCCAAGAAAACGGCGAAGAAGACGGCTAAGAAAACCGCCAAAAAGACCGCGAAGAAGCCACCGCAGACCACGAAGCGCGTGGTGAAGGCTGGCTCGCGCCGCAAGTAGTCCCGGTGGTCAGCGTGGCGGAGACCAAGGACCACGACGCTGACGGACCTCAACCTGCTCCCCAGATCCAGCTCAGGGAGCAGGTTTGCCTTTTGTGGTTTGCCTTTTGGGTCGGCGCAGCGGCAAAAGCCCAGGTGGCGTTTCGTCGAAAAGCGCAAAAGGCAAACCACAAAAGGCAAACGTCCTTCGGCGCAGCCTGGGACGCGGGGAGCGGGGGCTAGTTAGTACTTGTCCGCCATCGTCGGGCGGACGGGGCGGGCCAGTTGGGTCATCTTATTGCGGCCGCGTAGCTCGATCGACTTCATCACGGTCCAGCGGGCCTGCTCGATTTCGTTGGCGCCCTTGAGCGTCGACAGGTTGGTTAGGACGCGACCGGGGGAGTCCTTCGCGAGTTCGGTGAGGCGCGCCGCGGTGTTCACGGCGTCGCCGATGACGGTGTACTCGAAACGGTCCTGGCCGCCGATGTGCCCGGCGACGACGTGGCCGGAGGCGACACCGATGCCGGCCTCGAGCTCCAGTCCGTCGAGTTCCTGGCGCAGTTCGCGCGCGGCGGTGAGCGCGTGCGAGGCGGAGTCGTTGAGCGCTAGGGGCGCGCCGAACACGGCGAGCGCGGCGTCGCCCTCGAATTTGTTGATCACGCCCTTGTTGCGGTGCACGACATCCACGACGATCTCGAAGAACTCGTTGAGGGCGTCGACGACCTCCTCCGGGGTGTGGTTCACCGCGAAATTCGTCGAACCGATGACGTCGACGAACACCACGGCCACCTTGCGGTCTTCGCCGCCCAGTTCGGGCTTCTCCTCGAGAGCCTTCTGGGCGACTTCGCTGCCGACGTACTGGCCGAAGATGTCGCGGACGCGCTGACGCTCGTTGAGGCCGCGCATCATCTCGTTGAAGCCGGCTTGGAGTACGCCGAGCTCGGAGGCGTCGTAAATGTCCACCTGGGTGTCGGTCTCGCCGCGGCGGACCCGGTTGATGGCTTCCTGCAGCTCTTTGATGGGGTCAACGACGCTCATGGTCGCGAAGGCGGTGCCGGCCATGCCGGTCACGATCGCTGTGACAGCGAGCGCGGAGACGGACGGCATGAGCTCGCCGGGAGTGTCGCCGAAGAAGCCGTTGCGTTGGGCAGCGAGCAGGAACAGGATGCCGATGAGAGGCACACCTGAGGTCATGAACCAGGTCATGTATAGGCGTTGTTTGATCGGCGGCTCGAGCGTGGTGTCCGCGAAACGCTTGGACAGGGTGTTCGCGGCGATGGGGCGGACGAGGCGTTCAGCCTGCACGTAGGTGAGGACGCAGGTGACCAGGCCAGCCATGAGCGTCGACACGGCGACCACGAGAGCGAGGCTGCCCGCGACGCGTGAGGCGGCAGCGGTGGCGATGAGGATGCCGATGAACCAGATCATCGCCACCACCAGCGTCTGCAGCACCGGGATGCGCAGCACGAGGTTGCGCACCACATAAGGGTCGACGTCGTCGGGTCGGCGCTGGTAGAGCAGCACGGACCTGAAGAGCATGTACGACACGAGGCCGCCGACGATCACCGCGAAGATGAGGTACAGGATGCCGACGGGCGCGAAGCCCGCAGCGACTTCCCCGAGCTGCCGGGCTTCCGGCATGGGGATGAGGTAGCGCACGAATGCCATGATCGCGATCGCGGCTGCCACATTGGTGAAGAGCAAGACGGACGCGTACAGCGGCCATGGGGTGCCCATGAGCCAGCGGAAGCCGCGCCAAAACTTGTTCACGTTCCAATACTCTACGTGGCGCAGTACCGACGTAGTCCCAATACCGTCAACCATCGCGAAGTAGGGTGGTGCCTGTGACTGTCCCGACGACTCCTACTCAGCAGGCCGCGCCGCGGAGCGTGGCTGAGCGGCTCGCCGATATTCCGACGGTCCGCGACACGATCATGTCGGCGGCGGCTGCCGCACGCGGGGCCGCAGGGGCGGACGCGCACGCGATGACGCACTCGTGGTTGTTCACGGGGCCCCCAGGGGCGGGGCGTTCGACCTCGGCGCTCGCTTTCGCGGCTGCGCTCATGTGCACGGACCCCGATGAGATCGGGTGCGGGCGCTGTCGGGCGTGCCGTGACGCGTTGTCGGGTTCGCACACGGATGTCGTGCACATCGTTCCGCAGGAGCTGGGCATCAAGGTGGACACGGTGCGTGGAATCATTGCGCAGGCAGCGCGGTTACCGTCGGTAGGCAAGTGGCGGGTCGTGGTCATCGACGACGCAGATCGCTTTTCGACGGCCGCCGCCGACGCCTTCCTCAAGACCGTCGAAGAGCCACCCGAATCCACCGTGATCATCATGTGTGCCCCGTCCACAGATCCGGAGGATTTCTCGACCACGCTGAGGTCGAGGTGCAGGCATGTGTACGTGCCGGCGCCGTCGACAAGCGAAATCGTGCGTCTGCTCGTCGAAGAGGAAGGTGCCTCCGAAGCTGATGCGCGTCTGGCGGCCGCGACGTCGCTGCACCATGTCGGGCGCGCGCGGCGCCTGGTGCGCAGTGTGGCCGCGCAGCGTAGGCGCGCGAGCGCGATCAACCTTGCCGAGCTCGTCTTCCACGGCGACCAGGCATTTCAAGCTGTCGCCGCGCTGGTGAAATCCGCCGATGCCGAAGCGAAGGACGCCTACGCCGAAGCCGATGAGGAGGAGCGCGAGAAACTTGAAAACGCGCTCGGCATGGGCGCGAAAGGCAAAGGTGCCGCCCGCGCCTTGAAGGGGGCGTCCGGCTCGCTGAAGGAGCTCGAAGCCAAGCAGAAAGCGCGCGGCACGCGCCGGCTTCGCGACGTCCTCGACCTCACCCTTGTCGACCTCGCTGGCATCTACCGCGACGCGATGGTCATCGGCGCTGAGAGCGGGCTTGAACTCATTCACCCCGATTACGAAGGCCTGTCCCGCGAGATCGCCGGCCGCGTGGATCTGGCCGGGCTCACTGAATGCCTCGACGCCATCGCGCAGTGCCGCGAACGCCTCGACCAGTCCGTCCTGCCCGTCATCGCGTTCAACGGCATGCTCGGCCGCATCCGCAAAGCTTGCCGTGCCAACTGACGCGGTTGGCGCGGCAGGCCGGTGTCGGCTGCACATTCTCGATGCAGTCCTAGCACGCCTTTTCACCTGCGATTTTTGTGGCGGCGCACTCGTCGATTAAGCTATCCCCTCGGAACAAGTCGCGCACGCGTGCGCCCTGATCCGCGCCACCTTAGCTCAGTCGGTAGAGCATCTCACTCGTAATGAGAAGGTCGCGAGTTCGATTCTCGCAGGTGGCTCCACACACGAAAGCCCCCGTGGCCTGTTCATGAACTGCTCCCCATTAGTTGGACTGAGAAATCAGTTACCGACTAGTGGGGAGTAGTTTTCTTTGAGAGCACGAAGTTCGCTAAGTGAATATCAGCGCGAGCAGTTGGTTGAACTATTTGAGCAAGGCATGGGCTATGGTGCCGCTGCCAATGCTCTTGGTGTCTCCAAAGACGCCGTCCGTAGGCTGCGTCGTCGGTTTCAGCTGCATGGCAAGCTATGTCTTGTGGAGAAACCGACTAAGCAGCAGTACTCGTTCGAAATCAAGAAGGAAGTTGTCCAACGCCACCTTGCCGGCGAGACGGTGATGGATCTTGCACGCGAATTTGGCCTGTCATCAGAGCAGCTGGTCAGCGGGTGGTCGTGGAAATGGCGTCAAGGTGGCGATGAGGCACTAAAACCGAAGCCGAAGGGCAGACCCAAAGGCTCGGCCGCACCGAAGCGGCTTACAGAAGAAGACAAGCTGCGCCGCCAGATCGCACGGTTGGAAGCGGAAAACGCTTATCTAAAAAAATTGCGGGACTTGAGGAACCAGGGACACGCCTGAAAGTCCAGGCGATCGTCATCCTCAAGTCACGGCATCGTCTCGAGTACCTCCTAGACGCCGCTGGCATCCCACGGTCGACATTCTTCTACCACCAGAAACGACTCAGCGAACCGGATAAGTACGCAGTGCTCAAAGACGCGATCCGGGAAAGCTTCGAACGCAATAAGCATCGCTATGGCTACCGGCGGGTGCTGCTGGACCTGCGTAACCAGGGCTGGGTGGTCAACCACAAACTCGTCTACAAACTCATGCGCGAGATGGGTCTTCGAGCCAAGATCCGCCAACGCAGGCCTTATGTTTCCTACGCTGGGACGATCAGCCACATCGCTGACAACAAGCTCGACCGCAAGTTCACCCCAGATAAGCCAAATGCCGTCTTTGTCAGCGACGTCACCGAGTTCAGGGTCGCAGGCCGCAAGGTCTACCTGTCACCGGTGATGGATCTGTTCGACCGTTCAATCGTTGCCCACACCGTTGCCACATCGCCGTCGACAGCGTTTACCACCGATTCTTTGTCCAAGGCGATCGCGGCGTGTGCACCTGAACCCGGGTGGATGATGCACACCGATCAAGGCTTCCAGTACCAGCATGCCTCCTGGCGTGACCTAATCGGCGACAACGGTGGTGTGCAGTCGATGTCGCGTAAAGCCAACTGTTACGACAACGCGGTCATGGAGAATTTCTTCGGGCACTTGAAAACCGAGATGTACCACGGCGAAGTCTTCGACACCGTCGCAGAGTTCAACCAAGCGATCGACGAGTACATCGGGTGGTACAACACCGAACGCATCCAACAACGACTAAAGGGCCTGGCCCCGATGCAATATCGGAATCAGACCCGTAAAGCCCTCACCGCCTAGAATTAAACCAGTCCAACTTTCGGGGGCTAGTTCAGGGTGACCTTCCGGGGGTAATTTTTGATTGCCGATAAAAATGACCACCTGCGGTTACGGGGGAATATATACCCCCAATTTACTTTCTAGGAGAAAAACGTCCATGTTTTCAGCTACCGTCAAATTTGTGCATACGCACACTGCCGATAGCAACCTCCTTTGAAAGGGATCGATATGTCTAACACCATTCTGGAACTCGACCAGCTGCTTTCCGATGTGGATATGCGGGAAGCGGATTCCGTCCAGCAGGCCGTCGTAATCGACGTCGATGACGCAGATTACGAACTGCGTATGGGCAGCACTATCGCGACCATCGTCGCGAAGTGCTAATACGAAATTGAGACGTACGCACCCTGCGGTCGCCGGTAAGCATCTTGCCGACGGCCGCAGAGTTTTTGTAAAAGAAAGTCGAGACGGTCTACGCGAATTAGAGAACATGCGCCACGCTCGACGAGCTATTGTCGCACGCGGGTTTGAAGGCAGAATTAAGGTCCCGGCCCCCTTAAATGCTCACCCCGATTCGATCTCGCAGGAGCGATTATTCGGCTTTGAGACATTGGATAAGGCTTGGCTCAAGGACCCAGCCATCACTTCACGGCACATTATGGATGTTCTTATGCTCATCGCAAATATGCCGTCGCAGGAGGTTCATTGGATGTCATTTCCTGAGACGATGGATGTCGATCTCTCTTTGATCCGACGATCTAATACTCTCCATTATCTATCTCAAAACGCTCTGCAGGATGCAGAGATTAGGGAGATTATCGCGGCCCCTCTGGTCATCTCACGGCCCATGCATTTCATTCACGGAGACCTTAAACCCGACAATCTCCTAGTGTCGGGCGACCGGGGAGACGTTGCCATAGTGGACTGGGAGAATTCCGGACTTGGAACCCCCGATCTAGATGCGGCTTCATTGCTTGCCGGATTGATCTTCGTCTCCGTCCGCAGTGTTGTGAAGGAGAATGAGACCGAGTGGGCACAGCTGTCCATATTTCTTCACCATATCGGGGTTATAGAGAAAGAATGGTTACCCCGCGTAGACGGTTCTAAATCTCTTCACCTTGCTCTTATTAAGTATCTCTTCATTCGCCTCTGTGGCTACTACAACGAAGTTGAGCAGGATGATCGATGCGCCTTTATCCTGAAAGCTTTAATAAAGAACTATGCGACCAGAAGCTACTTTAACTAGCCCACTTCGTTCGACACTGGAGCGTGCCTGTCAGGATCCACGTGTCCGTTTCGAGTACCTCTCTCACCATTGTGGTCTGCGCCTTAAAGATGTTGAGAATTTAACGGCTTTGAGTAAGTACTCTCACTGGTGCGAGAAATCATTGAGGGAAAGAGGTAGGCCAGTGGCGAGGGAAGACTCCCCCCGCGTCCTCTATGAGGCGGCTAGACGAGAAACCATTCACCCGAATTTCACAAAATATTGGGGTTATTTAAATCCCCATTCTGCAAGCACCCTTAATGGGAAAGATGTGTACCAAATCTATTTTACAAGGCCTAGCTTGCGTCAGTTTGACGATCTCTTAAGTCTTGCGTGTTCCGTAAAGAACGTGCTTGTGAAATATGCTCGACTTAAATTTTTGGAAAAACGCCATGACACCGTTGCCGTCTATGTGGTAGGTGCTAATGCGGCTAGGGAAATCTGGGATGCAGGTATCGCTTACGGTGAGCCCTGTGGGCCTGATTCCGTACCAGGTTTCGCAACTGCTTCATATATGAATCTGAGTTTGGCGCGATTGAAAGGGCTGCCGAAAGTGGAAAGTAATGGACAGATGTGGCAGAAGGTTCTTGAAGAGGTGCTAGATGGCACGCAGTCCGTGGATCGAATTATGGAGGAAGTGTCATCCGAGTTTGACCATTTGTGCATGATGCTTAGAGGGGAAATATCATGAATACTTTAATTATCTCGGGTGCCCCTTCGGCCGCTTTCGTTCCCGGTGTCTTAGCCACGCTGGATCAGATGGCAGATCTGAGCTCATTGAATGTCATTGTGACGCGTTCAGCGCATTCTTTTGTTACACCGCTGGCGTTGGAGACCTTTTCCAGTGCCGTGGTAATAAACGATATGTTCGGGCCCGTGGATCATCAAAAGCTTGCACGAGACTCTGAACAAGTCTTTGTGTATCCAGCTACCTTCAATTTTGTGAATAAGCTCGCTGCCGGAATTACGGACAGCCTGTCCCTGATGGTTGCTCAGCTTAGTTTAAACAAAACTCGCCTCTACGTTTCTCTACCTGAGGGATTATTCGGCAATTCCCTATATGAAACCAATCGCTCGAAACTAATTCAAGCGGGTGTTGTGTTTGTGGAAGCCGAGGCTGGCCTAGCTCTTTCGGCGAAGCGCACGACCCCCGGAGGGTGCCCCAGTCCGGATCGATTGTGGCATGACTTAAAAAAATCCGCTGAAAAGAAAGAAACCTATTGAGATGATACGAGAAACACTTCCCGAAGACCTATCCCATATTGAAGTGTGGTTATCAAATCCGAATAACCGCATGGCGCACACCGGGACAGATTTCCAATGGAGCGATTTTGATGATGTTGAACAAGCGGAACTTTCCCCGACTCTAGCAAAACACGTCAGAAGCCACACACTGGTTGCGGAGGGTACTGCCGTCGGGATAGTCGTTACCTACCCCACCTTTGACTATCCGTGGGTTTGGCATTTAGAGGTCTTTGTGGACCCCCTTGAACGGTCTGCGGGATACGGTCTCGAGTTGTTGACCTTTGCGATTGATGATTTATTCCAAAATACATTTTGCACCGTTTTGGAAGGAACGATCGCTGAAGATAACCAAGCGTCCCTTGCGGCTTTTTGCAAATTCGGCGACGTCATTGTCGGGCGTATTGATAATTATTTCATGCGCCGCGACTCGGCAAAAGTGGCCGCAATCCGGGTAGCAATGACGAAGGAACAGTGGAATGCAAGAGTTTAATGTTCAAAAGTATGTGGATACAGTATGGAGGGAGGGGGACTTGGAGAGAATTTCTGACTTCGTCTCGGCAGAGTGTCTATTTCATGATGTGTCGGGAAAGACTCGTCTTCGCGGTATTGAAGAGCTAACTTCTAACCTCCGCCAGTGGTTTGAAGTCTTTGAAGACCCTCATGTTGAAGTTCGTCGGGTTCTCCAGGACCAATCATCGCCCACGATCGGGTGGGATTGGATATTGTCCGTCAAACCTATGATCTCCAGGAATGATTTAGATCAGCGCACTCGGGTGAACATCTACGGTATTACTTTTGCCACGATTTCTGACGGGAAGATCGTGGAGGAAGTGAATTGCACAGATATGAAAGAGTTTATTGATTTGGTGGAAGGTCGGCGCGAATGAGTTCGGCTGATATCGAAATTGTTGCGCGTTATTGCGACGAATTATGGAATAACCATGATTTGTCAGCAGTCCGAAGGTGGTCTAACCCTGCCGGTGTCTACCATGATTACCCCGGAAAAACGGAGTTATTGCAGGCAGAGGAGTTAGAGCGGCGATTGCGACATGTGTTCGCTCTCCTCCCCGATCATCGGCTGAGCATTCTCAGAATGTGGTCTTCGTCTGATGGGGAGGTTGCGTGGAAATGGACCGTTCGAGGGACCTGGCAGGGGCCATGGTCCAAAGGTGCTGAGGTCGATTTTAATGGTTTGACCTGGTACAGGGTCGAAGATGGAAAGATTTGCCGACGTTACGGCGTGAGTGACGCTTACCGATTTGATTATCAGATCGGTAAGCGCCATCGCCTTATCGATCTATATTTACCGTAATGAGGAGCGGGTGAAAATGGTAGGCGATTCTTCCGGAACAACGTATGGGACGCTAAGTGAAAAATTGCTCCATGAGGTGTGGGATGGGCATGAGTTCTGCTATCCAGTCTTGGAAAGACTGATCACCAATATCAAGAACATCGATACTGTTCTTGATTTAGGATGCGGGAGCGGCGAAATGCTCAGCCGTTTATCTAAGCTGAAGAGGAACCTAACTTTCATAGGTATCGATTCTTCTAAGGTTTCTCTTGATTCCGCCTCTCAAAAACTTGGGACATCCGCATCTCTTATCCGCAGAGATGTATCTGATGTTTTCACTGTTGAAGGCGGTCAAGTTTTATTCTACTCTAGCGGGTTCACCTCAAACCTATTCCCTGAAGCGCAATGGAACCGCACGGTCGTGGACTGGCTCCAAGGGTCTCCTGCGGCGTATGCCTTCGTTTACGATGTTTTTTGGTGGGACCCTCTCCCGGAAGAAGAGATGCGCCAAAGTGGCGTATTTGAGGGGAAGAACTCGTCTCTCGACTGGCATGTAAGGCGCGGTACGGAAGAGCAAACATCGTATATATATGATGCGAAAAACGATGTGACTACAACTGTCACCTCGTTTAACCATCGGCGGCGTTCGCTGTTTATGGAGGGGAAGGCTCATTGGCATGTTTACGAAGTTCTGCATAAAAAAGTTAAAACTGGTGAGGGGTTTTTAACTGAATCATGCACTCGCGTGGTGGCGAGGAGCGATAAATGAAAGTTATTTTCCGGTCTCTTCTGGCCAGTGCGCTTATATCTGAGATAGTAGTATTTTTCTTGGTAAACACATCATCCGGCGTGCCGGGTTGGTGGTTCCTTTTGCCGATCACCTTGATCGCTGCGGCACTTTTCATACTGTTTTGGGTGATGTGGCGGGATTGTCACCACAGTGGGGGTTCTTGGGCGAGCTCGCTGTCTATAACTGCTCCGAAATTTGGTGTGCCCCGTAAAGTTCTGGCCTTAATTGTTTCGGAAGTTAGCTCCCTTACTTCTGCCCTGAATATCTTTAGTTCCTCCGGGAATCCTAAACGTGACAGAGAGTTCTATACAGTTCACAAGAATCTGCGAGCTGTAATTTTTGTGGTTTTAGGCCTGAGTGCCGTGGAAATTAGTGTCGTCCACTTAGCTGTGCCTAG
This sequence comes from Corynebacterium sp. 20-84, assembly GCF_053479455.1. Classification (NCBI taxonomy): domain Bacteria; kingdom Bacillati; phylum Actinomycetota; class Actinomycetes; order Mycobacteriales; family Corynebacteriaceae; genus Corynebacterium; species Corynebacterium sp. 20-84. Next base: position 272,880 of record NZ_JBRBCB010000001.1, read on the forward strand.
TAAATTTTGGCGATATCTTTTTCTTGCCATAAGCATCTACGCGGTGGTTCTCCTAACTGGATTTTACGCATCAGTCCGGGACAGGCCGCATTTCATGACCCCTCAGGGGTTAGTCATCCGATATGGGAAGAGGCTTATTTGTGAAATACCGTGGTCGCATTTGACGAGTGCGAAATCGGTAGGGGCAGGACAGGGGGGAGACATTACAGTTGATGGGAATGGCCATCTTAGGATCCCTGTTTTGAGCGAAGTCAATGTGAGGCTTGAGGTGGACCCCTCAGTTCCAGTGGAGGATCTTTACAAAGGGCGTGTAAAGGCTTCTTCCATTGAAATTTACTGTGATGACAAGGAATCATTTCTTCAAGATGTCGCTAAAAGGCGCTCCCTATTTGCTTAATGGTCGTACGTAGCCTTGTTGGTAGGAGCTTCCTCAGGGTTAGGCACCAAGTCTTGGACTTGGGAATTCAGGTTTTGTTCCTTTCGGTCTTTTTTGAGTGCGTCCTCCATGAATCCGAGGGGGATTTCTTCGAAGGCGTTGATGGCGAGGTCTTCGTAGTCGGCGGCGACCTGGTCCCAGTGCATGTGTTCGAGGTGGGGGAGCATGGCCCACAGGGCCATGCGGATGTAGGCGCTGCGGGGGCGGTGGGTGCGTTTGGCTAGGGCGTCGAGGCGTTCGACGAGTTCGGGTTCGACTCGAACGGAGATCACGGGTCCGCACCCGACCCAGTTCTTCTGTTTTTCGGTGGCCATGGTCGTACTCCTTGTCTCCGCGGGGTTAGGTGCGGGGGTTGTCGGTTCAGCAGTAAACAATGTTTACAGCTGGCTTGCCCTCCCCGCCACCGTTTTGCCCGCGATCCGGGAAAGGTTCGTCAGTGGTGAGTAAACAATGTTTACAGCTGAGTCGGGGATCTGGGACCGGGCCCCGTAATTTTTCTGCCTGTGCGTTAGAACAGGGTTGCCGGGTTCGTTCCGGGGGGCTGGGTGTCGGGGGTTGTTTGTGTCGGGGACTAGTTCATTTTTGGCTGGGGTTTCTTTTTGTCTCCGCCGCCGTGGGTTGTCTCAGGTTGTCAGTTTTATTGCCGAGCACAGACCGAGCATAAACCGAGCACGCTAAAAGCAAGTGAGGCCAATCCAAGCCGTTGATAGGGTCATTGCTGTGCTCCACGCC